>JAGRGG010000009.1 GCA_020445645.1 Geminicoccaceae bacterium | reverse complement strand
TGGTGCCGCCGATGACGACGACGGCGATCGAGGCCAGGAGGAACTGCGCGCCCATGTCGAGGGAGGCGCCGCCGGAAAAGGCGGAGAAGAGGACGCCCGTGAGCGCCGCGAGGCAGCCTGAGAGGGCGTAGGTGGCAAAGCGCGCCCGCTCGACGCCGAGCCCGGCGAGCCGGGCCGCGCGCGCGTTCTGGCCGGTGGCGAGCACGGTGCGGCCGTAGACGGTGCGGCGGAGGAGGACGGCGGCGGCGAGCGTGAGGAGGAGGACGAGGAGGGCCGGGGCCGGGACGCCCAGCGGCTTGGCGAAGGCGAAGGCTTCGAGCGCGGGGGGCGGCTTGACCCGCAGCCCCCGGCCCCACCAGATCGCCACCGACTGGACGATGAAGCTCGACGACAGGGTGGCGATGATGGGCGGGATGCTGAGCGCTCGGATGAGGCCGTAATTGGCGACCCCGACGGCGAGCCCGGCGGCGAGCGCCGCCGCGAGGCCGAGCGGGATCGAAAGGTCGCCCCCGGCCATCGTCCCCATGCCGATGACCCCGCCGAGCGTCACCGTCGCCGGGATCGACAGGTCGACGTTGCCGGGACCGCTCGCGATGACGAACATCTGGCCGACGGCGACGAGGACGAAGTAGGCCGAGAAGCTGAGGGCGGCGACGAGGGTGGCGAGCCCCCCCTGACCACCGCCGAGCCATACCGTCACGAGCCACGCGGCGACGGCGCCCCCCCAGGCGAAGGTCCAATCCCGGGCGTCGGACGGGAACCTCACGCCCGCTCCAGCCGGCCGAGCCCGGCGCGCAAAGCGAGGATCAGGATGAGGATGGCGCCCTGCACCCCGATCTGCCAGTCGGGGTTGAGGCGGAGAAAGGCGAGGAACGAGGCGGCCAAGGTCATGACGAGGGCGCCCAGCACGGCCCCCACGGGCGAGACTCGCCCCCCCGTGAACTCCGAGCCGCCCAGGATGGCGCCCGCGATTGAAAGGAGGGTGTAGCGAAGGGCAATGTTGGCGTCGGCGGACGTGCTGAGGCCGGCGAGCGTCAGGCCGCTCAGGACCCCCATGCACCCCGCGAGCGCGTAGAGCGTGGCGCGTATCGTGAGCAGCGACCAGCCGGCGCGCGCGACGGCGACCGGGTTGCCGCCGGCGCCGCGCAGCACGGCGCCGAACGAGGTCCGCATCATGAGGAACCACGCGACGGCGGCGACGGCGGCGGCGACCACGATCGGGAGCGGCACGAGGGGCGTCTTCAGCCGCAGCGCCGCCTGGAGCCACGCCGGGGTCGTGCCGCCGGGGGAGGGGAGCACGATGACGGCGAGGCCGAACCAGACGAACGACATGCCGAGCGTGACGACGATGGCCGGCAGGCGGCGCAGTTGGACGAGCGCGCCGACGAGGGCGTAGGCGAGCACGGCCCCTGCAAGGACGAGGACGCCGAACGCGGGGCTGTCGGCGAGCAGCGTGACGGCGACGCAGGCGACGAAGCTGACGAACCCGCCGATGCCGAGGTCGAGGTCGCCGATCGTGAGCACGAGCATCTGTGAGAGCGTGGCGAAGACGATCGGGATCGACAGGTTGAGGAGGAGGTTGAGCCCGAAATAGCTCATGGCGCGCGGCTGGAGCCAGAAGATGGCGCCGAGCAGGAGGGCCAGCGCGATGGCCGGCAGAAGGGCGCGCAGGCGTCGGGCGAGGGTGGTGCTCACGGGGGGCTCATGCGGCGGCGTGGTCCCGGAACGAGGCCTCGATCACCCCCTCTTCGGTAATCGCGTCCCCCGGCAGCTCGGCGACGATCCGCCCCGCCCGGAAGACGAGGGCGCGGTCGCACTGCGCCAGCTCCTCGGTTTCGGTCGTGTACCACAAGAAGGCCCGCCCCTTCGCCGCCTCGGCGCGGACGAGCGCCTGGACCTCCCGCTTCGTCCCCACGTCGACGCCGCGCATCGGGTCGTCCATGAGGAGGATCCGGGCGTCGGAGGCGAGCGCGCGCGCGAAGAGCACCTTCTGCTGGTTGCCGCCCGAAAGCGTGAGGATGCCGTCGTCCACGTCGGGCGTGCGGATGCCGATCCGTCTCCGCCATTCCTCGGCGAGGTCGCGGAGCCGCTTCGGGCCGAGGAACCCGCCCCGCCCCAGCCGGGAATAGGCGCCGACGGCGGCGTTGTCGACGATCGACCACAAGGGAAAGACCCCGTCGTTCGCCCGGTCACCGGCGATGAAGGCGCAGGCCGCCTTCGCCCGCAGCCAGGGCGTTCCGTCCAGGACGTCGAGGAGAAAGCGGGTCTGGCCGTGGCCGGCGAGCCCGCCGAGGCCGACGACCTCGCCGGCGCGCAGCGTCAGCCCGTGCCCGCCCGCCGCTTCCCGGCCCTCCAGGAGAACGGGCGCGTCGGTCGCCAGGGCCTCCCTCGCCCCGCCCGCCGTTCCGCCCGCGACGTGGCCCATGAGGGCGACGAGGCGCTCGCGGCTCACGCCCTCGGCCCTTTCGTCGGCGACGATCCGCCCGTCGCGCATGACGACGACGCGGTCGGCGGCGGCCAGGATCTCGTTCAGCCGGTGCGAGACCAGGACGACGGCGATCCCCCTTGCCTTCGCCTTGTCCAGCCACGACAGGAGCTGCCCCGAGGCGTGGCCGTCGAGCGCCGAAGTGGGCTCGTCCAGGATGACGAGGCCGAGCGGACCCGGCCCCCCGCTGAAGGCGCGGGCGATCTCGACCGTCTGCCGCCGGCCGAGCGACAGGTCGCCGACGACGCTGCCCGCGTCGATCCCGTGGCCGGGGAACACGGCGTCCAACGCCGAGGCGATCCGCCGCCCCGCCGCCCGGCGCCAGCCCCACCCGCGCAGGTCGGCGTGGACGAGCCGGGCGTTCTCGGCGACGGTGAGGTTCGGGCAGAGCGACAGCTCCTGGAACACCGTCCGCACCCCGGCCGAGGCGGCAGGGAAGGGGGCGTGGCCGTGCCCCACGACCCCGGCCGCCTCGATCGACCCCTCGTCCGCGACCACCGTGCCGGCGAGGATGCCCACGAAGGTGGACTTGCCGGCGCCGTTGTGGCCGACGAGGCCGACCACCTCGCCCGGCGCCAGATCGAGGTCGATCCCAGCGAGCGCCCGGACCTGCCCGTAGCTCTTGGCGATGCCCTGAAGACGGGCGAAAAACGGGCCGGCGGGCAGGGCCGCTACTCCGAGGGCGTCGCCGGAACGGGCTTGCCGTTCTTGACGGCGTCGATCATCTCGGCCGTCCATTCCTGGGTGTAGGTGGCGTTCGTCACCCCGCCCTCCGGCGTGCGCGCGATCCACTTGTCGAGGTCGGCCTGCTCGACCACCAGCGTCGGCAGCAGGAGGTCCTTCGGCACGTCGGATCCCGCCAGGATCTGCTGCGCCGTCCAGAACCCGACCTGGGCGGCGGCGGGGGCGATCGAGAGCGACATCGTCTCGTAGCCGTTCTGGTCCCGCTGCGCCTTCCACCACGCGAGTTCGTCCGAGCGGTTGCCCATGATGATGAGCGGCATGTCGCGCCCCGCCGCCTTGAACGCCTGGGCGGCACCGTAGCCGTCGCCGCCCTGGGTCACGACGGCGTCGATCTTGGGCAGGGTCGGCAGCAGCCCCGCCACCTCGCGCTGCGCCACCGTCTGCGTCCAGTCGCCGTGGACCGAGCCCGCGATCTCGAAGCCCTCGTGCTTCTCGACCCCTTCGACGATCCCTTTATGGATCTCGTCGTCGACGGAAACCCCGGCGAGGCCCCGGATCTCGAGCAGCTTGCCGCCGTCGGGCAGCCGCTTCGCCAGATAGTCGACCTGCGCCTCGCCCATGCCCGCGAAGTCGATGACGATCCGCCACGCGCAGGGCTCGGTGACGATGCCGTCGAACGAGACGACGACGACCCCGGCGTCGCAGGCCTCCTTGATCGTGCCGTTGAGCGCCGTCGGCGAGGCGGCGTCGACGACGATGGCGTCGAACCCCTCCAGGATCATGTTCTGGATCTGCGCCGCCTGCTCGGTCGCCTGGTTCTCCGCCGTCGTGAACGACGGCGCCTCGGCGACGATGCCCGCCTTCACCGCCTTCGACGCCGTCTCCTCCCAGGACTTGAGCATCGACTGCCGCCAGGAGTTGCCGGCGAAGTTGTTCGACAGGGCGATCCGCTTGCCCGACGTGTCGCCGCTCGCCACCTCGGCGCGGGCAAGACCCGCCCCGGCCAGCACGGCGAACGCCGCGCCCAAAAGAACCCGCATGTCGAGCCTCCCTTGTTCAGGGGCTTGAAACACCCCCCTTGATCCTGGGAAGCCATCATGGCGCGCCGGTGCGGCGGTGACAATGCCGGCTTGGGACCGCAAGCGCTTCGCGCCCGCTGGCGCGGAGCGTTTGCAGCCTTGAACGACGAAACTATTTGTTCTTCAACTCACGATCGTCGCGCGACTCGTCTTTTGATTCCGTGCCATAGTCGCCCATGTCGTCGCGCAGGTAGCCTTCGCCGCTCGCCCCTTCTGCCGCGTCCCCCGTGCTGAACCGCTCCTTCGGGTCGGGCGACCCGCTGTCCGGCGTGTTCGCCTGCGGCCCCGGCCCCGTCGGCTTGCCGTCCGCGTCGCGCTTCATGCCCTTGTCGGTCATCGTTCGTTCTCCGTTCTTGTGCCGCCGGAGCAACGAAGCGCCGCCCACGCGGTTCCGACAGGCGTGGAGAAGGAGGGAACATGCCGGACCTGCAACCGAACCCGTGGCGGGACGATCGTTGCCAGAAGCTGCGCTTCGCCGACGACGGCCGCATCCCGAACAACCCAGACTTTCCGGCGCTCGCCTGCGCCGGCGCCCTGCCGGCGGCGGGCCTGACCCCGGAGGCCGCGATCGCCCTTCTCCGCCGGAACGGCTGGGGCGGCGCCTGGACGAACGGCGTCTTTTCCTACCACCACTACCACAGCCGCGCGCACGAGGTCCTCGTCGTCACCGGCGGCGGCGCCCTCCTCCGCCTCGGCGGCGAGGCGGGCGAGGACGTGCGGGTGACGGCCGGCGACCTCCTCCTCCTCCCCGCCGGCACCGGCCACCGCCGCCTCGACGCCGACGCCGCCTTCACCGTCGTCGGCGCCTACCCGCCCGGTCAGGAGGACTACGACGTGCTCCGGGGCGACCCTGCCGAACGCCCGGCGGCGCTGGAGCGGATCGGGGCGCTTCCGATCCCGCCGACCGACCCGCTTTACGGCGGGGAGGGGCCGCTGCTCGGGTGTTGGCGGTAAGGGCCCTTGGCGAAGCGCGTCAGCCCACCCGCCCCTCGATCGCATCCTCCAAAATTCGCCCCGCCCCCGCCGCGTCGAGCGGGACGGGGTTGCCGCCCGCCGTCGGATCGTCCGGGGCCATGCGGGCGACGGCGTTCGTATCGACCTTCTCGACGAGGCCGCCGAGGCGGTGCGGCACGCCCAGTTCCTCGCGCAAAGCCAGCACCCAGCCGAGGAAGCCCTTGAAGCCGCCTTCGATCCCGAGCCACGCCGCGAGCCGCTCGATCTTCCCTTCCACGGCCCCCCGGTTGAAGGCGAGCACGTAGGGCATGAACACGGCGTTGGTGAGCCCGTGGTGCGTGTCGTACAGGGCGCCGATCGGGTGCGACAGGCTGTGGATCGCCCCCAGCCCCTTCTGGAAGGCGACGGCGCCCATGAGGGCGGCGCTCATCACGTGCGCCCTGGCTTCGATATCCGCGCCGTCGCGGAAGGCGCGGGGCAGGGCGCCCTTCACGAGCCGCATCCCCTCGACGGCGATGCCGTCCCCCATCGGGTGGTAGGCGGGCGCGCAGTAGGCTTCGAGGCAGTGCGCGAGCGCGTCCATGCCGGTGCCGGCCGTGATCTTCGGCGGCATCCCCGCCGTGAGTTCAGGGTCGCAGATCACGGCCTTCGGCAGCATCAGCGGGTGGAAGATCACCCTCTTCGTGCGGGTGGCGCCGTCCGTCAGCACCGCCGCCCGGCCGACCTCCGACCCCGTCCCCGCCGTCGTCGGCACGGCGACGACGGGGGCGATCCGCGCGGCGTCCGCCCTGGTCCACCGGTCGCCCACGTCCTCGAAGTCGAACACGGGCCGCGTCTGCCCCTGCTGAAAGGCGATCAGCTTGCCCACGTCGAGCGCCGATCCCCCGCCCAGCGCCACGACCCCGTCGTGCCCCCCGTCGCGGTAGGCGGCGATGCCGTCCGCGAGGTTGGCCTCGACCGGGTTCGGGCGCACCCCGTCGAACAGGACGCCCTCGACCCCGCCCGCCCGCAAGAGGTCCATGACCCGCCTCGCCATCGGCAGGGCGGCGATCCCGGGGTCGGTGACGACGAGGGGGCGGCGGATCCCGGCCGTCCGCGCGGCGTCCGCGACCTCGGCGACCCGCCCCGCGCCGAAGCGGATCGACGTGGGGTAGCTCCAGTCGGCGCGAAGCGTGGTCAAGGCGTCGCTCCGTGGCGGAGGTGGAACGATTTCGGCCGGGTGAGGTGCGCGTAGCCGACGACGGAGAGCGTCGCCCCCCGGCCCGAGTCCTTCGTCCCCGTCCAGGCGAGACCGGGGTCGAGGTAGTCGCAGCGGTTCATGAACACGGTGCCTGTGTCGAGCGCCGCCCCGATCCGCTCCGCCGCCTCCAGGTCCGTCGTCCAGACCGAGGCCGTGAGCCCGTAGGGGCTGTCGTTCATGAGCGCCACCGCCTCCGCCTCGTCCGCTACCGGCATGATCCCGACGACGGGGCCGAAGCTCTCCTCCTTCATCACCCGCATGTCGTGGTCCACATCGATCAGCACCTGCGGCGCCATGTAAGGAGAACCCGCCGCGTCGGCCGGGAACCCCTTCGGGTCGATCAGCGCTCTGGCCCCGGCCGCCACCGCCTCCGCGACCTGCCCGCGCACGAAGTCGGCGGCGGAGGCCCGGACCATCGGCCCCAGCGTCGTCGCCTCGTCGAGCGGCGAGCCGAGCACGTGGCCCTTCGTCGCCTCCACGAACGCCCCGATGAAGGGCTCGAACACCGCCCGGTCGACGTAGATCCGCTCGATGGCGCAGCAGCTCTGCCCCGCGTTGAAGAACGCGCCGTCGACGAGCCCCTCGACCGCGAGGGCGAGGTCGGCGTCGGCCCGCACGTAGGCCGGGTCCTTGCCGCCGAGTTCGAGCCCGACCCCCTTGAACGTGCCGGACGCCGCCGCCTCGATCCTGCGCCCGCCATCGACCGAGCCCGTGAAGCCCACGTGGTCGACCCGTCCCGACGCGATCAGCCGCTCGGTCATGCCGTGGTCGAGCGCCAGGGGCTGGAACAGCCCCTCCGGCAGCCCCGCCCGCTCGAACGCCGCCTTGAAGCGGTCCCCCGTGAGGAACGTCTGCGAGGCCGGCTTCAGGAGCACGGCGTTGCCCGCCATGAGCGCCGGGATCACCGCGTTCACGGCCGTGAGGTAGGGGTAGTTCCAGGGCGCGACGACGAGGACGACCCCCAAGGGCTCGCGGACGACGTAGCGGCGGAAGCCCGCCTTCGCCTGCGGCTCGATCGGCGCCAGCGCCGCTTCGGCGACGGCGATCATGTGCCGTGCCCGCTCCTCGAACCCCTTCATCTCCCCGCCGCCGGCGCCTACGGGCCGCCCCATCTGCCACGCGAGTTCGGGCACGATCTCGCCCGTCATGGCGAGCATCGCGTCGACGGCGGCGGAACAGATCGCCGCCCGCTCGCTGATTGGCCGGTGCCGCCACGCCGGCTGGGCGGCGCGGGCGAGGGCCACCGCCCATTCGAGCGCGTTCCCGTCCAAAAGCCCGCGCTCGGCGTAGACCCGCCCGTCGACCGGGGAGACGATCCGGATCGCCCCGCCCGCCGCCATCCTTTCCATCGGGGATGCCCTCTCCATCAGGCGCGCTCGAAGCCGCGCTTCACTTCCCAGTCGGTGACGCGGCGGTCGAACTCGCCCTGCTCCCACTCGGCCGCGTGGACGAGATGGTCGACGACGCCGTCGCCGAACGCGCCCCGCAGCATCGCCGACCCATCGAAGGCCGCCGTCGCGTCGCGCAGCGTCTTCGGCACCTCCGGGAGATCCGCCCCGACGTAGGCGTCGCCCGTGAAGGCGGGCGGCAGGGACAGCCCCGCGTCGACCCCGGCGAGCCCGGCGGCGATCAGCCCGGCCAGGGCCACGTAGGGGTTGAGGTCGGCCCCGCCGATCCGGCACTCGATCCGCTGCGCCTTCGTCCCTTCCGCGCAAAGGCGGTAGCCCGCCGTGCGGTTGTCCTTCGACCACACCGCCCGCGTCGGCGCGAAGGTGCCGGCCTGGAAGCGCTTGTACGAGTTGACGTAGGGCGCCAGCAGCAGCGTCGTCTCGCTCGAATGCTTCAGCATCCCGGCGACGAAGCCGCGCATGAGCCCCGACATCCCGTCCGGGGCGCCCTTGTCCAAAAAGAGCGGCGTCTTCCCCGCCTCGTCCCAGAGGGACAGGTGGACGTGCGACGACGAGCCCGCCAGATCCCCGTCCCACTTCGCCATGAAGGTCACGGCCTTTCCGTGCAGGTGGGCGATCTCCTTGATCCCGTTCTTCATGACCGCGTGCCGATCCGCCGTCTCCAAGGCGTCCCCGTAGCGGACGTTGACCTCCTCCTGCCCCGGCCCCCACTCGCCCTTCGAGGTCTCGATCGGGATGCCCGCCCCCACGAGCCCGTTCCTGATCGCCCGCATCACCCCTTCCTCCTTCGAGGTCTGGAGAATGTGGTAGTCCTCGATGTAGTACCCCGCCGTCGTCAAGCCCCGGTAGCCCTTGTCGAAGGCCGCGCGGTAGCCGTCGTCGAAGAGATAGAATTCAAGCTCCGTCGCGCAGAACGCCCGCATCCCGCGCCCCTTCAGCCGCTCGATCTGGCGCTTCAGGATCCCGCGCGGGCCGTGCGGCACGTCGTCCCCGTGGTGGTCGACCACGTCGCAGAGCACCAAGGCCGTCGCCTCCAGCCAGGGAACGCGGCGGAGCGTGGACAGGTCCGGCCGCATGACGAAGTCGCCGTAGCCCTTCGTCCAGTTGGCGGCGGCGTAGCCCGGCACGGGCTCCATCTCCAGGTCGTTGGCGAGCAGGTAGTCGCAGCCGTGCGACTCCTCCAGCCCGCCCTCCAGGAAGAACCGGGCGTGGAACCGCTTGCCGATCAGCCGCCCCTGGAGGTCGACCATGCAGACGAGCACCGTGTCGATGCCCTCGTCCGCCACCGCCTTCTTCAGATCGTCGAGCCCGAGGTTGCCGGCCATGCCGCTCCCCTGTATGCGAGGCGAGGCCGGGCGCGTCCCGCCCGGCCCCTTTCCTGTCAGGCGACGCGGACGCCCGCCGCCCTCTCCTTCTGCTGGAGCGCGAACTCCTCCTCCGGCGAGAGGATCAGCCGGTGGCGCCCGACGAGGGCGAAGTAGAGCGTGAGCACCGCGAACCACGCCGCGACCCCGAGCACGCCGACCCGGTAGGTCGGGTCGGAGAGCTGGAACAGGAGCGTGATGACCGCGAGCACGATCGTGGCGTAGGCGCCCGCCACCCCCAGGGGGCTCCGGAACGGCCGGTGCATGTGCGCGTGGTTCTTCCGAAGGAGGATGAACGAGACCGCCTGCATGATGTAGGAGCACATCGCCCCGAACACGGCCATGTTGAGGAGCGTCCCGCCGATGATCGCCGAGCCCCGCTCCGTGCCCGTCGTGAACCAGATGACCAGCATGACGGCGAGCGCCACGAGCGATCCCCCGATCATCGCCGTGTGCGGCGTCTTGCGGGTGTCGTGGGTGACGGAGAGCCCCGGCGGGAAGTAGCCGGCACGCGCCAGCGAGTAGATCTGCCGCCCCTTGGCGAAGATGATCGTGTGGAACGAGGCGATGAGCCCGACGACGGCGACCAGCGCCAGGATCCTGGCGATCCCGGCGCCGTAGATCGCGGTGAAGCCGTCGAGGAGCGGTTCCCCCGATTGGCCGAGCGCGAACGACCCGACCCCGACGACGCTCGGGTTGAGAAACAGGATCATGAACGCCGAGACGACGAGGGTGAGCATCCCGAGGAGGATGCCGCGCGGCATGTCGGTCTCCGGGCTCACCGACTCTTCCGCCGCGAGCGGCAGCTGCTCGATCGCCAGGAACAGCCACACCGCGAACGGCATGGCCGCGAGCGCGCCGCCGATCCCGAACGGCAGGAACGGCCCGTTCCCCTCCGGGAGTTCCGCCCCGTCCGGGCCGATGTCGAGCGCCCAGCGGGCGAAGTCGACGTTCGGGAACGCCGACAGCCAGAAGACGACGAGGCAGGCGAGGGCGAGGAGCGTCACGACCAGCGTTACCCTGAACGACAGTTCGACCCCGGTGATGTTGAGCCAGAGGAACAGCGCGTAGAAGGCGATCCACCACAAGGGCAGCACCGCCTCCGGCGTGCCGAAGATGCTCCCCATGTACGAGCTGATGAAGAAGACGATGACGGCGGGCGTCAGCACGTACTCGACGTTCTCCGCGAGCCCTGTGAGGAACCCCCCCCACGGCCCCATCGCCGTCCGGGCGAACGAGTAGGCCGCCCCCGTGTGGGGAAGGGCCGGCCCCATCTCGGCGATCGAGAAGGTAAGGCCGAGATACATCACCATGATGAGGACGGTGGCGATCAGCATCCCCCCCCAGCCGCCGACCGCGAGCCCGAGGTTCCAGCCCGAGAAGTGCCCCGAGATCACCGCGCCGACGCCGAGCGCCCAGAGCGACCACACCCCCGCGTAGCGCTTCAGCCCGCGCTTCTCGAAGTACCCCGCGTCGACCCGCTTGTACTGGACGCTGCGATTTGGCTCGGCCATGCGCTTCTCTCCGGTTCCGGGTTCTCGTGCCCTTCACCCTTCGAGCACCGCCCCGAGGCAGCCGTCAAGCGCCGTCGCAAGCATATTCCCCCACCGTGCCTGACCCGCATGATCCAGGATCAGGTCGTTCCTGACTTCGATCATCGCGCACGGCAGCCCGTTCCCCTCGCCGTGCCGCCCCACCGTGTGGTAGACCCCGTCCCCCGGCCGGTACGGCTCGTTCTCCCCCACGACGAGCCCCTGCACCTTTCGCAACCCCTCGATCAGCCCCCGACCCAGCCGCGCGTCCCGATCGTAGATCACCCCGACGTGCCACGGCCGTGCCACTCCCCGATAGGCCGGGTTGAAGCTGTGCACCGCCACCAGCGCCGTCGCCACCCCCCGGACCCGCCGCGCCTCCAGCACCCGCTCCAGCGCCGTGTGGAACGGCGTATAGACCCCGTCCACCCGCCGCCGCCGCTCCGCCTCGTCCAGCCCTTCGTTGCCCGGTATCGGCGTCGTCTCGCTGAGGGTCAGGATCGACCCCGGATCCCCCGGCGGCCGGTTCGGGTCGATGACCAGCCGCGACACCGTGCCGTGGACGACGGGGCTCCCGAACCGCGCGGCCAGAAGCAGCGCCACGGGGAGAGCGCCGGGGTCCCAGGCGATGTGCCGCTCCAGGTCCGAGGCCGAGAGCCCGAGCGTGCCGTAGCGCCTCGGCAGGCGGTTGCTCGCGTGGTCGACGACGAGGACGAGGGGGCCACTTAAGGTGCTCCCTATCCTCGCTGCGGCCATCTCTCTTTCATTCAAGGGAAAATTCCTATCTCAGCCGAACCTAGGCAGCCAGAGATGAAACAGGCAGCGGAAGTCATAGAATCTTTGCTGCAACAAATTTCTTTCTATCAAGCCTTGTGAACCTTGGGCGACAGCAGAGCAGTAAGGATCACAATAATACATAATTTCACTGTTTTTTTAGGGTGTTGACAGCGAATTTCAATCAGGAGTAGAAAAATTACACGCATCGGAGAACGACCATGAAACGATTTTTTATTGGGCTTGGAAGCTTCTTTGCAGGAAATATGGGAGGCAATATAAGTGGATATATTGTTGTGGAAGGTTTTATGCAAATTAATGCACCCTATGATGCGCCTGGAGGAGTTATCCTTGCGGCAGTCCAAGGTGTTCTTGCAGTTCTTATTTGTCAATGGATATGTAAAAATTACGGTGATCAGCATTTAGCTGAAAATACAACTAAATATTCTGCGATATTTGTTTGCTTTCTGTTCCCATTAATATTGTTTGGAAGTTTAATAGGTAAAGATAGTAATTTTTGGAGTCTACTATCTTCTGTCGCTAATATAACTCCTTGGATGATTTTTGGTTTCAAAAAAATAGATGTTGTTGAAGGTCTAAAAGCTTAGTTACAATAAGAAAGAATAAGTGACTTTAAACATTAGGTTTCGTTAACTCTAGAGGAAACAGGGACACGTACCCTATCAACCTCACGACGCCGCCCCCCCGCTGAGGCGGACCTCCACCACCCCCGGCGGCTGCGATACGTCGGGCGGGGGCGCCAGGACCGCGTCGTCGGCCTCCAGGGCGGGCAGGACCCTGGCCACGTCGCGCGCGAGCGGCGCGTCGTCGTCGAAGAAGTAGCTCACCCCGCTCCGCGCGAACCGCTCGACCCCGGCGGTCCGGGCGTCGACGAGGAAGCCGCTGCGGGCGAAGTCGCCGGCCAGTTCGGCGGCGAAGGACTTCGCCTTCGCGTCGGCGGACCCGAACCGAAGCTTGACCCGTCCCCGCGGCGGCGGCGGCCCGTCCTCGTCGGGCGCGGCGTCGGCCGCGGCGTCGGAGGCGAACGACCACCAGGGCGAGGCCCTGTAGCGGTGCCCCGCCGGGTCGACCGTGAGGACGCGCCACGCGTAGCGCCCGGGCGCCGGCAGCCCGACCGCGGCGGCGGAGACGTCGAGGTATTCGGCGTGGTCGAAGCCCTTCCGGAAGAGGTCGACCAGTTCGACGAAGAAGCGCGTCCCCGGCGGCTGCTCCGGGGCGGTCCAGACGATCTCGGCGTCGCGCACGGCGCCGTCCCGCGCCGCGGGCGTCGTCGCCGTGGCGAGCGGCAGGGGCGCGCTCAACGCCCCGGCGGCCGCGTCCGCGGCCGAGGCATCGAGCCCCGCGAGGTGCCCCTCGGCGGCGGGCAGCGACCCCGCGGCAAGCCGCATCCAGGCGCGGGCGAGGGCGACGTTGCGCGGCAGCAGGCCGTCGCCCTCGGCGTAGAGCAAAGCGAGGTTGTATTGCGCGCGCGCGTAGCCCTTGGCGGCGGCGCGGGCGTACCAGACCGCCGCGGCCAACGGGCTCGACGGCGTGCCGGTCCCGGCGTCGAGCATCACCCCGACGTTGAACTGCGCCGTCGCGTGGCCCAGGCGGGTGGCCTCCAGGTACCAGCGGAACGCCCCGGCGGGGTCGGGCGGCCCGCCCTGGCCGAGGTCGTCGGCGAGGCCGAGCCGGAACGCCGCCTCGGCCGCGCCCCCCGCGGCGAGGTCGCGCCAGACCGTCCGCGCGCGGCCGAAATCGCCGTGGTCGAAGGCCCGCTGCGCCTCCTGCAGCGTCGCGGCGGCCGCGCCCGTCGAGGCGGCGATCAGCGCGAGCGCGAGCGCCGCCAAGCGGCTCGGGCGGGTCGCGGCCGCCACGCGCGCGCCCCTAGCGCCACGTGATCTCGACGCTGCGGTTGCGGCGCTCGGGCACCCCGTCCTCGGTCTTGACGGCAAGCTCGGTCTCGCCGCGGCCCGCGACCTGGAGGCGCCCGACCGGGATGCCGCGCGCGACGAGGCCGCGCACGACCGCGTCCGCGCGGTCGACCGAGAGCTTCAGGTTGGATTCGGCCGACCCGACCGTGTCGGTGCCGCCCGCCGAGATCATCACGATGGGCGACCCCTCGCGGTACAGGCGCACGGCCTGGTCGAGCACGTCGTCGCCCTCGCCCGTGACCGTCGAGCTGCCCGTGTCGAAGTAGACCACCAGCTTGTCGTCCGACTGCGCCCTGGGGGACCCGGCGACGAGCAGGCCGAGGCCCAGCACGCCGCAACCGGTGACGAATCGGCGGCGTAGATCGTGGAAGGTCATGATGGTTCTCCATTCCGAGGGTCCGGGCCGGCGGCCCCGCCTTCGAGGTGAATTAGCACGTCGTCGCCCTCTGGTAGAAGAGCGGCGATCCAGGGTGCAAGTACCATTTGATGCCCCAAGGCGCGCGACGCCCCGTCAGCGGCCCCGCGCGTCCTCGAACCCCGCCAGCACGTTGACGGCGTTGACCCCGATCGGCCCGATCGCGTAGCCGCCCTCCATGACGAAGAGGGTGGGGAGGTTCAGGGCGCCGATCCGCCGCCCCGCCGTCGTGAAGTCGGCGCTCTCCAGCGTGAACCTCGAGATCGGGTCGTCCTTGAAGGCGTCGACCCCGAGCGACACGACGACGGCGTCCGGGGCGTAGGCCCGCACGGCGGCCAGCGCGTCGTCCAGCGCCCCGGACCAGCGGTCGAACCCCGTGCCCCAGGGGAGGGGGTAGTTGCGGGTGAACCCTTCGCCCGCCCCCGTCCCCGTCTCGTCGGCGTAGCCCAGGAAGTGCGGGTACTCCTCCGCCGGGTCCGCGTGGATCGAGAGGAAGAGCACGTCGGCGCGCCCGTAGAAGACGATCTGCGTGCCGTTGCCGTGGTGGTAGTCGATGTCCAGAACGGCGACCCGCGCAGCACCTTGATCACGCAGCCATTGGGCGGCGATCGCGGCGTTGTTGAGAAAGCAATAGCCGCCGAGATAGTCCGGCCCGCTGTGGTGCCCCGGCGGGCGGCACAGGGAGAAGGCGGCCCCTTCGCCGCCCGCGACCAGCTTCGCCCCCGTCAGCGCCACGTCGGCCGACGCCGTCGCCGCCTTCCAGGTGCCGGCGGTGATCGGCGTGCCCGCGTCCATCGAGAAGTAGGAGAGGCGCCCGCCGATCGTCCCGGGCTCCCGGTTCCGGTGCCCCCGGATCGCCCAGACCAGGGGCAGCGCGTCGTGATCCCCGTGCGCCGCGACCCACTCGTCCCAGGCCGTCTCCAGGAAGGCGAGGTAGCGGGGGTCGTGGACGCGGGCGAGGGGCTCCTTGCCGAACGCCTCCGGCCCGATCACCTCGCCCAAGCCCCGCGCCTTCACCTCGGCCAGGATCAGGTCGGCCCTTCTTGGCGTCTCGAAGCAGGGGAGCAGCCTGCCGTCGACCAGCTCCGCCTTGCCGTCCTGGAGCCGGTGCCTGTCGCTGTAGACCGTCCGCATCAGGCGACCTCGCCGATCGTGATCCGCCCCGCGTCCCAGGCGCCGCACCAGACTTCCGCCTCGCCCTCCCGCCGCATCGCCCGCACCGCCCCGAACGGCACGTCGCGGGCGACCAGCATCGTGCCCAAGCCCTCGCTCGCGTCCGACCCCGCCGCCTCGGCGACGACGCCCGTCCCGCCCGCGATGCCCATCTCGCAGGGCACGTAGACGGCCGCCGCCGAGTGGTTCGGCCGGGGCGGATCGAGCGGGATCGGTCCGACCCCCCCGACCGGCGCCACCGCCGCCATCAATTCCACCGCCCTGGCCCTGGCGCAGCCGAACACCCGCCCGTGCCCGGACGGCCGCCCCGTGTCGGTCGGCACGAGGACGAGGTCGAGGTCGAGACCCTGGAGCCGCGCCGCGAGCGACGGCTGCTCGACGTCGAGGCAGATCACGACGGCGATCCGAAGCCCCCGCCACGTCACGACGTCGAGCCGCGTCCCCGGCTCCAGGTTCCAGGACTCCGGATCGCGCTCGTCCGGGGTCAGCGACAGCTTATCCTGGATCAGGACGCGCTTATCCGGCAGGAACAGGTGCGCCCGGTTGCGGTAGCGCCCGCCCCCCGCCGCCACCGGCACCGTCCCGGCAAGGAGGGCCACCCCGGCCTCGCGGGCGAGGTCGGCGAGGCCGGGCAGCAGGTCGTCCGCCCGCTCGGCCATCCAGGGGATCTCCTCGGTCTCGGCGAGCCCCCGCGGCGCCATCGGCAGCCACGCCTCGCACCAGTATTCGGGCAAGGCGAGGAGCGACGCCCCCTGATCTCCGGCGCGGACGAGGGCGTCCGCGACCGTATCCCGCACCTCCGCCATCGACCGGGGGGCGTACCCCATGTTGAGGGCCAGGAGCGCCAGCGTCAGGTCGGGGGCGCTCACGACTTCAGCCGGGTCCAGACGCGGTTGCGCAGCTCGCGGGATTCGTTCGAGCAGTCCTCGGTCGGCCGCAGCCGGTCCTCGTAGCCTTCGGGTAGGCTCATGGCCGGATCGTCCTTGAACGCGGGGTCCAGGAAGTCTTCCGAACCCTCGATCGCGTTGTTGTAGCCGGCGAAGTTGCTCGCTTCGGCGATGTTCTTCGGGTCCATCATCCAGTTGATGAAGGTCTTCGCGTTCTCCAGGTGGGGCGCCCCCTTCGGCACGGCGAAGTTGTCGCCCCAAAGGGTGAGGCCCTCCTTCGGGTAGACGTAGACGACGCTGGGCAGCTTCTCCTTCGTCCGGTGCGCGGCACCGTTCCATTGCTGGTGCATGATGACCTCCTTGGCCGCCATCCGGTCGATCGTGCCGTCCGACTGGTACATGGCGAGGTGGGGCTTTTGCGCTTCCAGGAGGTCGAGGATCTTCTGCGCCTCCGCCTTGTCGGCGGTGCACTTGTCGATCCCGAGGTAGTAGGCGGCGGCGTTCCAAACCTCGACCTCGTCGTTCATCGCCGCGACCTGCTTGTCCAGCTCCGGCGGCGGCTCGAAGAACGGCGCCCAGCTCTCGGGCAGGCTGCCGCCCGGCACGCGGGCGCTGTCGTAGGAGTAGCCCGTCGTGCCCCAAAGATAGGGGGCGGTGTAGGCGTTGTCGGGGTCGAAGGGCTGCTTCCTGAACGTTTCCTTCACGTTCTTGAAGTTCGGCAGCGACGCCGCGTCGATCTCCTCCAGGAGCCCCTGCGCGACCATCGGCTTGATCATGTAGGTCGACGGCAGTACCACGTCGTAGCCGCCGGCCCCCGCCTGGAGCTTCGCCACCATCGTCTCGTTCGAATCGTACACGTCGAGCGTGACCTTGATCCCGCTCTCCTTCTCGAACCGTGCCAGAAGCTCAGGCGGGATGTAGTTCGACCAGTTGTAGAGGAAGAGGTCGCCCTCGGCCCTGGCTTGGCCTGCCGCAAGAAGAAGGGCGCCGCCGAGCAGGGCCGCCTTGAGGGTTCTCATCGTCGGGCTTCCTTCCGTTGGACTGTTCGCAAGAGAAAAGCGCAAGCCCCGGCTTCGCGCAAGGGAAGCGCCTTCGTCCGGCCGGCGTTAGGGGTTTGTTCACCATCGTGCCCGTACAACGGCTTGGTACGCCCCATTCCGGCACGGACAGTCTGTTTTGGATCACTCGTCGCAACTCGTCCTGGCATCGCTCGTCGGCCTCCTCGCCGGTGCCCTGCCGCTGGCGTGGCGCCTGCGTCGCCTCGTGCTTGAGTGCCACTCGCTGCATTACGCCCTGATGAACCTGCCGGGCGCCTACGTGCTGTGGGGCGCCGACGACCGGCTCGTCGCCAGCAACGAGGCCTACCGGCAACTCCATCCGCAGGCCTTCCGTGACCTCGGCCATAGGCCCCGCTACGTCGACTTCATGCGCTACAGCCTTGCGTGCGACCTGACGCCCGAACAGGAAGCCGCCGCCCTCGCCGATCGGATGCAGGGGCACCGCAGGGACGACCGCTTGGCGCACGAACGGCTCTTCCCCGGCAATAAATGGATGCGCGTCACGAAGATGACCCTGCCCGACGGCAGGGTCTTCACGATCGCGCTCGACGTGACGGCCCTGCGTCGCCGCGGCCTGGAACTCGACCAGGCGCAGCGCGTCGCCAATCTGGGCACGTGGCGGCTGGCCGAGGACGACACCCTCCACCTCGGCGGCGTGGTCGCGCAACTCCACGGCCTCGCGGCCGAGGCGGACCCGCGAACCTTGGACGACCTGCTCCGCCGGGCCGATCCCGGCGACCGTGCGTCGCTCCTCGCCGCCGTCGCGGCGAGCCGCAGCGGGCGCGAGGGGTTCGAGGCCGAGTACCGCGTCGTCGACCCGAAAGGCCGCCCGCGTTCCTTGAGCGTCACGGTGCGGCCCGACCGGCCCGAGGACGGCGTCGGCACCGACATCTTCGCCGTCGTGCAGGACACGACCGAGCGCAGGCGCCACGAGGCCCAGTTGCGGCACCTCGCCTACTACGACCCCTTGACCGGGCTCGCCAACCGCGCCCTGTTCCAGCGCGAGGTCAGGCGCGGGCTGCGGGAGATCGCCGAGTCCGGGGGGCAGGCCGCGCTGATCCTGCTCGACCTCGACCACTTCAAGGAAGTCAACGACACGCTCGGCCACACCGTCGGCGACGACCTGCTGGTGGCGCTCGCCAAGATCATGATGGGCTGCGTGCGCCCCCGCGACATGCTGGCCCGCCTCGGCGGCGACGAGTTCGCCCTTTTCCTGCCCGACGTGAAGGACGCGGGCGACGTGATCCTGGTGATCGAGCGCCTGCGCGCCGCCACGCTCGAGCCCGTGCACCTGGATGGGGTCGAATTGTGGGTCAAGCTCAGCATCGGCGCCGCGATCGGCCCCGGCGACGGCCACGATCTCGAAACCCTGAGCCGCAACGCGGACCTCGCCCTCTACCGGGTCAAGGCCGAGGGGCGCGACGGCTACTGCTTCTTCGACGCCGAGATGTACGAGACGACCCGCGACCGCCTGAGCCTGACGCAGGACCTGCGCGCCGCGCTCGAGGGCGACCTGCTCGAACTGCACTACCAGCCGCAGGTCTGCCTGCGGCGGCGGGTCGTCACCGGCTGCGAGGCGCTGCTGCGCTGGACCCACCCGACCCGCGGCGCCGTGCCGCCCTCGACCTTCATCCCCGTCGCCGAGAGTTCGTCGCTCATCGGCGAGCTTGGAGTCTGGGTGCTCCGCCGCGCCTGCCGCGAGGCGGCCCGGTTCATGGCAGGTCGCCCCGACCTTCGCGTCAGCGTCAACGTCTCGGCGACCCAGTTCTGGCAGATGGACATGGTCGCCGAGGTCGAGGCGGCCCTGGCCGAGAGCGGCCTCGAGCCCTCGCAGCTCTGCCTCGAACTCACCGAAAGCCTCCTCGTCGACCGCAGCCGCCTGCGGGCGATCGAGAGCATCGCCGAACTGGACCGCATGGGGGTGCGCATGGCGATCGACGATTTCGGCACCGGCTACTCGTCGCTCGCCTACCTGCGCGACCTGCCCTTCGACGAGCTGAAGATCGACCGGGGGTTCGTCGCCGGCTGTGATTCGGACCCGACCAAGCGCGCTCTGCTCGAAGGCATGGTCGGGCTCGGCCACGGCCTCGGGCTCAAGCTGGTGGCCGAGGGGGTCGAGACCGAGGCCGAGGTCGAGACCCTGCAAGCCCTCCGCTGCGACGGGGTGCAGGGCTACCGCTTCGGCAGGCCCGTGCCGCCGCGCCTCCTGCCCGCCCTGATCGAGACGGCCGAGCACGACCTGCAAGGCCTCGAAGCCCGCGAGCTCGTGTCAGGCTGAACCGCGCCGCGCCACGATCCATGAAAGCGTCACGAACGCGATCGAGACGACGAGCATCATCGCCGAAACCGCGTTGACCTCGGGCGTGACGCCGATCCGGATCATGCCGAAGATGTAGACGGGCAGCGTCGTGGCGCCAGCACCGGCGACGAAGTAGGTGATGACGAAGTCGTCGAGCGAGATGATGAAGGCCAGCATGAGCCCCGACAGGATGCCGGGCCAGAGGAGCGGCAGGGTGACGCGGAGGAACGCCCGGAGCGGGGTCGCGTAGAGGTCGTGCGCGGCGTCGCCGAGGAGCGGGTCCATGCCCTGGAGCCGGGCGCGGATCGGCAGGAACGCGAAGGGGATGCAGAACACCGTATGGGCAAGGACCACGGTGGCAAGGCCGAGCGGCAGGCCGATCAGGACGAAGAGGAGGAGCGACGCCACGGCGGTCACGATCTCAGGGACCAGGAGCGGCAGCGAGACGAGCGCCATGAGCGGCCTCGAGCTTCGCCCTTTCAGGCCGAGCGCCGCGAGGAGGGCCAGCGCCGTACCCATCAGCGACGCCGAGGCCGCCACGGTGAGCGAGTTCCCGGCCGCCTTCAGGATGTCGCCGTTGCCGAGGACGCGCCCGTACCAAGCGGTGCTGAACCCGGTCCAGATCGTCGCCTGCTCGTTGGCGTTGAACGAGAGGACGAGGAGGATCAGGATCGGCAGGTAGAGAAAGGCGAAGAACAGGACGGCGACGGGGCCGAGCCCGCGCGGGACGAGGGCATGGGCATCGGTCATCGCCCCTTCTCCTCGCCCGGCGCCGCCCCGAAGCGCAGCGCGTAGAAGGCCATCGCCAGGAGGACGATGGCGAGGAGCGCGAAGGCGAGTGCCGCCCCGAATGGCCAGTTGCGCGCCGCCCCGAACTGGCTCTGGATCAAATTGCCGATCATCAGCACCTTGGCCCCCCCCAGAAGTTCGGGCGCCACGTAGGCGCCGAGGCAGGGAACGAAGACGAGGACCATGCCGGCGACGACGCCCGGCAGGCTGAGCGGCAGGACGACCCGGCGAAAGGCGGTGACGCGCGTGGCGCCCAGGTCCATCGCCGCCTCGACCAGCCGCCAGTCGAGCTTCTCGAGGCTGGCGTAGACCGGCAGCACCATGAAGGGCAGGAACGTGTAGGTAAGCCCGATCATGATGGCAAAGGGCGTGTAGAGCAGGTCGAGCGGCCCGCTTGCGAGCCCGAGGTCGTGCAGCCCCTTGTCGATCAGCCCGTTGTTGCGAAGGAGAAGGATCCAGGCGTAGGTGCGGACCAGGAGGTTGGTCCAGAACGGGATCGTCACCAGGAAGACGAGGAGGTTGCGCCGCTTGGGCGCTCTCGTCGCCATGTAGAGCGCCGTCGGCAGGCCGATCGTCAGGCAGAGCGCCGTCGTGAACGCGGCGAGGCCGAACGAGCGCGCGAAGATCTTCAGGTAGTCCGGGTTGAGGACGAGGCTGTCGTCGAGGTCGCGCTCGAAGAGGAAGGCCACGTAGGCATCGAGGGTGTGCCGCCCCCACTCGACCCCGCCGTAGGTGCCGCGCTCCAGGACGCTGACGTAGGCCATGATGCAAAGCGGCAGCACCGTGAAGGCGAGGAGGACGAGGACCGCCGGCAGCACGAGGAGACCGCGACCCCGCGTCCACCCCCGCATCAGCCGGCCACCACCCTGGCCGCGTCCGCCGGCACGGCGACGCCGACCGTGCTGCCGGGGGAAGGCGGTTGCCAGCCCCCCTCCCGGTTCTGCACCCGGACGGTGAAGGGTTCGTCCGTCCCCGTATCGAGCATGACCGTGCTGTCGGTGCCGATATAGACCACCTGGAGCACCCGCCCCCGAAGCTGCGCCCCTTCCGCCGCCACGAGCGCCACCCGCTCCGGCCGGACGGCGAGCGTCACCGACCCGCTTGCCGGCAGGCCCGCCGCCGCGATCCGCCCGCCGCCTTTGAGGCGCACGACCCCTTCGCCCGCGACCTCGCCCTCGAGAAAATTGGTTTCGCCGATGAAGCCGGCGACGAAGCGGTGCGCGGGTTCTTCGTAGATCTCGCGCGGCGAGCCCACCTGGAGGACGTGCCCGCCTTCCATCACCGCGATCCGATCCGACATGGTCAGCGCCTCCTCCTGATCGTGGGTGACGAAGACGAAGGTGATTCCGGTCGCCGCCTTCAGCCGCTTCAGCTCGAGCTGCATCTCCTTCCTCAGCTTCAGGTCCAGGGCCGAGAGCGGCTCGTCGAGGAGCAGCACCTTCGGCCGCACGGCCAGCGCCCTGGCCAGCGCCACCCGCTGCTGCTGCCCCCCCGAAAGCTGCGCCGGACGCCGTCCGGCCAAGTCTTCGAGCCGGACGAGCCGCAGCGCTTCCCTCGCCCGCTCCCCCCGCAGGGCGGCGGCGACCCCCTGCATCTCCAGCCCGAACGCGACGTTCCCGAGCACGCTCATGTGCGGAAACAGGGCGTAGGACTGGAACACCGTGTTGACCGGTCGCCGCCAGGGCGGCAGGTCCACGAGGTCGGCCCCGTCCAGCCGCACCGCGCCCCGGTCCGGGCGCTCGAACCCGGCGATGATCCGAAGCAGGGTGGTCTTGCCGCACCCCGACGGCCCGAGAAGGGTGAAGAACGCCCCCTCGTCGATGTCGAGGCTCACCCCGTCGAGCGCGAGCACGGCCTGCCCCTCGCCGGCGAAGCGGCGGGTGACGTCGCGGATCGTGATCGCGCCCAAACAAGCCCTCCAAAATACGCTTCGCGTCCGCTGCGCAGCGGACGCGAAGCGTCTAAAGCCCCACCAGCCCGACGACCCCGAACGCCGCGATGGCGAGCCCGCCGACCTGTGCCAAGCGCAGCGCCGGGAGCCGCTTCGCCGTCGCGCCGAGGCCGACGCCGACGACGTGGAGGATGACGCTGGCGCCGGTGAAGCCCGCCATGTAGAGGACCGGCGAGGCGGCAACGGGCAGTTCCAAGCCGTGGGCGTGGCCGTGCAGGAGACCGAACAGGGCGACGACGCCCATGCCAAGCGCGACCGGCAAGCGCTTCGAGGCGATGAGGAGCAGGCCCAGGACCACGCAGCTGGCGAGGATGCCGGGCTCGACGAGGGGCAGGTGCACCCCGCCCATGCTCAGGAGCGCGCCCGCGACGAGGGCGAGGACGAAGGCGAGGGGCACCGTCCAGACCGCGCGCCCGTCCTCGATCGCGGCGAAGGCGCCGACGGCGAGCATGGCGAGCAGGTGGTCGGTGCCCAGGAAGGGGTGGGCGATCCCGGCGCCGAACCCGCCGCCCGGCACGGCGAGGTCGTGGGCGAGGGCGGGGGAGGCGGCGAGGCACAGGGCCGAGGCGGCGAGGGCGAGGCGGCGCGTCATGTAAGACCTCTCATGGCTGGGCTCGAAGGCGTGTCCGGCCCATATCGTTGCCCGCCATCTTGCGTCCTGGCAAGGGTGCCCGTGCGACGGGCGGGGTCGCATCCGGGGTTTCTCGGCCGGCGCCGGGGCGCTAGAAGCCTTACGTCAAGGACATGGGGAGAACGGAGACGGTGCGGTACTCGGCGTTCGGCCTTCTGCAAGAGGCGCTGCGCGGCAACCGGGGCTGGGCGCCCGCGTGGCGCGATCCGGCCCCCAAGGACCGCTACGACGTCATCATCGTCGGCGGCGGCGGGCACGGGCTCGCCACCGCCCACTACCTCGCCAAAAACCACGGGCTCACCGACGTGGCCGTCCTGGAGAAGGGTCCCATCGGCCTCGGCAACGTCGGCCGCAACACGACGATCGTCCGCGCGAACTACGGCCTGCCCGGCAACGAGCCGTTCTACGCCCACTCGCTCAAGCTCTGGGAAGGGCTGTCGCGGGACCTCAACTTCAACGTGATGTTCTCGCAGCGCGGCGTCCTCAACCTCTGCCATACCCCCGCCCAGTACGATCAGTTCGCGCGGCGCGGCAACGCGATGCGGCTCATGGGCGAGGACGCGGAACTCCTGGACGCCGACGGGGTGAAGGCCCTCGTGCCGGGGATCGAGACCGAGGACGGCCGCTTTCCCGTCGCGGGCGGCCTTCTCCAGCGCCGCGCCGGCACCGCCCGCCACGACGCCGTCGCCTGGGGCTACGCCCGCGCCGCCTCCGCCGCCGGCGTCGACATCGTCCAGCACTGCGAGGTAACGGGGATCGTCCGCGAGGGGAACCGGGTCAAGGGCGTCGAGACCACGAGGGGCTTCATCGGCTGCGACCGCCTCGGCCTCGCCGTCGCCGGCAACACGTCCCGCCTCGGCGACATGGCGGGCCTGCGGCTCCCGATCGAGAGCCACGTCCTCCAGGCGTTCGTCAGCGAGGGGCTGAAGCCCGTTCTCCCCGGCGTCGTCACCTACGGGATCGGCCACTTCTACATCTCGCAGTCCGACAAGGGCGGCCTCGTCTTCGGCGGCGACCTCGACGGCTACAACTCGTATGCCCAGCGCGGCAACCTGCCGCTGGTCGAGCACGTCATGGCCGCCGGCACCGCCCTGCTGCCCTGGCTGCCGCGCCTGCGCGTGCTCCGCTCCTGGGGCGGGGTCATGGACATGTCGATGGACGGCAGCCCGATCATCGGGACGACCCCCATCGACAACCTCTACCTCAACGCCGGCTGGTGCTACGGCGGCTTCAAGGCGACGCCGGCCTCCGGCTGGTGCTTCGCCCACACGATCGCCACGGGCTCCCCGCACCCCCTGAACGCCGCCTTTCGCCTCGACCGCACCATGACCGGCCACCTCATCGACGAGGAACAGGCCGGTCCCCAGCCCAACCTGCACTAGCGACCGGGACCGACATGCGCCTGCCTTGCCCCCACTGCGGCCCGCGCTCCAGCGCCGAGTTCACCTATCTCGGCGCCGCCGCCCCTAAACGCCCGGTCGACGACGCCCCCCTCGAAGCGTGGCACGACTTCGTCTTCATCCGCGACAACCCGCGCGGCCCCATCGACGAACTCTGGCGCCACCGCCTCGGCTGCGGCGCCTGGATCGTCGTCACCCGCGACACCCTCACCCACGACGTCACGGGCGCCGTCCTCGCCAGTCGTTACGCGAAGCGGGAAGGGGAATCGTGAGTCGGTTGCAACACGGCAGTGACGCTTCGCGTGCGCTGACGCGCGGTCTTCTTTTTTCTTTTTTCGTCTGTTGTCCGGATGGGTTCGGGCGCCCGAACCCAT
>JAGRGG010000080.1 GCA_020445645.1 Geminicoccaceae bacterium | reverse complement strand
CGGACCACCCGGTGGGGGCTGCTCAATCTGACAGATGCGGAGTGGCGCTTGATCGAGCCTTACCTGCCGCCGCCATGTCGGCGGGGACGGCCGCGGCCATGGCCGCTGCGCGAGGTCGCAAACGCCATCTTCCACGTGCTTTGCGGCGGTATCGCTTGGCGGATGCTGCCGTCCGACCTGCCGCCGCGCTCGACCGTCCACCGCTGGTTTGCAGGCTGGCGGGCTGCGGGCACCTTGGAGCGCATGAACCATGCCCTGCTCATGCCCGGCCGCGAGCGAGCAGGGCGCGCGGCCGGCCCGAGCGCGGCGGTGCTCGACAGCCAGAGCGCCCGAACCTGCGAGAGCGGCGGACCACGTGGCTATGACGCGGCCAAGAAGGCGACGGGACGCAAGCGCCATGCGCTGGTCGACACGGACGGCCGGGCGCTGATGCCGTTCACCCACCCGGCCAACGTTCAGGACCGTGACGGTGCCGGCCCGCTGCTGCAAGCGTCCCGACAGCCCTTCCCGTTCATCGAGCGTGTATTTGCCGATACCGCCTGCCAGGGAGAGCGGGTTGCCAAGGCTACCACCATCGCCGTGCAGATCGTGCGCAAAACACCTGGTCAACGCGGCTTTGCCGTCCATCCCAGGCCCTCTGCCGTCTGCCAACCGCAGCCCTTCGGGTCGGATCATCCGCTTTGCGGATGATGGGTCGTGGAACGCTTCTTTGCCTGGATCAGCCGCAACCGGCGGCTTTGGAAGGACGCCGAGGCCACCATCGCCTCGGCGACCGCCTTCCTCTACGCCGCCTCCGTCATGATCCTCCTGCGCCGGATCGGACGAGCTTCATGAGTTTTAAAACGGACTCTTAGAGCCCGTTCGAGAAGCCTGTCTCCTTACGTCCAGCGACGTAGCAGGGTCGCGGAGGCAGCGATGGTGATGAGGGTTTCGGCGACGGCGGTGGGCTGCTCACAGTCGCGGGCGAGGCGGCAGTTCTTGAAGATCCAGGGGAAGGTCCGCTCCACCACCCAGCGCCGCGGCACCGCCTCGAAACCCTTTGCAGGGGCGCCGCGGCGGAGCATCTCGAGGGTGATGTCGGTCTTGCCGGTGGCCCCTTGCACAAGACGGCCGGCACAGCCGCCATCGGCAAAGACGCGGGTGACGAAGGGGTCGCGCTGGCGCGAGCCCTTGAGCGGCAGTCTGCCGCCATCGCGGTCCTGAACGTCGGCGCCATGGACGCGGACCGCGAGGGGCCGGCCATCGGTGTCGGTCGGGACGTGGCGCTTGCGCCCGGTGATCTTCTTGCCGGCGTCGTAGCCCTTTTGGCCCCCTTTTGCTCGGCGGCACGGACCGATCGGCGGTCGAGGATCGCCGCCGATGGCGGCGCCTCGCGGCCGCATCGCCCCCGGTCGGCGAGCACGAGCGCACGGTGGACCCGCTGCCACGCGCCCTCCTCCTGCCAGCGGCGGAGATGGTCGTAGACCGTCGGCCACGGCGGCAGGTCATGCGGCGCCCGCCCGCAAGAAGTAGAGGATCGCGTTGACCAGTTCGCGCGACGTCGTCTTGCGCGGCCGTCCGCCCGCTCGCGCGTCCGGGATCATCGGCGCGATCGGCTCCCACTGCGCGTCGGTCCAATCGGTGTCGTAGCGCCGCCTCGCTGGCGGCTTCCTCTTCGGCATCGGGCCTCGGCTCGCGTCGTTGGTCCAACGCCCTAGGAACCACCGCAAAGCCGCCTTGGGAAGCCTTCTCAAACGGGCTCTAAAAGAGAAAAAAGGCCCCGCATCAGCGGACGCGAAGCGTAACGACACTGGCCTCTGACGGAACGAAAGGGGGACGTCCGACTTTTGAAAAGGGTCGTTCCGCCCTTTTTCTCGTCCGCGTCCAGGAGGAAGCCCCCGATGCCGTCCCGCCGTTCCGCCCGCACCGTCGTCGTCACCGGAGGCAGCGCCGGGATCGGTCGTGCCGTCGGCCGCCTCTTCGCCCAGAAGGGGTGCAGGGTCGGGGTGATCGCGCGCGGCGAGGAGCGGCTCAAGGACGCAGTGGTCGACCTGGAGCGGCGGGGTGCCGCCAAGGCCGCTTATGCCGTCGCCGACGTAAGTAACGCGGCGGCCCTGGAGGCGGCGGCGGACCACCTGGAAGCCGAGCTTGGCCCAATCGAGGTCTGGGTCAACGATGCGATGTTGACGATCTATTCACCCTTCCTCGACATCAAGCCCGAGGAGTACGAGCGGATCACCAAGGTGACGTATCTGGGGCAGGTAAATGGCACCCGCGCCGCCCTGAAGCGGATGGCTCCCCGACGGCGAGGCAGCATCGTCAATGTCAGCTCCGGCCTCGCCTACCGGGGCATCCCGCTCCAGTCGGCCTATTGCGGGGCGAAATTCGCCATACGCGGCTTCTTCGAGAGCATCCGCAGCGAGATCGAGCACGACGACCTTGGCATCAACATGTCGATGGTCCACCTGCCGGGGATCAACACGCCACAATTCGACTGGGCGCCGAACCGGATGCCAAGGCAGGTCCAGCCCGTGCCGCCGATCTACCAGCCCGAAGTTCCCGCCCGCGCCATCGTCCGCGCGGCCGACACAGGCGAGCGCGACCTCTACGTTGGCCTGCCGACGCTCAAGCTGATGGCCGGCACCCTCCTCGCGCCTGCCCTTATGGACCGGCTGATGGCGATTAAGACCTGGAAGGGCCAGCAGACCCGCCACCCCGTCCTCCCCGGCCGCGCCGAGGACGAAGGCAACCTGTTCGAGCCCTCCCCCCTCCCCATCGCCGCCCACGGCCGCTTCGACCGCCGGGCGAAGGACCGCGGTATCGTTCTCAATGGCAGCGAGTTGCGCGCCCTGCTCTTCCTGTCCCCGTTTGCCGTGGGAGCAATGGTCGGGCTGCTAGGGTCTGCGCTGCTGCGGCGGCGTCTCGCGTGACCCACAGTCGCCTAAAGCCGCGTCCTGCGAGTCTGGATCGCATCGGCAGGCGCTGAAGCAGTTGGCCCGCTCGGCCGGGGTGAAGGTGTTTGTGACGCGGCCGATGGCAGGCCAGGGGCCTTCGGTGCGCTCGGCCGCCTTGCGCAGCAGCGCCTTGAGCTTGGCGAAGGCGCGGGTTGAAGTCGGGGGCGCGGGGCGCAAGGAAGAGCAGACCCACGCCCTTGGCCTCGATGGGCGCGCGCGTCTTCGGGCCTTTGTGGCGGGAGAGCGTGTTGACGATCACGATGTCCCAAGGCGCAAGCAAGCGAAGGCCGCGGGCACG
>JAGRGG010000272.1 GCA_020445645.1 Geminicoccaceae bacterium | reverse complement strand
CCCGCGCCGGCGGACGCGAAGCGTCTTCAACCGCCCCCAGGAAACCGATGACCCCCCTCCTCCTCGCCCCCCTTCTCGTCGGCGCGGTCCTCGCCGTGGCGCTCAGCGTCAACGCGCAGCTCGGCAAGCGGCTTTCGAGCCCGCTCACGGGCGGATTGGTCTCGTTCAGCGTCGGGAGCACGGCGCTCCTTCTCGCGTGGCTGGCCTTCGGCCTGCGGCCGGAGGCGGGGGCGCTGGCCGCCGTGCCGCCCTTGCTCTGGACGGGGGGGCCGCTCGGCGCCTTCTTCCTCGTGGCGACGATCTTCTTCCTGCCCCGCCTCGGCGCCGCCGCGACGGCGGGGTTGCAGATCGCGGGGCAGATGCTGAGTTCCGCCGTCATGGACCAGTACGGGCTGCTCGGCGTCCCGCTCGATCCCGTGAGCGTCACGGGCACCCTCGGCGTCGTCCTCGCCCTCCTCGGCATCGCCGTCGCCAGCCGGGCGTCGCGCCGGAGCGGCCCCGGCGGCGGCGGGGGCGCCGTCCTCCCCGCCGCCGCGTTCGCCACCGGCCTTGCGATCCCGCTTCAGGCGGCGGTGAACGGCGGCCTCGAGCGGGCGATCGACTCGATCCTGCTCACCGGCACGATCTCGTTCCTCACCGGCACCGCCCTCCTCCTCGCCCTCTTCCTCGCCGGCCGCGCCCTCGGCCGCGTCCGCCCGACGCCGGCCGACCTCAAGGGCGCGCCCTGGTGGATCTGGATCGGGGGCCTGTGCGCCTCCGTCTTCGTCACCGGCACCTTCGTCCTCGTCCAGCGCCTCGGCGCCGCCCCCGCGATCGGCCTCGCCGTCGGCGGCCAGCAGGTCGCCTCGCTCGTCATCGACCGCTTCGGCCTCTTCGGCCTCCCCCGCCGCAACCTCACCCCCGGCCGCGTCGGCGGCGTCGCCGCGCTGCTCCTGGGGGTGGCGCTGGTCGAGGCGGGGTGAATGAACGCGCTTCGGATCAAGATACTTGGAGAGTATCCCCTGGAAGCAGGTAGGGGATTCAGAGCCCAAAGAGAGGTCAGAAGCGTTTTGATGATCGAGAGTCGCCATGTCCTTCTCACCGTGCTCCTATCCGCCACATGGAGGAACCCGAATTCATCGCCGCCGATAAGCGGCTGCCTGCCCTACCCAAACGGGTTTCCCGTTGCAACAAACCGCATCAGCTTTGTCTCGTCCCTCGACATTGAGGGCGTGACGGTTGGCGGCTTGCGCGTCCGCGTGGTCGTCTGGCGAACACAACCCGACGAAGCCGCCTGCTTCAGGTCGAGCATACACCTCCCCGAGGCAGATTCCGGCCACTGGAGCGGATCGAATGGCGACCCTTTGGCCGGCACGACAACAAGGGGAGAGGGCCGGCAGAATTTCGCTTTAAAAGGATATACGGATCGCACTACCATAAATTTCAGTTGAAATGGTGCCATCCTGACGGACCGCTAAAGGGTAGGAACCTGCCAATCGCCGTACCCATAGCCCCCGATCCGCCGGATTTTCGTTCCCTGCTTGCCTATGCGGCGAGAGCGTTTAGAATCTCGAATCCAGGGGATGCGCCATACCCCCCGTGGGAGGGGAACTTGCTGTGAACGGGACAGCCATGCTCGACCGGAAGGACGAGCGGCGGCGGAACATCATGGAAAGTGTTCTGCGTGAGTTGGTGTCGTTCTGAGCAGCCCCCACCGGGTGGTCC
>JAGRGG010000271.1 GCA_020445645.1 Geminicoccaceae bacterium | reverse complement strand
CGCCAGCGGACGCGAAGCGTATTTAAACAATTTTAAAACGTATGAAAAATCAATCAACAGCGTACTTTCGCGCCAAACGCACCTACAGCCTCTTGTCACGACGAAAGGGCGATCGTACCTGATAGCCGCCAACGTGCCCTTGGGAACCGAGCGATGAGCAACCTCTACGAAGAGTCCGTCCTGAGCGTCCACCACTGGACCGACACGCTCTTCAGCTTCACGGCGACCCGCGACCCGGCCTTCCGCTTCGAGAACGGCCAGTTCGCCATGATCGGCATCAAGGTCGACGGCAAGCCCTTGCTGCGCGCCTACAGCATGGTGAGCGCCAACTACGACGACACGCTCGAGTTCTTCAGCATCAAGGTGCCGGACGGGCCGCTCACCTCGCGCCTCCAGCACCTGAAGGAGGGCGACAGGATCCTCGTCGGCCGCAAGGCGACCGGCACCCTCGTCCTCGACAACCTCCTCCCCGGCCGCCACCTCTATCTGCTCGGCACCGGCACAGGCCTCGCCCCCTTCATGAGCATCATCCGCGACCCCGAGACCTTCGAGCGGTTCGAGAAGGTCGTTTTGATGCACGGCTGCCGCAAGGTCGCCGAACTCGCCTACGGCGAGACCATCGCCAAGGCCCTGCCCGACGACGAATATCTTGGCGACGCCATCCGCGAAAAGCTGATCTACTACCCCACCGTCACCCGCGAGCCCTTCCGCCACCGCGGCCGGATCACCGAACTCCTCGCCTCCGACGCCTTCCACGCCCAGATCGGCCTGCCCCCGCTCGACCCCGCCGCCGACCGCGTCATGCTCTGCGGCAGCCCCGGCATGCTGCGCGACCTCGGCCGCTTCCTCGAAGCCCGCGGCTTCGCCGAAGGCAACCACTCCACCCCCGGCCACTACGTCATCGAGCGGGCCTTCGTCGAGAAGTAGACGGTGCGCGCGGCCGGCCGGGGGAGGGAGGTTTCCCCGGCGACGGAAGACGACGCTTCGCGTGCGCCGCCGCGCGGGCTTTTCTTTCTTTTTTCATGAGTTGGAGCGCGTTAGCGTTGCGCCGCTTTAATGTTTATAAGCCATATTATGAAAAATTTTGGAAGGAGGGGAATTGCATGAGGGTGGTTTTTATACCAAATTGACCCATGCCCTTCGAGTATGATCCGAACAAGAGCAAGCACGGTATTGACTTCAAAGAGGCGCAGGCCCTTTGGGAGGATGGCCGTCTGCTGGAAGCCCCAGCCAGAACCGACGACGAGCCGCGCTTTTTGATGATCGGCAAGATCGGCGACAAGCACTGGTCGGTGGTCTGCGTTCGCCGGGGCGACAATCTACGGATCATCTCGGTGCGCCGTGTCAGGACGCAGGAGATCGAGCGTTATGAAAGCGGATGAGTTCGACCGGAAGTTCGATGACGGCGAGGACGTGAGCGCCTACGTGGACTGGTCGAAGGCCCGCCGCCCGAACGCGAAGACCAGGCGTGTGAACGTCGATTTCCCGGCCTGGGTCGTCGAGAGCCTGGACCGGCAGGCCCGCCACCTCGGCGTCACGCGGCAGTCCCTCATCAAGCTGTGGATCGCCGAACGGCTGCGATGACTGCAACAACCCTCGTGCCAAGGCATGTTTGGAGAGGCCGGCGATGAAGGCGCCTCAAGTTGAGGAAGCCAGCGCGGGGCCGCAAAGGCAGGGCAACGCGCCGGGCGAAACCCCCAACCGCGCGAACACACGCGCGGCGGGCTTCGGCCAAGGCGATACCGTGGCACTTCCGACCAGCACCGACGACGCCAGGGCGACGAAGATCGGGCGCGACTTCATGGCAGGCTACCGTCGGACGTTCGCCGGGCTCGTCAAGTGATGGAGCCTGTCGGTAGTGCCTCAGTTTGAAATTTTGGGTGCAATAACCTACTGAATTTCCAGAAGCTTCTCTGCTGTAAAGGGCGGATTGAACGTGT
>JAGRGG010000008.1 GCA_020445645.1 Geminicoccaceae bacterium | reverse complement strand
GGACACTTTCGCACCGCCGCTTAGATAGAGCTTTGGGAGCGAAACTCCCAACTGCTCGACCGGGTTCGGCTCCGGGCTGTAGGCCGGCAGTGGCGGGAGGGTAAAGGTCTTGGGCACGCTGAGCCCCCGCGCCACGTGCCAGCCGGCCTGGTCGAGGACGAGGACGGCGTGGACGCTAGGCTCGAGCTCCTGAGCAAAGTGCGCCAGGAACAGGCTCATGCTGGCTGTGGTGGCCTCTGGCAGAGCCCGAGCGAAGGCCCGATCGGTGCCGGGCCGGCGGGCGGCGAACAGGTAGAGGCTGGCGAAGCGCCTGTCGGCGAGACCGGGCGGGCGCACCCCGCGCGTATACCAGCGATGGCGGGTGCGGCCCTTCTAGCCGATGCGGTTGGACGCGTCGCGTCCAACCATCCCCGCACCAGAGCTGGAGCCAAGGGGCCTGGGCTATGGCGACGAGCGTCGCGCCAAGCTGCTTTTTTGAATGGTCGAGAGCACCGCTCTCGACCGGTTGGCCGCGCTGCCCTCGGGGTGGCGGGGCCGGGTCTTCTGGCGCGAGAGGCCCAGGCGCCCGAGCCGCCGCGACATCCCCCAGGCACTGTAGCGCACGCCGTAGGCCTCTTCGGCATGAGCGCGGATGTCGACCAGCCGCCAGGCGCTGATCCCGTCCCGCGCCGGGCTGGGTCCGCGCAAGACCCAGGCCTTGAGGGCCGCCTGCTGCCCGGGGCTGAGCGCCTCCGGCCGGCCCGAGCGGGGCCGGTCGTACGGGCCCTTGGGCCCCTCGGCGTTGTAGCGGATGACCGCGTCCCTGAGCGCCTGCCGCTCGATCCCGGCCAGTCGGGCCGCCTCGGCGCGCGACAGGCCCTCAAGCGCGTTGGCGATCGCCAGCCGCCGCACCGCCGCCCGGCTCGCGCCGGGCCAGGCGGCGCAGCTCGGCAGCAGAACGGTCCTCACGGATGGCAAGTGCAGGCATGGCAGTCCTCCCGAACGCCACGCCACCCTTCACCCGCAGCTCTCATCCCGCAAGTCTGAACTTCGGTGAGCCGGTATGAGACGGCGCGGGACAAGCTCCCAATGCTCTTACTTGCCTGCGCCCTTGCCGTTCCGCCCGTGACGACCCCTGAGGCTTTATCCCCTTCCCGCCTCTGCCCCCGCCCTGCCCTTCTTCCGCGCCGGCGCCGGCGTCTCGATGGTCTCCAGCGTCTCCAGCACCTTGGCGACGATGCCCTCGGCGTCCAGGCCGGCCTCGGCGTGCTGGCCCTTGGGCGTGCCGTGCTCGATGAAGGTGTCGGGGAGGACCATCGAACGGAGGCGGGCTCTTGCGCCGTCGAGGAGGCCTTCGTCGAGGCAGAACTGCTGGACCTGGGCGGAGAAGCCGCCGATCGAGGCTTCCTCCACGGTGACGACGAGGGCGTGGGAGCGCATGAGGTCGCGGACGAGGTCCCGGTCGATGGGCTTGGCGAATCGCGCGTCGGCGACGGTGGTGGAGACGCCGCGGGCGGTGAGGTCCTCGGAAGCCTTGACGCACTCGGCGAGGCGGGTGCCGAGGGAGAGGAGGGCGACGCGGTTGCCCTTCCTCACGACGCGGCCCTTGCCGATGTCGAGGGGCTCCGGGTTCGCGGGCATGTCGACGCCGACGCCGTCGCCGCGGGGGTAGCGAAAGGCGATGGGGCCGGAATCGTGGCGGGCGGCGGTGGCGACCATGCGCGCCAGTTCGGCCTCGTCGGCGGCCGCCATCACCGTCATGTTCGGCAGGCAGCACAGGTAGGAAAGGTCGAAGGAGCCCGCGTGGGTCGAGCCGTCGGCGCCGACCAAGCCCGCGCGGTCGATGGCGAAGCGCACGGGCAGGTTCTGGATCGCCACGTCGTGGACCACCTGATCGTAGCCGCGCTGGAGGAAGGTCGAGTAGATGGCGCAGAACGGGCGGTAGCCCTCGGTCGCCATGCCGGCGGCGAAGGTGACGGCGTGCTGCTCGGCGATGCCGACGTCGAAGACCCGGTCGGGGTGGAGCGACTTCAGCCTGGAAAGCCCGGTGCCGGACGGCATGGCGGCGGTGACGGCGACGATTTTATCGTCGCGGTCGGCCTCGTTCGCCAACGCCTCGGCGAAGACGTTCGTGTAGGAGGGCGCGTTCGACGCTGCCTTCACCTGGGCGCCCGTCACCACGTCGAACTTCGAGACGCCGTGGTACTTGTCGGCGGCGGCCTCGGCGGGGGGGTAGCCCTTGCCCTTCTGGGTGACGACGTGGATCAGGACGGGCCCCCGTTTCGCCTCGTCGCGGACGTTCTGGAGGACGGGGAGGAGGTGGTCGAAGTTGTGACCGTCGAGGGGGCCGATGTAGTAGAAGCCCAGCTCCTCGAAGAGCGTGCCGCCGGTGGCGAGGCCGCGCGCGTACTCCTCCGCCTTCGCGGCCGCCTGCTGGAGGCGCCTGGGGAAGTGGCGGGCGAGCTGCTTGGCGACGTGGCGGAAGCTCCGGTAGGTGTGCGAGCTGACGACGCGCGACAGGTAGGCGGACATGGCGCCGACGGGGGGGGCGATCGACATATCGTTGTCGTTGAGGATGACGACGAGCCTTGCGCGCTCGCTCCCCGCGTTGTTGAGCGCCTCGTAGGCCATCCCGGCGCTCATGGCGCCGTCGCCGATGACGGCGATCACGTTGCGGCGCACGTTCGCAAGACGGGACGCCACGGCCATGCCGAGGCCGGCGGAGATCGAGGTCGAGCTGTGCGCGGCGCCGAACGGGTCGTAGGGGCTCTCGGCGCGCTTGGTGAAGCCCGACAGGCCGTTCGGCTGGCGCAGCGTGCGGATGCGCTTCCGGCGGCCCGTCAGGATCTTGTGCGGGTAGCACTGGTGGCCCACGTCCCAGATGAGGCGATCAAAGGGGGTGTCGAAGACGTAGTGCAGCGCCACGGTGAGCTCGACGACGCCGAGGCCGGCGCCGAGGTGCCCGCCCGTCACCGAGACGGCGGAGACGGTTTCCTGCCGCAGCTCGTCGGCCACCTGGAGGAGCGACTCGGGCTTCAGGCGGCGGAGGTCCGAGGGCTCCTGGAGCTGGTCGAGGAGGGGCGTTTCGGTGGCGGTCATCCGGGCGGCATCCCAGGTTCGAGAAGCGAGTCAGGCGTCGCGCGCGATGACGAAGCCCACGAGGTCGCGCAATAGCGTGGTGTCGGCGTCGATCGGGTCAAGGGCTTCGATGGCCGCGTCGCGCAGGCGGCGGAGTTCGGCCTTCGCCCCTTCCGCGCCGAGATGGGCCACGAAGGTGGCCTTGCCGGCCGCGGCGTCGCGGCCGAGGTCCTTGCCGGCGCTTTGGGCGTCGCCCTCGACGTCGAGGAGGTCGTCCCTGATCTGAAAGGCGAGGCCGAGGCGGGCGGCGTAGGGGTCGAAGGTGGCGGGGTCGGCCCCGGCGAGGACGGCGCCCGCTTGGCAGCCGAACGCGATGAGGGCGCCCGTCTTCAGGCGCTGAAGCTCGCCGGTCGCGTCCAGGGAAAGGGTTTGCTTCTCGGCGAGGAGGTCGATCGTCTGCCCGCCGCACATCCCCTCGGCCCCGGCGGCGGCGGCGAGGCCGCGGACGAGGGCGACCTTCCGCGCGGGGGCCGCCGGCCAGTCGTCGCGGCCCAGGGCCTCGAAGGCAAGCGTGAGGAGGGCGTCGCCGGCGAGGATCGCGGTCGCCTCGTCGAAGGCGCGGTGGACGGTGGGGCGGCCGCGGCGCAGCGCCGCGTCGTCCATCGCCGGCAGGTCGTCGTGGATCAAGGAATAGCCGTGGACCATTTCGAGCGCGGTCCCGGCGCGCAGGCAGGCGGCGGGGTCGGCGCCGAGGGGTTCGCCGGATGCCCGGACGAGGAAGGGGCGCAGGCGCTTGCCGCCGCCGAGGGTGCCGTGGCGCATGGCGGCGAGGAGCGGCGCCGCCGACGCGGGCACCGTCGGGATCAGACGCTCAAGCTCGGCCTCGACGGCGGCCGCCGTCGCCGCCATCGCTTCCCGCAGGTTGCTCATTCGGTGGCGAACGGTTCGAGCCGGGGCTCGCCCGATTTGTCGAACGCGATGGCCTCGACGCGCAGGCGGGCCGCTTCCAGCTTCGCCTCGCAGTGGCGGCGGAGCCGGGTGCCGCGCTCGTAGGCGGTGATCGACTGCTCCAGGCTGAGCTGGCCCCGCTCCAGCTTCTGGACGAGGCTTTCAAGCTCGGCCATCGCCGCCTCGAAGGTCATGGCGTCGGTGGCGTCGCCGTCGCCGGCCGGGGCGGGGGCCGGGTCCTCGGCAAGGCCGCGGAAGGGTCGCTGTTCGCTCATCGAGGGGGCTCCAGGAGATCAGTCGGCACGCGGGGACAGGCCCGCGAGGAAGGCGCGGACGCTGGACGCCAGCGCCGGGGGATTGTAGCCGCCTTCGAGGACGGCGACCACCCGCCCCTCCGCGTGGCGCTCGGCGACCCCGACGAGGCGCTCGGCGATCCAGCCGAAGTCCTCTTCGAGGAGCGCCATGTTGGCGAGCGGGTCGGTGGCGTGGGCGTCGAACCCGGCGGAGACCAGGACCAGCTTCGGGGCGAACGCCTCCAGGCGGGGCAGGATCTCGGCCTCCACGAGGCGGCGCCACATCGGCCCGTCGGTGCCGGGGGGGCACGGGCGGTTGACGATGCTGTTGCGCGTGCCGGTCTCCGACTTCGCCCCGGTACCGGGGTAGAGGGGCATCTGGTGGGTGGAGCAGAACAGGGTCTCGGGGTCGTCCCAGAAGATGTCCTGGGNNCTGGGTGCCGTTGCCGTGGTGGACGTCGAAGTCGACGATGGCGACCTTGCCGACCCCGTGCGCCTCCCTGGCCTGCAATGCCGCGATCGCCACGTTGTTGAACAGGCAGAACCCCATCGCCCGCTCCCGCTCGGCGTGGTGGCCGGGGGGGCGCATCCCGACGAAGGCGCGCCTTGCCTCGCCCGCCAGCACGGCGTCGACGGCGGCGCACGCACCCCCCGCCCCCTTCAGGATCGCCTCGCCCGAGCCGGGGCTGAGGGTGGTGTCGGCGTCGAGCCTCGCGTAGCCGTCGTCGGGGACGGCCTCCAGGATCCGCGTCACGTAGCGGGCCGGGTGGGCGCGCTCCAGCTGCGCGCGGGTCGCCTCCGGCGCGTCGCGGCGCGCGAGGCCGGGGGGCGGGTCGGAGGCCAGCATCCGCTCGACCGCCTCGATCCGGGCCGGCGCCTCCGGGTGGCCGGGGCCGTTGTCGTGGCGGAGGCTCGCGGGGTCGCTGTAGTAGAGGATGGTCATCGCCGTGCTCCCTTGGCCGGACCCTGGGCCGGGGTTAGACCAGGGCCGGGCCGGGGTGGCAAGGGCGCGCTACGGCCCGGCGGGATGCTTCAGCGCCTCCACCTCCCGCTCCAGCCACTCCACCCGCCGCACGAGCGCGCCGACGACGACCCCCTGCCCCGAGGCGCGAAGCGCGCGTCCGACGCCCGCGTCGTGCTCGTCGCGCTGGGTCTCGAAGGCGGCGTTCAGGCGGTCGATGCCGGCGCGCATCTCGGTCATCTCGGCGCGCATGTCCTGGAGGAGGCGGAGGACGAGGCTTTCGGGGGCGTCGGGCACGGGGGTTCCGATCGGTCGGGCGGGCTCGGTCCTATATAGGGGCGTTTCGGGGCGGGAAGAACCTGAAAGGGCGTGGGCCGTACGTTGAGATTAATTTATTGATAATACTAAGGAAAACTGCCTTCTTGGGTTCGTTTGGTAAAACGCCCTTTCTCGTGCTGTCCGGCTCGTAACGTTCAGGGTGTCGAATGACAGCTGGGCATTCTACCATAGGCGGCGAGTGCGGACCAAGAATCGCGTCGCCGCTCACTCACGTGTGCCGCCGGGCGTAGGCGTCCACGAGTGCCTGGATCATGCACTGGTAGGGCATCTACCATGTCTCGTCATATGAGACGAGTTGCTTAGGAAGTATTGGCTTTATTTGAGCTTGCCAACCGCTACACTGCTGCTTACACTGATGCTCTACTGCTAGAGGGAAAAAGCTTTGAAGCAGGATAGCGGACAAGGAAGAGCAACAAAGATTGGCAGCTATGTACGATAGTTTTTACACGATTTGGAGCATTTTCATAGAAACTATTAAAAGTGATCCAAAATGGGCGATAGAAAGAATTGCGGGTTTTTTTACATTTATATTTGGGATTGCTCTTATTTTTATTCAGATAAACTGTCAGTTTAAAAGATCACGGGAACTGCAAAAGCAACAAAAGCGTCAAGATATTAATCTCAAATATATAAAGAAATATTGTTGTATGCAAATAATGCAGAAAGAAAAAATAACAGAAGCATTTGCTTATTTTTGGGATATATTTGTTCCTTTGAGACAAACTATTGGGATGAAACAAGGTCATAAATTTGTCTTTCTACAAAATCTAAAAAAGATGTTTTTGAATTTGATAGCTTACACTCTTCCGCCGAAATTTCCGTTCTAGGCCTTATTGAAACAACGCTAATAAATTACTCTATAGCGTTAGAAAAATTTAACATTTTCCATATTGAAATAAGCTCGGCAATTGATGAAATTCGCAAAATAAAATTTGAACTGGACAAAATATTATACAAAATAATACCCTACAACATAGATGAAGATTTTTTACAGCAGGATAACGATACTACAGAAAGAGATATAGATGATTTACAAAATTTAGTAGCTTCTTATTCGAGAGAAATGCAAAAATTGGCCGGTTATATTTATGATTTCAAAATAGAAACACAGAACAAACTGCTTGGTGCGATATTTGATGGCAAAGCGACAAGAAGAAGTTCTACTGATAAAAATGTCAAATTAATAACCTTAGATTAAAGTAAAATATTAGACCTATTTCAATATAGAAATAAAGCCCTAGCCATGTCTGTAAGACCGCTTGCCGTACTGGTCATGGCACGGCGCCCGCGAAACCCCCAACCGCCTGCTCCCCTCACCCCGCCAGCCGCGCCAGCTCGTCCACGAGCCGCCGCGACGCCCGCAGCCGCTCCTTCGGGCTCGCGGTCTCCTTGAGCAGCACGAGCTTGTGGTCGGGGCGGACGCGCATCGTGCCCTTGGATGAGGCGATCATCCCGACGAGGCGTTCGGGATGCGGGAAGCGGTTGTCGTGGAAGGCGAGGACGATCCCCTTCGGCCCCGCGTCGAGCTTCTGGACGCAGGCGCGGCGGCACTGGGCCTTGATGGCGACGATGTCGAGGAGCTGGGCGGTCTCGGGGGGCACGGGGCCGAAGCGGTCGGCGAGTTCGGCGGCGAAGTCGTCGATCTGGGCAGGGGTTTCGAGCTTGGCGAGGCGGCGGTACATGGCAAGGCGCAGGTCGATGTCGCCGATGTAGGACTCGGGCATGAGGGCGGCGGCGTCGATGGTGATCTGGGGGGTCCAGTCGGTGGCGGCGGGCTCGTCGCCCTCGCCCTGGAGCGCGGTCATCGCCTCTTCGAGCATCTGGTTGTAGAGCTCGAAGCCCACTTCCTTGACGTTGCCGGACTGCTCGCCGCCCAGCAGGTTGCCCGCCCCCCTGATGTCGAGGTCGTGGCTGGCCAGCTGGAAGCCGGCGCCGAGGCCCTCCAGCGACTGGATCACCTGGAGGCGGCGCTCGGCGGTCTCGCGCAGCTGGCGCTGGGGGGGGACGGTGAAGTAGGCGTAGGCCCGGACCTTCGAGCGGCCGACGCGGCCCTTCAGCTGGTAGAGCTGGGAGAGGCCGAACTGGTCGGCGCGGTGGACGATCAGCGTGTTGGCGCGGGGGATGTCGAGGCCGCTTTCCACGATGTTGGTGGCCAGCAGCACGTCGATCCGGCCCTCGTAGAAGGCGCCCATGACGGCCTCCAGGTCGCGGGGGGGCATCTGGCCGTTGGCGACGCCCAGCGTGACTTCCGGCACCAGCTTCTCGATCTCGGTCTTGAGGCGGAACTGGTCGGCGACGCGCGGGCAGACGTAGAAGGTCTGCCCGCCCCTGTGGTGCTCGCGCAGGATCGCTTCGCGGATCACGACGGGGTCGGTCGGCATGACGAAGCTGCGGACGGCGAGGCGGTCGACGGGGGGCGTGGCGATGATCGAGAGGTCCTTCATACCCCCCAAGGCCATGTGCAGCGTGCGCGGGATCGGGGTCGCGGTCATGGTCAGCACGTGGACCTGGGCGCGGAACCGCTTCAGGCGTTCCTTGTGCGCCACGCCGAAATGCTGCTCCTCGTCGACGATGACGAGGCCGAGGTCCCTGAACGCGACGCCCTTGCCGAGCAGGGCGTGGGTGCCGACGACGACGTCGATCTCGCCGGACGCGAGCCCGGCCTTCACGGCGGCCTGGTCCTTCGCGGTGACGAAACGGGACATTTGCGCGACCCTGAGCGGCAGCCCCCTCATCCGGTCGGCGAAGGTCGCGTAGTGCTGGCGGGCGAGGAGCGTCGTGGGGGCGAGAAGCGCCACCTGCTTGCCGGACATGGCGACGACGAACGCGGCGCGCAGCGCCACCTCGGTCTTGCCGAAGCCCACGTCGCCGCAGATCAAGCGGTCCATCGGGTGGCCGCTGGCGAGGTCGTCCAGGACCGCCTCGATGGCGCGGAGCTGGTCCTCCGTCTCCTCGAAGGGAAAGCCGGCGGTGAATTCGTCGTAGACGCCGGGGGGAAGCTGGAACGCCTCGCCCTTGCGCCGGGCGCGCTTGGCGGCGATGGCGATCAGTTCGCCCGCGAGTTCCTTGATCCGCTCCTTGATCCGGGCCTTGCGCCCCTGCCAGCCGGCGCCGCCGAGGCGGTCAAGCCCGGCCTCGCCGTCGCCGCCGTGGCCGTAGCGGGTGAGGATGTCGAGGTTCTCGACCGGGACGAACAGGCGGTCGCCGCCCTGGTAGACCAGCTTCAGGCAATCGTGCGGGGCGCCGCCGACCTCCAGCGTCACGAGGCCCTCGAAGCGGCCGATGCCGTGCTCGACGTGGACGACGAGGTCGTCCTCCTTCAAGGCGCCCACGTCGGGGATGAACTTGTCGCTCTTGCGCTTCGGGCGCGGCGCGCTCCGCGCGATCCGCTCGCCGAGCAGGTCCTGCTCGCCCAGGACGTGCAGGCCGGGGGCGATCACGCCGTGGTCGAGGGGGAGGACGGCGAGGCTCAGGCTGCCGGCGAGCGCATCCTTCAGGGCGTCGATCCGGCGGGGCGGGTCGAGGCCGTGGTCGGCGAGCACCTGCGACAGGCGCTCGGCGGAGCCCTCGCTGTAGGCGGCGAGGATCGGGGCCTCCCCCGCCCGCTTCAGCGCATCAACGTGGCTGACGATCGCGTCAAACAGGTTGATCGCGCGGTCGGCGCGCTCGGGGGCGAAGTCGCGGGGCGGGCGCCCTTCCAGGTCCTCCACGGCGGAGATGCCGGCGGGGAGCGCGGGCGGCGGGGCGAAGATCGTGAACTGGAAGGAGGGGCGGGCGCGCAAGGCGGCCGCGACCTGGTTCTCGGCGAGGTAGAGGTCGTGCGGCGGCAGCGCGCGGTAGGGCGCGGCGCCGAACGAGGCGGTCTTCATCTCCGGCGCCCGCCTCGCCTCGTAGTGCTCGCCGATGAGTGCCAGGCGGGACGCGATCGCTTCCTCGGCCAGATGGTCGAGCGCGACCTCGTAGGATCCCTCCAGGTAGTCGAAGACGGTGGCGAGGCGGTCGTGGAAGAGGGGGAGCCAGTGCTCCATGCCGGGGTAGGAACGGCCCTCCGAGATCGCGGCGTAGAGGGGGTCGTCGGCGACGGCGCCGAAGGCGCGGGGGTAGGCCGCCTTGAAGCGTTCGACCGCGGCGGCGTCGGGCAGCGCCTCGGAGACGGGCCAGAGGTCGAGGCGCTCGACCCGGTCGAGCGTGCGCTGGGTCGAGGGGTCGAAGCGGCGGATCGTTTCCAGGGTGGATCCGAAGAAGTCGAGGCGCAGGGGCGCCCTGGCGCCGCTCGGGAACACGTCGAGGAGGCCGCCGCGCACGGCGTACTCGCCGGCCTCGACGACGGTGCCGCTGCGGGCGTAGCCGTTCTGCTCCAAATGGCGGATCAGCAGGTCGCGGTCGTGCCGCCCGCCGGCGCGGACGGAAAGGTGGCTGCCCCGGACGGCTTCGGGCGGCGGTACCTTCTGGACGGCGGCGTTGGCGGAAACGAGGAGGAGGCGGGGCGCCTTCGCCCTGCCGCTTGCGAGGCGGGCCAGCGTCCGCAGGCGCTCGGCCATGACGAGGGATCCTGGGGAGACCCGGTCGTAGGGCAGGCAGTCCCAGGCGGGAAGGTGCAGCGCCTCGATGCCGGGCGCCACGAAGCGGGCGACGCGGCCGATCGTCTGCGCCCGCTGCGCGTCCCGCGTCACCATGACGACGAGCGGGGTCCCGCCCGAGTCCAGGCGTTCTGCGATGTAGCGTGCCTCCAGCCCGTCGCGGGCGTCGGCGAGCAGGCGGCGATGCTGGCGGGCGCCAGCGTCCGAGGCCGGCGCCTCGGCAAAGGGCGCGTCCGTGAGAACGTCCGAGGCCATCGTCAGCTTCCGTTCGTGGCGTCGCGGAGCAGGCGGAAGACCCCGTTGTCGTGCCGGGCGGGGACGTGGCGCGCGCCCATGACCCAGGCGACGACGTCGTGGTCGGCCTCGTCAAGGAGGGCCTCGTAGCGGTCGAGCCCCGGCCCGTCGAGCCCCGCGAGGTGCAGGTCGGCGAAGCGGCCGAAGATCAGGTCCGCCTCCTTGAAGCCGCGGTAGCGGCTGCGGTGGGCGAGGCGTTTCCTGCGCGTCGCTTCGGTTTCGCTCACGTTGCTTTCCTTCGTGCGAATCCCGACATAGATGCGGCGTCGAGGCAAAATGTCGAGGGTCGAAAGCGTGGCCGCTGGGGTGGCGGAGGGCGTGGAGGCGGCGGGCGGCGACGTCCGCCCGGCGGCGATCTACGGCCTGATGGCCCCCTTGGACGGCCTCAAGGGGATCGGCCCCCGCCTCGCCGTCGCCATGAAGCGCCTCCTTGCCAAGGAGAACCCCCGCGTCCGCGACCTCCTCTTCCTCGCCCCTTCCGGGCGGCGCGACCTCGGCCTCGTGCCGAAGCTGGAGGAGGGGATGGAGGGCGAAGGGGTGGCGCTTCAGGTGCTGATCCTCGGCCACACGCCCCCGCCGCCGGGGACGCGGATCCCCTACAGGATCGCGGCCGACGCGGGCGGGACGCCGATCGATTTCGCCTTCTTCAAGGGGCGCCGCCCCTGGCTGGAGCGGCTCCTGCCCGAGGGCGCCGTGGTCCCGGTCTTCGGCCGCCTCGCCCGCTACGGCGGGCGCTGGCAGATGACCCACCCCGAGCGGCTGCCGGACGACCCCTCCAGCCTCTCCGACCGGCTCTATCCGCTCATCGAGGGGCTCTCGCAGGCGCGGCTGCGCGCCGTCATGTCCGAGGCGCTGGCGGTCCTGCCAGATCTCCCCGAATGGCTCGACCGCCGCCTCGTCGCCCGCGACCGCCTGCCCGCGTTCAAGGACGCGCTCGCCGTCCTGCACGGGGTGGCGGAAGGAGAAGGCGACGACGCGGCGGCGCGGCGGCGGCTCGCGCTCGACGAGCTGTTCGCCATGCAGCTCTCGCTCGACATGGTCCGCCGCGTGCGCGAGCGCCGCCCCGGCCGGGCGTGGCTGGCGCCGGGGGTGCTGGAGGCCAAGTTGAAGGGCGCCCTGCCCTTCCCGCTCACCGGCGCCCAGGAGCGGGCGATCGAGGCGATCGGCCGCGACCTCGCGGGAGAGTCCGCGATGATGCGCCTGCTCATGGGCGACGTCGGCAGCGGCAAGACCCTGGTCGCGCTGATGGCAATGCTCAGGGTGGTTGAGGCAGGCGGTCAGGCGGCGCTGATGGCGCCGACCGAGGTGCTGGCCCGGCAGCACCACGGGGGGTTGGCCGAGCTTGCCGGGCGGATCGGCATCGAGGTCGACATCCTGACGGGGCAGGACGGGGTGCGCGCGCGGCGGCGGACCTTGAGCCGGCTCGCCGACGGCACGGCCAGCCTCGTCGTCGGCACCCACGCCTTGTTCCAGGAGAAGGTCGACTTCGCACGGCTCGGCCTTGCCGTCATCGACGAGCAGCACCGCTTCGGGGTCCACCAGCGGCTCGACCTCGTCGACAAGGGGGACGCCGTCGACCTCCTCCTGATGACGGCGACGCCGATCCCGCGCAGCCTCGTCATGAGCCTCTACGGCGACATCGCCACCTCGCGCCTCGACGAGTTGCCGCCGGGAAGGAAGCCCGTCGACACCCGGATCGTCCAGGGGGGGCGCCTCGACGAAGTGGCGGACGGGCTCGGCCGGGCGCTGGATGAGGGCAGGCGCGCCTACTGGGTGACGCCGGCGGTGGAGGCGGGCGAGGACCCGACGCTGCCGGCGGCGGTCGAGCGCTTCGCGTGGCTGCAAGGGCGCTTTGGAACCCTCGTCGGCCTCGTCCACGGGCGGATGAACGCCGCGGCGAAGGAGGCGGCCGTCGCCGACTTCAAGGCGGGGCGCACGCGGCTCCTCGTGGCAACGACGGTGATCGAGGTCGGAGTCGACGTGCCGGAGGCGTCGATCATCGTCGTCGACGCCGCCGAGCGCTTCGGCCTCGCCCAG
>JAGRGG010000079.1 GCA_020445645.1 Geminicoccaceae bacterium | reverse complement strand
GCTGTTTGCAAGATATATAATTGCCCTTTTTTTGACCTGGAAGTCCTAAAGGTAATAATCCTGAAAGAAAAAAAGAAGACCCCGTGTCAGCGGACGCGAAGCGTAATCAGACCTCTCGCAGCAGCGCCGCCTTTGCCTGGGTGAACTCCGTCTCCGAAAGCAGGCCGCGCTCGCGCAGCGAAACCAGCCGCTCGATCCTGCCAACGAGGTCGTCGTCCCTCACGAGCGGTTCGGCCCCGCCCGCGAGGGGCAGGTCGTCGAGGCGGACGGGGCCGTGCCTGCCCGTGAAGGCGAGGCCGGCGGTCCCGCCGCCCTGCTGCTGGCCGAAACCGCGGAAGGCATGGTCGCCCGTGTCGTAGACCCGGACCTGCCCGCCGGTATCGACGACGAGGCGGCGCTTCTCCGGGAAGAAGGCGTAGCGCAGGCCGTCCTGGGCGCCGCTGGATGCCGGCCGGCCCAGGTGCTTCGGCCACCATGCTTTCCCAGCCGTCGCCGGGGCGGCGGGGACGAGATCGGTGAGGTCGCAGCAGAGCGCGTTGACCCTTGCCCTCAGGACGTGGTCGAGCATGTCGCCGATCATGACCATCCCGCCGCCCGACCACTGGCCGAGGCCGCCCAGTTCCGGGTGGTCGAACTGCGCCATGCGGCCGCCCCCGGCGGCGAGGGCCTGGAACAGGGCGAGCGCCGCCGTCTCGCCGATGCCGTGCCGCCGCCCGATCCTGACGACCCGTTCCCGCAGCGCCTCGTCCATGCCCGCCATGTCGTCCATCGCGTCAGGTCTCCGTCAGGCTGATCGCCTGGATCGTGGGTTCGTGGGCTTCGGCGCGAGGCTCCGCCGGCTCGATCCAGACCTTCATGCCGGTGGGCCTGACCTCGGCGGTGTCGCGGCCGACGCCGATCCTGACTGGCCCGTCGAGGTCACCCCACATGCCTTGGACGTTGAAGGTGAAGGCCGACTTGGTCCTGGCCTCGCAGGCAAGGCCGCAGCCCAGCTTGAAGCGCATCCGGGGTTTCCCGTCGTTCTCGAAGAACGCGCCGTTCGGGGCGCGAAGCGGGCGACACGCCGATATGAGTTCAAGGCCGCCCGCCGGGGTGCTATCCACCGGCCGCCGAAGGGTTGCACTTCAGGGCGAACATCCCGATAGGCATTGCGCGCAAAGGGCAAGGGCGCCGGATGGCGGAGGGAGCGGGATTTGAACCCGCGAGGGGTTGCCCCCAACACGCTTTCCAGGCGTGCGCCATAAACCGCTCGGCCATCCCTCCGGCGGCGCGGACCATAGCCGGCGGGTTTTATTTCTGCAACAAGGCCATGGCCCCGAACGGGCAGGCCCAATGCGAGAGCGGGACGGACATGCGGCGACTAGGGTACGTGATCGGCTTCGTTCTCCTCATCGTCGCGGCGGCGACCGCCGTGGCGCAGATCCTCTATTTCGTGAGCGGGGACCCCTACCGCCCGGTCTCGATCGGCTCGATGTGGTACGCCGTCGACGGCAACAGCCTCGTCGGCTTCCAGGGGCTGATCGAGAAGAACCTGGGCGGCATGGTCTGGGCGCCGATCCAGTTCCTCCTCACCGTGCCGGCCTGGATCAGCCTCGCGGTGCCAGGGATCGTCCTCGTCCTGTTGTGTCGGACGAGGGAGCGGGGCTTCGGGCGATTTTGAAGACACGCTTCGCGTCCGCCGGTGCAAAGCGTGTGCGGCCTATGACGCGAGCGCCGCGCGCACCTCCTCGTCGCTGACCTGCGTGAAGTTCCGGTAGAAGGCCCCGATGGCGTGGAATCGTTCGGGCGTCGCCAGGGTCACGACCCCGTCGACCTCCCGGCGCAGCGCCGCGACCGTTTCCGGCGGCGCCACAGGGACGGCGACGACGAGCCTTCGCGGCTTCGCGGCCTTCAGCCCGGCGAGTGCTGCACGCACGGTGGCGCCGGTGGCGATGCCGTCGTCGACGACGATCGCGGTGCGGCCCGCGACCCCCGCGCGTTGCCGGTCGCCGAGGTAGAGCCGGCGGCGGCGCTCGACCTCCCGCCGTTCGCGCGCGATCACGGCGTCGAGGGTTTGAGGGGTGATGCCGTAGGCGCGGATGACGTCGTCGTTCTGGACGACGCGGACCTCGCCCTCGTCGACGAGGGCACCGGCGGCAAGCTCCTCGTGGCCGGGGACGCCCAGCTTGCGGACGAGGAGCAGGTCGAGGGGACAGCCCAGCCTTCGGGCTATGGGCAGGGCGACGGGCACGCCGCCGCGCGGCAGGGCGAGGACGACGGGGGCCTCGTCGCGCAGGTGGTCCAGCGCCGCCGCCAGCGCGCGTCCCGCCTCGGCGCGATCCGCGAACATGGGGCGCCTCCTTTCCGGCGGCTCCCGCCGTCAGTCGCCCTTGCGGGTCGCGGCGAGGAAGCCGTGGCGGGGATCGTAGCCCCAGGCGGCGGCGAGGAGAAGGAGAACGGTCCAGACGGCAACGACGCCGAGCGAGGTCCACTCGACCTGGAGGTAGAGGGCGAAGCGGATGAGTTCGACGACGTGGGTGAAGGGGTTGTAGCTGCTGATCCTGTGCAGCAGCACGCTGCTCTCCTGAAGGCGCCACAAGGGGTAGAGGGCGGAGGAGGCGAAGAACATCGGGAAGATGACGAAGTTCATGACCCCGGCGAAGTTCTCCAACTGGCGGACGAGCGAGGAGAGGAGGAGGCCGAGGCCCGAGAGCATGAGCCCGCCGAGGAGAAGGGCGGGGAAGACGGTGAGGTAACCGAGCCAAGGGGGGTCGACCTCGTAGAGCCGGGCGACGAGGAGAAAGGCGTAGACCTGGACGCAGGCGACGAGGCTGATGCCGACGAGGCGGGAGCCCAAGAGGAACCACCTTGGCCAGGGGCTGACGAGGAGCACCCGCATCGAGCCCATCTCGCGGTCGTAGACCATCGACAGGCTGCCCTGCATCCCGCTGAAGAGGAGGATCATGCCGCAGAGGCCGGGGGCGATGTAGACCTGGTAGAGGATGTAGGTGACGTAGGGGGGCTGAATCGAGACGCCCAGGACCGAGCGCAATCCTGCGGCGAAGATGAACAGCCAGACGAGGGGGCGGACGAGGGCGGCGAGGAAGCGGCCCCGCTGGCGCAAAAAGCGCAGGAATTCGCGCCAGAGGATGCCGTTGAACGCGGTGAGCCAGCGGCGCATCAGGGGGCCTCCGTCCGGGTCAAGAGGGTCCATGCCTCGGCGAGGCCGGCGGCCTCGATGGTCCGCAGCACCTCGTCCAGGGTGCCGGCGGCGCGGACGCGGCCCTCGTGGAGGACGACGACGCGATCACCCTGGCGTACCTCGTCGATCAGGTGGGTGGCCCAGAGCACGGCGACGCCCGCCTCGGCGCAGAGGCGGTGGACGGTCTCGACGATGCCATGGCGGCTGTCGACGTCGAGCCCGACCGTGGCCTCGTCGAGGATGAGGAGGCGGGGGCGGTGGAGGAGGGCGCGGGCGATCTCGACCCGGCGGCGCAGGCCGCCGCTCAAGGCCCGCACCGTGTCGCCCTGACGATCGGCGAGGCCCAGGCGGTCGAGGGCGGCGTCGATGCGGGCGCCCGCCCCCCTGCCGCCCAGGCCGTGCAGCGCCGCCGCGTAGCGCATGTTCTGGCGGACGGTGAGGTCCTGGTCGAGGGTGGGCTGCTGGAAGACGACGCCCATCGCGGCCAGCGCCTTGCGCGGCTCGCTTCGCAGATCGTGGCCGCAGACGTTGATGCGTCCCTGGCGGCTGTGGAACAGGCCGGTAGCGAGCGCCATGAGGGTGGTCTTGCCGGCGCCGTTCGGGCCGAGAAGGGCGGTGAAGCTGCCTTTCGGCACCCCGATCGTCACCTTGTCCAGCGCCTTGCGACGGCCGTAGGCGAAGCTCAGGTTCTCCACGGCAAGGGCGGGGGTGTCGGTCATGCGTCCTCGGGGAGCGGGAAGTCGAAGGCGCCCGTTCGGGCGATGGCTTGGCGCCGCGCCGCGACCTTCGCGGAGTCGCGGCGGGCCTCAGGGGCCAGATCGGTCTCGACCGCGTGAACGATCGTGGCCGGGGCGCCGTTCAGGACGAGGACGCGGTCGGCCAGCATCACCGCCTCGTCGAGGTGGTGCGTGACGAAGAGCGTGCTCAGGGAACGGCGCTCCAGGAGGTCGAGGAGGAGAAGCCTGAGCCGCCTTGCGGTCCTTTCATCGAGCGAGGCGAAGGGCTCGTCGAGGAGGAGGAGGTCGGGCTCGACGACGAGGGCGCGGGCGAGGCTCGCCCGGCGGGCCATGCCGAGCGAGAGGCGCGATGCATAGAGGTCGCGGACGGAGTCGAGGCCGACCTCGCGCAGCGCGCGGTCGATCCGGCCGGCGGCGGCATCGCCGGTGACGAGGCGCAGGTTGTCCCCGACCGTGCGCCAGAGAAGAAGGCGCGGCTCCTGGAAGACGTAGGCAAGGCGCAGGTTTGGCGCCGTCTCGATCCGGCCCTCGCCCAGGGACTCCAGGCCCGCCACCATGTTGAGGAGGGTGGTCTTGCCGACGCCGGACGGGCCGACGACGGCGACCGTCTCGCCGGACCCGACGGCCAAGGCCACGTCCGCCATGATGGTACGGGACGGCATGACCCCCAGGGCAGGAAAGCCCTTGCAGGCGATGGCGAGGTTCAGCGCCGCCAACGATTCATCCTGCGCTCCAAGGGCTGGAGCAGCGCCCACTCGATCGCCTGGACGATGACGATGAAGGCGAGCGCGTAGGCCAGGATCCCCTCGACGTCGAACAGCTGGAAGAAGAGGGCGATCTGGAAGCCGACGCCGTTGGAGCGGCCAAGCAACTCGACGACGAGGACGATCTTCCAGATGAGGGCGAGGCCGGAGCGGGCGGCGCCGATCGCGTAGGGCCAGAGCTGCGGCAGGACGATATGGGCAAGCACGCGGCGGTGCGGCACCCGGAACGCCTTCGCCATCGCCATCAGGTCGGGGTCGAGCGCCTTCGCCCCCTCGCGCAGCGTCACGGCGACGTTCGGGATCTTGTTGAGCGCCACGGCGGCGATGGCGGCCGTCTCGGTGAGGCCGATCCACAGGTAGCACAGGACGATGACGACGAGGGCCGGCAGGTTGAGGAAAAAGAGGAGCCAGGGCGTGCCGAGCGCGTCGGCCAAGGGAACGCGGCCCATCAGGAGGCCGGCGCCGGCGCCGAGGGTCATGGCGATGGCGAAGCTCGCCACGACCCTGAGCAGCGTGACGCCCAGGTGGTAAAACAACTCGCCGTCGACCGCCTCGCGGGCGAGCCGAAGCGCCACGTCCGCAGGCGGCGGCAAGAGGCGCGGTGCTGCCGCGATCCAGGCGGCGAGCGCCCAGACGAGGACGAGGAGTGCCAGCGAGACGAGCGGCAGAACCCAGCCTCCGGCCCCGAAGCGGGCAACCTGCGGCCGGGCGGGGGAGGGGGTCAGGGGGTCCGCCGCCGTCCTAGTAGCGGACGCCATCCCAGAACGTGCCGGGGCTGAGAACGGGGGAGGATCCGACGAGCTTCTCGCCGCCGAGGTCGGCCAGCACCCTATAGAGCCGCGCCGCCTCGGCCCGCTCCTCGTCGCCCCAATGGGCGACGATGCCCTCCCGGTAGCGCGTCTTGAGGGCGTCGAGCGTGGCCGCGTCCTCGGCCTTGGTAAGCGGCCTGAGGCGCTCCCATTCGGCGTCGCTCGACGCCATGATCGCTTTGGCCTCGCGGCTCGCCTTGGCAAAGGCGTCCACAAGATCCGGGTGCGCCCGCGCCCAGTCCTCCTTGAAGATGTAGCCGATCTGCGGCGTCGAGGGCGGCACGCCCAAGGCCTCCTGCGCCTCCGCGACCCCGAGCAGGCGCCGGTAGCCCTCGGCCTCCAGGCGGGCGGCGTAGTGCCAGTAGTTGACGAGGGCGTCCAGTTCGCCCGAGCGCAGCTTCTCGGTGAGGAGGGGAGGGGCGCCGAAGACCTGCTCGGTTTCGGCCTTGAGGTCGATCCCCTCCTGCTTGGCGCGCGCCTGGATGAGCAGCCAGCTCTTGTCGAGGGGGCCGCCGGCGACGCCGACCTTCTTGCCCTTGAGGTCGGCGAGATTCTTGATCCCCGAACCCGCCGACACCATGAGGGCGCCGACCGTGCTCGAATAGGGGATGAAGACGACCTTCGTGCCCTCGGCGCGCAGGCGCGACGCCCAGAGCCAGTCCTCGACGATGGCGTCGACGGCGCCCCCCATGAAGGCCACGTCGGCGGCGTCGTTGCCGCCATAGCGCGCGACCTCGAGGCCGAAGCCGTTCTTGGCGTCGAGGCCGTGCGCCTCGATCACGTCCAGTTCCCAGTTGACGGTGCCGTAGGCCAGCACACCGACCGTGACCTTGCCGAGGTCGGCGGCGAACGCCGGCAGGGCCATGAGCCCCAGGCCGAGCCCGACGATGAGCCCCCGCCAGACGTTCCGTGCGGCGGATCGCATTCCTTTGGTCCTCCCCCGAAATCCCTTGCCGACCGGACTCCTCGCACCGAACGAGATGGACGGCAAGCCGGTGGCGTCAAGCAACTGAAGGGTAGCGGTACACGCTGGGGTAAAAACTTCCCATAAAATCACCGTTTGATCCTTGCGGATGGGCTGGTGTTCCCGGTGAAGCCCACCTGCGGAAAGTTTCCCATCCCGCCCACAATGGCATCAGCCACGCCACCATCAACCTACGGGCGCTGATCGAGAGGAACCTGTTCGAACGGGTCTCGACCGATTCGGAATACATCTCCGTGAAGTGCGCCGGCACACGGTGCGGCTCAGCACGCTCCTCAACAGCAAGAGCCGGTTCACGAACCGCTTCGGCAAGAACAACAGTTTTCTCAGCAACTGGTCGGAAATTTCCTGGGGCATCCTGATCCGCGACGCGGGCCAACCCTCGACGCTCAACGCGATCGTGGCCAACAACGAAGCCGACAACACGATCATCGGCTTCGCCTTCGAAGGACACGCTGCCCGCGATCGGCACCCGGATCGAGCAGGGGACGGTCGTAAAGCCGCCCGTCTGCCCCGACACGAGGCGCAAGACCAATGTAAGGATAATCGGTCTTATGAAAAATTAGTGTCAGACACCACAGCGCTCGGCCGCTTGCTTGCCGTCGAGGCTTCCCACATACCGAGCCTTGATCAGCGATCGTAACCAATCGTCGGATCATCCACGCGGTGCTGCCGGCAGGATCCTTGCCAAGGGAGATCTTGCCGTTCGGGCAGGTGATCTTGCAGGCGACCTTCATCTTCCCACGCCCGCGAACGGCAGCGCCGCGGCTTGGTCCCAGGGGCCGCCGAGGTAGCGCCAGAGGAGGAGGCCTCGCGCCTCGATGGCGAAGGGGACGAACGTCGCCTGCATCTCGACGAGAAGCGCGCGGGCGGCGTCGGGCGTGACCTTGTTCTGCACGGTGACGTGCGGGCGGAAGCCTTGGCGGTCCTGGGGGACAAGCCAGGGGGCGAAGGCGGTGGCGAGACGGGCGCGCAGCGTCGAGAGCGCTTCGCCTTCGACGGCGAGCGCCACGCCGCGGCCGAGCGAACGGGGGTGCGCGACCCGGAGCGGGAACGGGGCGGCTTTGGCGCAGGCTTGGCGAAGGTGAGCGAGAACGGCGGCCTCCTCCCCGCCCGGCAGATGATGGAACAGGGTGACGTGCGCGGGAATCAGGTTGCGCTCGGGCGGAAAATGCGTCCGGCGCAGCGCGTCGAGACGGTCGAAGCCGGGTTCGTCGAGCATGAGGGTGAGGATGAGCGGCAGGGTCATCGTTCGTTCCCGCATGAGGTCACGCTTCGCGTCGTCTCAACCTCCGTCCTGCCGCACCCCGATCTCGTCCAGCCGGTCGAGCAGCATGGCGGGGTCGTCGTAGACGCGGTACGCGCCGGCGCGTTCGAGTTCGTCGGTGCCGTAGCCGCCGGCGAGGAGGCCGATGCCCTGGGCGCCGGCGCGGCGGGCCGCCAGCATGTCCCAGACGCTGTCGCCGACGACGAAGACCTCGGCGGCACCCACGTCGAGGCGCTCCAGGGCGGCGAGGAAGAGGTCAGGGTCGGGCTTGGCGCGTTCGACCATGTCGCGGGTGATGACGGGGACGCCGTCCGGTACGCCGAGGCGGGCGAGGACGGGGGCGGCGGTTTCCCTTCGTCCGCTCGTGGCGATGGCCCAGGGGCAGCCGATGGCGCTCAGGTGGCAGAGGAGGTCGACGGCGCCCGGCAGAGGGCGGACGCGGTCGGAGAGGCGGCCGTAGGCCTCGGCGTGCAGATCTTGCAGACGCTGGATCAGGTCGGGGGTGAGGTCGCGCCCGGTCTCGCGCAAGAGCGCGCGGACGAAGAGGCCGCCGCTCATGCCGATGCGGCGGTGGATGCGCCAGATCGAGAGGTCGATCCCGGCTTCGCCCAGGGCCTCGTGCCATGCCAGGACGTGCTGGTAGACGCTGTCGACGAGGGTGCCGTCCAAGTCGAAGACGAGCGCGGTGCGTCGTCGTTCCATGTCATTCTCCCGTATGGGGCTCAGGTGCCGGAGGGGCGGGCGTAGCCCCAGGCGTCGATCCAGGGCGCGAGCGCCTTCTCCGTAAGGCGAAGGCGCTCCTGGGGAAAGCTGTGCCGCCGCTTCTCGTAGCCCCGCACCGCGTCGAGATAGACCCGAAAATGGTCTTCGGCATCGTCGAAGCCGGGGAGGTCGAGGGCGACGTGGAGGCGGGCAAGTTCGGCCATCGGGTCGGCCTCAAAGTCCTCGAAGGCGAGGTCGTGGCGGCGGTTCGCCGGCAGAGCCGCCATCGCCGCCTCGGTGGCGGCGATCATCCGGGGGTACGTATTGAGGATCAGGCGGTCGAGTTCGACTCCGTCCGTCCGTTCGAGGGCGAAGGTGTCGAGGAGGGTCCGGAGCATCCGCCTCGTCGACTCGACGACGACGTAGGGGTTGCGGCGGACGTGAACGATGCGGGCGTCCGGGAACAGGCGGAGGAGGTCGGGCAGCTTCGCCGAATGGGCCGGGTTCTTGACGAGAAGGGGGCGGCCCCCGTTCAGGCGATGGAGCTTGCGCATGAACAGGGCGACGCTCCGCCGCCAGCGCCGCCGCTCGGCCTCGCTCGCCCCCGCGAAGAACAGGCCGCGCCCGAACTCCCGCTCGATCCGGGTCGGGAAGAAGGCGCCGTGGTAGAAGGAGAGCGTCTGCATGTTGGCGAGCGCGAGTTCGTCCTCCTGCGGCGAGTCGGCGTGGACGGGGAGGCGGTCGATGATCCGGTCTACCGGCAGGCACTCCTCCAGGCGGCGGCGGAGGAAGGGGCCGAGGCCGAGCACGTTCCAGGGGAGGCCGACGGCGAGGGGGGAGACGATGCCGAAGGCGGGCGAGCGGGCGAGCACGTTGTAGAGATGGGTCGTGCCGCTGCGCCAGTGGCCGACGACGAGGAGGGGCGGCGGCAACGCTTCCAAGGGCGGGGCGACGAGTTCGGTGCCGAGGCGCTCCAGGAGGTCGAAGGGCAGGCGGCCCACCGCCGTGAACAGCGCGAAGCCGAGCCGCGACGCACCCCTCGGCGTGAGGCGGGGACCCATCAGGCACAGGCGGAGCAGCGTGCCCAGGTCGGCGCCGGTGAGCGGGTGGAAGACGCGGTGGCCGTGGCGGGAGAGCCAGCGCTGGACGGGGCCTCTTGCCATCAGCGCCCCCGCCACGCGACGCGGCGGCCGGCGAGGCCCTGGAACAGCGCCTGCCACTGCAAGACGAGCGTCAGGAGGACGGCGAGCGGGTGGAGGGCGACGCCCAGCCAATGCTGGCGGAAGCGGCGGGCGAGGGCGGCGCGCAGGGCAAGGTTCGCGGCGACCGCGAGCGCCGCGACGGCGACGGCCCACCAAGCGCCCGCGAGGAGTGCTGCGGGCAGGAGCAGCCAGGGGAGGACATGGCCGCCGAACAGGAGGACCGTCCAGACGGGAAGCTGTACCGGGCTCGCCATGCCCTCGCCGGCGTTCTTCAAAAAGCCGTTCCAGGCGGCCCCGGCGCCGTCGTACATCCGGCAGCGGGCGAGGCCCGTCGCGTCGAACAGGTCGGTCTCGTACCCGTGGCGGCGAAAGAGGCGGGGGAGCTTCAGGCCGTCGTGGCGGGACTCCCCGATGGCGCCGTGGCCGCCGACGGCGCGGTAGGCGTCCCGGTCGGCGACCATGAGCTGGCCGCAGCCGGCGCCGAGGCCGGGGCTGGTCTCCTTGCGCATGAGGGCGATCGGCAGGTAGCCGAGCAGGAGGAGATGGATGAGGGGGACCAGCATCCGCTCCATGAAGCCTACGGCCACTTCCCGTGGAAAGCCGCTGACGAGCGACGCCCCCGACGCCTTGAGGAAGGCGGCGGCGCCGGCGAGGGCGTCCGGGGCGAGGCGCACGTCGGCGTCGACGAAGACGAGGACGGGGTAGCGGGCGAGGCTGCCCAGGACGTGGCAGGCGTGCTGCTTGCCGTTCCAGCCCTCGGGCAGGGGCGGCGCGTGGTGGAGGCGGACGCGGGGGTCCCGCCTTGTGAAGGCGGCGACGACGCCGCCCGTCCCGTCGCTCGAGTGGTCGTCGAGGACGAGGGCCTCCAGCTCGACGCCCCGGCTGGCGAGGACGGCGGCGAGGGCGTCGCCGATGTTCGCCGCCTCGTTCCGGGCCGGGATCAGGACCGAGACGGCGGGGCGGCCGGACGCCGGCGGGGGCGGACGGAACAGGCGGAGGTTGACGAGACCGAGGCCGAGCGGGAGCGAAGCGAGGGCGAGGGCGAGGAGGGCCAGGGCGAGCAAGGCCCCTACCCTTCCCCGTGGCCCGGCTCGAAGCGGCGCCCCTCGATCCCCGCCTTCAGGCGGCGCCAGAGGTCGTAGACCCCGCCGACCCCGGCACTCCCTTCGAGGAGGAGCTGGAACGCGCCGGCGTCGCGGGCGACGGCGAGGGCCGCGAGGCTGTCCATCGTGGCCTCCAGGCCGCGCCGCAGCCGTTCCGCCGCCGCCTCCCTGCCAAGCGGACCGAGATCCCCTGCCCGCAAGGGCTCGCCGAAGCGGGCCAGCGCCTCCGGGTAGCGTTCGGTCCAGAACGGGTACTCGACGGCGAGCGGCAGGAAGACGGTCTCGGGCGGGGCGGCGTGCACGAGGTGGGCGAGGCCGGGGCGGAGGTCGAGGGGGCGCCGCCTGGGGTCGGTGAACCCCCCTTCCGGGGTCAGCCAGAGGATGGTGTCGCCCTCGGCGAGGACGGCGCCCGCGACCTTGAGGAAGCGCCGCGCCCCGGCGCGGGTGCCGCGCTCGACGCCGAACAGGCCGATCCGGGCCATGAAGCGGTAGCGTTCGAGCGCGTCCAGGTCGATGGCGCCGAACGCGCGGCGCTCGCCGAAGAAGCGGTCGTGGAGGAGGAGGAGGAAGGGGGGATCCCACCAGGAGGGGTGGTTCGCGTAGACGACGAGGGGGGCGCCCCCGTGCCCCTCGGCGGCTTCGCCATTGGCGACGCGGACGGCGTGGAAGCCCCGCCGCATCTGCCGCCGCATGATCCGGGCGAAGAAGCGGTAGAGAGGGGTCGAGCGGAGCCGGATCGGGTCGTCCGGCAGCCCCTTCCCTGACCCGCTCATCCGGCCCGCTGGAGCCCGCCGCCGTTTAGGTCGCGGTCGAGCGTGTCAGCGGCGATCCAGCCGGACATGAGGACCATCGGCATCCCGGGGCCGGGGTGGGCGGCGCCGCCCGCGAGGTAGAGCCCCTCGACCTCGCGCGAGCGGTTGCCGGGCTTGAAGGCGCCGAGGAACCGGCCGTGCGAGGCGAGGCCGTAGATGGCGCCGTTGAGAACCCTGTAGCGGTCGTGGATGTCTTGCGGGGTCAGGACGCGCTCGAAGCGGATCCGGTCCTCGATGTCATGCAGCCCCGCCGTGCGCTTCAGCTTGTCGAGGATGACCCGGCGGTAGGCCGGCAGCATCGCCTTCCAGTCGTGGTGCGGGCGCAGGTAGGGCGTGTGGACCAGGACGTAGAGCGCCTCGCCGCCGGGGGGTGCCACGCCGGGTTCGGTGCGGGCGGGGGCGGCGAGGTAGCAGGTGGGATCGGGGGCGACCTCGCCCTTCTTGTAGATGTGGTCGAACTCCTCTTCCGGGTCGCGCGAGAAGACGAAGTCGTGGTGGAGGAGGTGGTCGTAACCCCGGTCGAGGCCGAGGTAGAGGACGACGCCGGAGCAGGCGGGCTCGAAGGCGCGGCCCTCGTAGGCGTGGCCGAGCCCGCCGCCGACGAGCTCCCGATAGGTGCGGACGGCGTCCATGTTGGAGACCACGGCGGCGGCGGGGAGCACGCGGCCGTCGGCGAGTTCGACCCCCCGCACGGCGCCGGCGCGGGTGCGGATCTTGACGGCGTCGGTCCCGGTCAGGATCGTCACCCCCTTGGCGCGGGCGACGCGCTCCAGCGCGGTCGCCACGGCGCGGGTGCCGCCGATCGGGTACCAGACCCCTTCCGAGGTCTGCATGTGGGCGATGGCGCAGAGCACGGCGGGGGTGCCGAAGGGCGACGAGCCGACGTACTGGACGAAGTGGTCGAGCAGTTGCGCGGCGCGGTCTTCCGGTACGTGCTTGCGGATCGTGCCGGCGACGGTCTGCCCCATCCGGAGCGCCATCACGTCGGAGAGGGTCCGCACGTTCATCGACGAACGCATGTCGAGCGTGTCGCCCAGGTCCTCGACCGTCTTCCAGAAGAAGAACTTCTCGGAGATGCCGTGCAGGCGCTCGGAAAGCGCGAGGAAGCGGCGGTAGCCCTCGCCCAGGCCCTTGCCGGGTCGAAGCGCGTCGAAGGTCGCCGCCATTTTCCCCGTGTCCTCGACGAGGTCGAGGACGGCGCCGTCCTCGAAGAAGCAGCGCCACTGCGGGTCGAGCCGGACGAGGTCGAGTTCCTCGTCCATGTCGAGCCCGGCCTCGGCGAAGACGCGCCTCAGGACGCGGGGCACGGTGAGGATCGTCGGCCCCATGTCGAAGCGAAAGCCGCCCGCCTCCAGGAGCGCCGCCTTGCCGCCGAGCCAGGGGTTCTTCTCGACGAGGGTCACGGCGCGGCCGCGCGAGGCTAGGACCACGGCGGCGGCAAGGCCGGCGAGGCCGCCGCCGACGACAACGATCGGGGTCCCGTCGATCATCGTCCCGCCTCCGCCATCGGTGCGGCCATCCGCCCGATGCCCTGGCCGAGACCCATCCCGGCCGGCAGGCCGAGGCCGAGGTCCTTTGCCAAGAGGCGGGTCGTGATCCTTGCGCCTTCGAAGATCACGGGCAGGCCCGAGCCCGGATGGGTGCCGCCGCCGACGAGGTAGACCCCGTCCAGCTCCTCGAAGCGGTTGCGCGGGCGGAAGTGGAGCATCTGGCCGAGGTTGTGGGCGAGGTTGAAGGTGGCCCCTTTGTGGATCTGCATCCCGTCCCGCCAGTCGGCAGGGGTGAACCGGCGCTCGACGACGATCCGGCCTTCGAGGTCGTGCAGGCCGAGGAGGCGCAGGCGCTCCAGGACGAGGCGGCGGTAGCGGGGGGCCTCCTCCGTCCAATCGAAGGCCGGCCCCGTGTGCGGGACGGGAACCAGGACGTAGAGCGTGCTGTGGCCGGGGGGTGCCTGTCCGGGGTCGGTGACGCAGGCGTTCTGCACGTAGAGCGAGGGCTCTTCGGGCAGGATCCCGTCCTCGATCTCGCGCAGGTTCTTCGCGTAGTCGCGGCTGAGGAGGATCGTGTGGTGGCCGAGGTCGACCGTCCCCTTGAGGCCCAGATAGAGCATGAAGGTCGAGCAGGAGTACTTCTTGGTCTCGATCTTGGCATCGCTCCAGCGGCGACGCAGGCGGTCGGGGACGAGCCGGCGCATGGCATGGGCGAAGTCGGCGTTGATGACGAGCGAATCGGCGGCAAGGCGCCCCGCCTTCGTCCGCACGCCGGTGGCGCGGCGCCCGTCGAACAGGATCTCCTCCACCTCCTCGTTCGTGCGGATCAGGACCCCCATCCGCCGCGCCACGTCGGCCATCGTCTCCATGAGCCCGCCGCAGCCGCCGATCGGGTGGAAGACGCCGTACTCGTGCTCCAAAAAGGAAAGGATCGTGAACAGGCTGGGGCAGCGGTAGGGCGACATGCCCAGATATTTGCTCTGGAACGAGAAGGCGAGGCGGATGCGGGGGTCGGCGAAGTGCTCAGCCAAGTCGCCGTCGACGCTCTTCCAAGGCTTCAGGTGGCGAAGCGACGCGATCACCGCGGGATGAAGGAAGTCGGCGACGCCGTTGAACGGGCGCTCCAGGACCGGCTTGAACGCCTCGAGCTTCGCCCGGTTCTTGGCGAGCAGGGCCGGCAGGCGCGCGGCGTCCCCGGGCGAGAAGCGGGCGATCTCGCGCATCGTCCGCCTCACGTCGGCGTGGACCCGCATCGGCCCGTCGCCCTCGAAAACCAAGTCGTAGAGGGGATCAAGCCGTTTGAAGTCGGCTTCCGCGTGCAAGTCGAAGCCGCAGGTCTCGAAGATGCTCTCGAGCACGGTCGGGTAGAGGAAGAAGGTGGGGCCGACGTCGAAGCGAAAGCCGTCGATCCGAAGGGCGGCCGAGCGGCCACCGACGACGCCCTGGCGCTCCAGGACGGTGACGCGGGCGCCCGCACGGGCGAGCAGCATGGCGGCGGCGAGCCCGCCCGGCCCAGCGCCGATGACGATGACCTGAGGTTGCAACGACGCTACTCCCGAGGGCCTGCCGTTCTTCATTTGTCGAAACGCCCCCGGAAACTAGCTTGCGCCGGCGGGGCGCCCAGTCGTCCCCTTGGCGAAAGGAGCAAAATGCCGCAGGACAGCAACGGGGCAGGCGCCGGACCGGACGAGGGGGCCTGGGCGGAAACGCCGATCGACGCCCGGCTGAAGGTGGTACGCCGCCTGCGCTCCCTCCTTGCCCGCGACGCCGAGGCCTTCCTCGCCGACCTCGCCCCCCGGCCCCCGGCGCAGGCGCTTCTGGCCGAGATCCTGCCCCTCGCCGACGCCTGCCGCTTCCTGGTGCGGGAGGCGAGGGCCGCCCTGCGCCCGCGCCGCCTCGGCGCCGGGGGACGGCCCCTCTGGCTCGTCGGGCACAAGGCGGAAGTGCGGCGCGAGCCGTTCGGCCGGGTCCTTGTCATCGGCCCAAGCAACTACCCCCTCCTCCTCCCCGGCGTGCAGGCGGTCCAGGCACTCGCCGCCGGCAACGCCGTCCTCGTCAAGCCGGCGCCGGGCGCCGCGGCGCCGATGGCGCGACTGGGGGCGCTCCTCGCCGAGGCCGGGCTGCCGGCGGGGCTCCTCACCGTTCTGGACGAGGACCCGGCGGCGGCGTGGCAAGCGTTGGAGGGAGACGGGCGCCCAGACTTGGTCGTCCTGACCGGGTCGGTCTCGACCGGCAGGCAGGTCCTGGAGCGCTTGGCATCCCTGGCGATCCCGGCGATCGTGGAGCTTTCAGGCTCGGACGCCGTCTTCCTCCTCCCCGGCGCCGACCCCGGCCTCGCCGCCCGCGCCGTCGCGTTCGGCCTCCGCCTCAACGGCGGCGCCACCTGCATCGCGCCTCGCCGCGTCTTCGTCCCGCCGGACCTCCAGGCCCCTTTCGAGGCGGCACTCGTCCAGGCCCTGCGCGCGGTGCCCCCCGCACCCGCGCCGCCACCCGTCCGCGAACGGCTCCGTCCGCTGCTGGCCGAGGCGGCGGCGAAGGGGGCGCGCTTCCTGCCGACATCCCCCGACCTCGACCAGGACGACATGCCGCCGCTCGCCGTCATGGGCGCGGCCCCGGATTGGCGGCTCCTCCAGGCCGACGTGTTCGCCCCCGTCGTCGCCGTCGTGAAGGTGCCCGATATGGAAGCCGCGCTCGAAGCCGACCGCCGCTGCCCCTACGCGCTCGGTGCCGCCGTCTTCGGCCCCCCTGCCGAGGCGGAAGCCCTCGCCCGCCGCGTCGACGCCGGCACCGTCACCGTGAACGACCTCATCGCCCCCACCGCCGACCCGCGCCTCCCCTTCGAGGGCCGCCGCGAGAGCGGCTTCGGCCCGACCCGCGGCGCCGAAGGGCTGCTCGCCCTCACCCGCACCAAGGTGATCACGGTGCGCGCCGGCCGCTTCCGCCCGCACTACGACCCCACCGGCCCCGCCCACCTCGCCGCCGGCCTCGCCCTCCTCCGGGCCACCCACGGCGAAGGGGGGCGGGCGAAGGCCGTGGCGCGGCTCGTCGGGGCGTTGCGCGGGCTGGCAGGGCGGTGAACGCTTCGCCTCCGCTGGCGCGGGGCCAGCGGAGGCGAAGCGTAATCCTAAGGCGCCTTGAAGTAGCGCATGGTCACGCGGGCCGTGGCCGGGGCGGCGTCGACCTCGATGGCGGCGTCGGCGAAGCGGGGCGGGCCGAAGCGCATGGGGGCGTCGTTGGAGAAGCCGGCGCCTTCCTTGGGAAAGCCGAAGAAATTGCGGTCCAGGTCCATGTTGGCGTTGGCGTCGTGGAACGCCTGGACGGCGTAGGTGCCGGGCGGGACCCCCCCGATCCGGATGTCGACCGTGCCCTTTCGGGCGGGCGCGCTCGCCGTGTAGGGGCAGTCGCCGGTGAGGAAGGTGGCCTTCGTGCAGACGGCGACGAGGACGTTGCCCTCGCCGCTGGCGACGCCCTCGACCTCGACGTCGAGGGTCGCCGGTGCCGCGGGGCGGGCGCCGGCGGGGCAGAGGGCGAGGAGGAGGATGAGGGGACCGAGCCCCCGCCGCTTCGTTCCGTCCCGCCTCACTTGCCGCCCTCCGTGCCCTGCCTTACCTTCCGCCCCGTTCGAGGGCGCACGGGAACGCTAGGGCGCATCCCCCGGCACGGCAAGGCGGCGGCGGCGAAAGACGGTGGACGGTACGGTCGGCATCGCGGAAACGGGCGCGGGAAAGGCGGCGGCGAAGGCGGCGGCCGAGAACTTTCCGGTGGCGCTGCGCCTGCTCGGCGGCGGGCGGCGGCGGGCGGTCATGGCGTTCTACGGGGTCGCCCGCAGGGCGGACGACGCCGCCGACGATCCGGATCTCCCCGCGGACGCGAAGCTGGAGCGCCTGGACGCCATCGAGCGGGGCCTCGCGGGCGGCGCTTTTGGTCTCGACGGGCGGGCGCGGGCGCACCTGCGCCGCCTGCTCGTCGCCTTTCGCGCCGATGCCGTGAACGCGCCCGTGCAAAGCGAGGCCGACCTGCTCGGCTACTGCCGGCACTCGGCGAACCCCGTCGGGCGCTTCCTCCTCGACCTACACGGCGAGACCGCGGCGGCAACGGCGTCCGCCGACGCGCTGTGCACGGCCTTGCAGCTCCTGAACCACCTCCAGGACGCGGGCGGCGACTGGCGGAACCTGCGCCGCCTCTATCTGCCTTTGGACTGGATGGACGAAGCGGGGGCGGATCCCGACATGCTCCTGGCGGACCGGGCGCCGCCCGCGCTCGCCCGCGTGTTCGCGCGGTTCGCAGCACTCGCGGGAGACCGCGTTCGGGCGGCGGCGCCCTTGCCGGGGCTGATCCGGAGCCCGGGCCTGCGCGTCCAGGCGGCGGCGACCTTGAGCGCGGCGCGGCGGCTGCACCGGAGGTTGGAGGGCGCCGACCCGATCGGGGGGCGGGTCGGGCTGGGGCGGTGCGACAAGGCGCTGGCGCTCGCGGCCGGGCTCGCCCGGCTGCCGGCGTGAGCGACGCCGCCCTCGACGCCGCGCACCGGCGGGTCGCCCTCGACGTGGCGGGGGCGGGGTCGTCGTTCTTCTGGGCGATGCGGCTCCTGCCCGAGGAGAAGCGCCGGGGGCTGTTCGCCGTCTACGCCTTCTGCCGCGTCGTCGACGACGTCGCCGACGGCCCCGGCACCGCCGCCTTCAAGGCGGAACGGCTCGGCCTCTGGCGCGACGCGGTCGGCGGGACGCCGCCCCCGTCCCTGCGGGACGATCCGACGTATCTCGCGCTCGCCGACGCGGCGCGGCGCTTCGACCTGCCGGCGGCGGAGCTGATCGCCGTGCTCGACGGGGTCGGCATGGACGCGGCGGGGGCCATCGTGGCGCCGTCCGCGGAGTTGTTGCGCCTCTACTGCCGCCGGGTCGCCGGCGCCGTGGGGCTCCTCGTCCTTCAGGTGCTGGGGCGTTCCGACGCGGCGGCGCTCGCCGTGGCGCTCGGCGACGCCTTCCAGCGGGTCAACATCCTGCGCGACCTGGAGGAGGACGCGGCCGGGGGCCGGCTCTACGTGCCGAAGGAAACCCTGGCGGCGGCGGGGCTTGGGGTATCCGACCCCCCCGCCCTCCTCGCCGATCCGGGCTTCGCCGCCGTCCACGCGGCGCTCCTTCAAGAGGCCGAGGCCGCGTTCGCCGGGGCCGACCGCCTGTGGGACGCGACCGGGCGGCGCGGCCTTCGCCCGGTCGCCATGATGACGCTGCGCTACCGCGACCTCATGGCCCGCGTCCGCCGGGCCGGCTGGCCGCGCGACCCGGCCCTCCTCCGTCCCGGCCGGCTGGCGAAGGCGGGGCTCCTCGCCCGCGCCCTCGTCCTGCCGGGCGGCTGAGGGCTTGCCCCGGCCCCACTCCCGCCTCCACGTCGTCGGCGGCGGGCTGGCCGGGCTCGCGGCGGCGCTCGCCGGGAGCAGGGCCGGCTGGGCGGTCGAGGTCTGGGAGGCGTCGCCCGGCTTCGGCGGGCGCTGCCGCAGCTTCGTCGACCCCGTGCTCGGGCGCCGGGTCGACAACGGCAACCACCTGCTGCTCGCCGGCAACCGCGCCGCGATGCGCCACCTCGCCGAAACGGGCGGCGATCGCGCCGTCCGCCTCGCCCCCGCCCGCTTCCCCTGCCTCGACCTGGAAAGCGGCGAACGCTGGGAGGTCGGCGTCCCGAACGGAGGGGTGGGCTTCCCGCCCCGCCCGAGCCTGCCGCCGGGGGTGGCGGGCGGCGGCCTTCTGCGCGACCTCGGGCGGCTCTGGCGCCTGAAGGGCGACGCACCCCTGGGCGACGCGCTGCCGGAAGGCCCGGCCCGGCGCCTCCTCTGGGACCCCCTGGTCCGCGCCGTCATGAACATGGACCCGGACGAGGCCGCGGCACCGCCCTTCCGCCGCGCGCTCGGGGAGATCCTGGCGCGGGGGCCGGGGGGGCTGCGGCCGGTCCTGTTCCCGCGCGGCCTCGCCGCCGCCCTCGTCGACCCCGCGCTCGACACGCTGCGGGCCAGGGGCGCCGGGCTGCATCCGGGGCGCCGCGTCGTCGGGCTCGACCTCGGGCGGGAACGGGCGCTGGGCCTCGGCACGCGCGGCGGGACGGTGGCGCTGGCGGCGGGCGACGCCCTCGTCGTCGCCCTGCCCCCTTCGGGCGCCGCGGCCCTCCTCCCCGGCCTCGCCGTGCCCGAGGGCCACTCCCCGATCCTGGGTGCCCACTTCGCCCTGGACGCCCCCCGCCTGCCCGTCCCCTTCATGGGCCTCGTCGGCGGCACGGCCGAGTGGCTGTTCCAGCACGAGGGGGTCCTGAGCGCCACGGTGAGCGCGGCCGGGGCGGCGGACGACGCCGCCCTCCCCGCCCGCCTCTGGGCCGACGCCGCCCGGGCGCTCGGGTGCGAAGGCGCCCCCCCGCCCCCCGCCCGGCTCGTCCGCGAGAAGGCCGCGACCTTCCGCCAGACGCCCGCGGGCGAGGCGCTCCGCCCCCCCGCCCGCACCCGCTGGCGGAACGTCGCGCTCGCCGGCGACTGGACCCGGACGGGCCTGCCCGCGACGATCGAGGGCGCGCTGCGCTCCGGCGCGTCCGCCGTCCGGGCGCTGGGGTAGGCGTCGGGTTCGTTTCGCAGACGGTCGGGTTCGCGTTCCCCTGCGTCTTGGGTTCGTTTCGTTGGTCCGGTTACGTTGGCCTCGGGTTCGTTTCGCCGGTTTCCAAGGATCCCCTCCCAGGGGCTCGCTCGGGCTCCCTTGAAACTCAAGCCGTTGTTTTCAATGACCTCCTTGGGTTCGTTTCGTAAAAGCACGTCCGCGTGGCCGTTCGTGCGGCCCCTCGTGCCGACGCCGGGCGCGAAGGCGCATCCTACCATGCGGGGCGGCAGACGTGAAGGGTATCCCTCGGCTTGTGGAACCTGCGGGTGAGGCCTAACAGGGAGGCATACGCTTTCGGGGGGATTCTTCACGATGACCGGGCTGGAAGAGGGACCGCAGCCGTTCGAGACGGGGCTGCTCGTGAAGCCCGCCGGGTCGTGGTTCGAGGGGGTCAAGGCCACCGACTGGCGCGAGGCGCTGCGGGGTTTCGTCCAGGCGGGCATCGGCGGGGCGGCGGCGACGTACGGCGACCTGACGGGCATCGGCGCGATGGCCGGGGGGGGCGGCGAGCCTCGTGGCCTCGCTCGGGCGCGACGCGCGGCCGGAAGTCTTGGGCTGGGGCCTGCTGGCGCAGTCGCTCGGCTGCGCGCTGGCGGCGCTCGCGGTCGAGGCGGCACGCAACGGCGCGCTCACCGCCCGTCCGGACGAGCACGCCGAGGTCGTCGAGGAGGGGCTGCGGGCGGTCGAGGTCCGCCTGGGGCCGGACCTGTTCGGGCGGCCGCGCGACCTCGACTGGCTGCCCGCCGTGCAGGACAGGGTCGCGGCGTGGTTCGAGACGCTCGGCGCCGACGCCGCGACGGCGCGGACCCTGGCGGGGCGGCTGCCGGGCTACTTCGCGCTGGCGCTGCATCAGGTGTGGGCGGCGGCGCCGAACACCTTCGGGCCCGTCCGGGACGCGATCGACACCCCCTTCACGCGGGCGGCCGAGGACGAGCGGCGCTGGCGGGTCTACGCCGCGCGGCTCGACGCCGACCTCGACCTGCCGCTGTTCGGCGAGGCGTACTCGCTGCGGCAACTGTACCAGCCCCTGCGCGGCTATTGGGAGGAGCGCCCCGAGGGCGGGCGGAAGCGGGACGACGGCGAACGTGCCTTGCCCGTGCGGCACGTCGTCGACCTGGAAACCGCGCTCGACGAATGGCTGGACGACGTCGGCTCGCCGCGGCGCATCGTCTGCGGCGGGCCGGGGTCGGGCAAGTCGAGCCTCGCCAAGCACTGGGCGGCCAAGGTCGCGGCGTCGGAGACGTGGCGGGTGCTGCTCATCCCCCTGCACCTGCTCGATCCGGGGGAACTGCGAAGCTCGATCAAAAGCACGGCCCGCTCGATGCACGGCATCACGGGTGACCCCTTCGAAGCGGGAAACCTCCTGCTCGTCCTGGACGGGCTCGACGAACTGGCGGTGCAGGGGCAAAGCGGGCTCGAAGCGGCGGTCGACGTGCTGAACGGCGTCGATCGCCTGATCGGCCAGCGCGGCAGGGATATGGGTACCATCAAGGTCCTCGTCGGCGGGCGCAACCGCCTCATCGAGGAACTGGGCAGCCGTTGCGAGCGGCGCGGCGTGCTCCGGGTTCTGCCGTACCGGCAGGGGCGGCGAAGCGATGCCGGCAAGGAGACGACACGCCATCGGGACCTGGAGGAAGGCTGCGAATGGAGCGATCCGGAAGGCCGCCTTGCCCATGACCAGCGGGAGGACTGGTGGAGGGCCAGAGCCGGACTCACCGGCGAGGATCTGGCGGGGATGCCGCCGGAGATCGCGGACAACCCGCGACTCGCCGATCTGGCGCGGCAGCCCCTGCTCAACCACCTCCTCGCCCTCGTCCGCGCGGGCGGGTGCATCCGGCTTGGGCCTGAAACCAGCCTCAACGCGGTCTACGCCGACCTTCTGGAGCGCGTCTGGACGCGAAGCTGGGGAGGCGGGCAACGGGGCGCGCTACAAGGACTTTCCGTCGAGGACTTCAACCTGATCTTCGAGGAGATCGGCCTCGCCTTGTGGCAGAAGGGGGGCGGGCGCAGCATCACGGCGGCCGAGGTCGAGCGGTTGGCCGGATTGCCCGAGCTGAGGGCGGCCTTCGAGCGTTTCCAGCAAGGGGCCGAGAAGGGCGGGCTCGGCCTGCTCGCCGCGTTCTACTTCCGGGAGGTCGGGCTAAAGGGTCAGGACCGGGTGTTCGAGCTGACGCACAAGTCGTTCGGCGAGTATCTGGCGGCACGGCGGCTCGTCCGGCTCGTCAAGGAATTGGATGAAGACATGCGCCAGCCACGTTCCAGCCCGGAAGTCGTGCTACTGCGGTGGGTTAGAGGAACCGGCACCACCGGGTTGACCCATCCGATCGCCGAGTTTCTCCGTGAGGAGATCGCCGACGTCGACGAAACGACCGCGCAATCTTGGCACGAGACCCTTGTAGGGCTCATGAACGCGACGTTGCGCGACGGGATGCCGGCGCACGAACTCCGCCTCGCCACCTACCGCGAGGTCGAGGCTTATGCCCTCCATGCCGAGGGCACGCTGCTTTATTGTCTGAACCGCTGTGCCGCCCGGTGCAGCACCAAAACAACGCTCGACTTCGGCGACGAACGCGGTTGGGCGATCCGGCGGCTGCTTGCCCGGCTCGGCCACGGGGGTCACCAACCAGCGCTTCCAATCACTTTGGAACAACTCGACCTCCGCCGCGCCGACCTCCGCCGCGCCGACCTCCGCGGCGCCGACCTCAGCGGCGCCCACCTCCGCGGCGCCCACCTCCGCGGCGCCCACCTCAACGACGCCTACCTCAGCGGCGCCGACCTCCGCGACGCCCACCTCAACGACGCCTACCTCAGCGGCGCCGACCTCCGCGACGCCCACCTCAGCGGCGCCGACCTCCGCGGCGCCGACCTCAGCGGCGCCCACCTCCGCGGCGCCAGAAACTTGACCCGAAAGCAAATCCTTGCCGTGCGCGAACTGGAAGGCGCCAAGTTGCCGCCGGAATTCGAGGATCTTGAAGAGGCCTCTTCCCAGGAAGACGATCGCTAGGATCTGTCCAGATCGCCCGGCCGACGCGCGCCCTACCCCTCCCGCCGCTTCAGCCACGTCCACAGGCTCGCCCCCAGCACCGTCGCCAGGACGAACAGCACCCCTATGACGTTGATGACGGGGGAGAGGCCGAAGCGGAAGCGGGAGCCGATCTCGGTGACGAGGGTCCACTCGCCGCCGATGGCGAAGATGGTGGTGTTGTAGTTCTCGATGGATTGCAGGAAGGCGATGACGGCGGCGGTGAGGAGGGTGGGGGCGAGGAAGGGGAGGGTGACGCGGCGGAAGACGAGGAAGGGGGAGGCGCCGAGGTCGAACGCGGCTTCCTCCAGGCCGCGGTCCTGGCGCTGGAGGCGGGCCATGAAGAGGAGCATGGCGTAGGCGGCGACGAAGGTGCTTTGGGCTATCGTCGAGAGGAGGAGCCCGCCGCCGACGCCGAGGCGCTGCCAGAAGACGAGGGTCGAGATGCCGATGATGATGCCGGGCGTGAGGAGCGGGCTCACCATGAGGGCGTAGAGGAAGCCGTTCCAGCGGCCCTCCAGGCGGGTGAGGAGGAGGGCGCCGGCGAGGCCGAGCGGGAGCGAGACGAGGACGACGCCCATGCCGACGAGGAGCGTGTTGACGAGGCCCGCCAGCATCCGCCGGTCGTGCGCGAGGGCGGCGAACCACTTCAGCGTGAAGCCGTCCCACTGCGTCACCGACGGGTAGGGGTAGGCGTTGAACGCGGCGAGGCTCATGACGAGGAGGGGGGCGAACAGGTAGACGAGAAAGAGGCCGATGTAGAGGTCGAGGACGACCCCCGCCTTGCCCTTGCCCGCCATCGCCGGCCTCCCGCCTTGGTATGGATGGCTGGTTGTAGAGCATGGGGTAAGGTTCGGATACGCTTCGCGTCCGCTGGCGCG
>JAGRGG010000078.1 GCA_020445645.1 Geminicoccaceae bacterium | reverse complement strand
GACGGCGTCCTCCTCGACGGCGCGGACGGGGTCGCCGACGCCCGGCGAACGCTCGGCGCCGACGCCCTGATCGGCGCCCGCTGCGGCCTGTCGCGGCACGCGGCGATGGTTGCGGGCGAGGCCGGCGCCGACTATGTGGTGTTCGCCGCGGACGGGGCCGACGCCGACGACTTGGTCGAGATGGTCGCGTGGTGGACGGGGCTGTTCGTCCTCCCCTCGGTCGCCGTCCTCGCCCCGGACGGACCCGCCTACGCGCTGGCGCTGGCCGGGGCCGACTTCCTCCTCGTCGACGACGCGACGCGCCTCGCGGCCCTCGACGGGCTCCTGCCGCCTTTGCCCCAGGGTTCCTGAGCGATGAAGATCAGCGTGAACGACGTGAAGCCGGGCTTCGTCCTGTCGTACAAGGACCGGCTCTGGGGCGTCGTCAAGACGGAGCACGTCAAGCCGGGCAAGGGGCCGGCCTACCTTCAGGTGGAGATGAAGGGGCTCCTGGACGGCACCAAGCTGAACGAGCGCCTGCGCACGGCCGACACGATCGAACGGGTCGAGCTGGACCGGGCCGCGCACCAGTTCCTCTACCGGGACGGCGACGGCTTTCACTTCATGAACCAGGACAGCTTCGAGCAGGTGGCGCTGCCGAAGGATCTGATCGGCGAGGGGGCCGTGTTCCTCCAGGAGGGGATGGTCGTCCCCGTCCAGTCGTTCGAGGGCCGGCCCGTCGCCGTGATCCTGCCCGACACCGCCGTCTGCACCGTGGTCGAGGCCGACCCCGTCGTGAAGGGGCAGACCGCCGCCGCGTCGTACAAGCCGGCCCTCCTCGACAACGGCGTCCGGGTGATGGTGCCGCCGCACGTCGGGACCGGCACCCGCATCGTCGTCTACGTGCCCGACCTCGCCTACGTCGAGCGGGCGAAGGATTGAGCTTACATGGCCAGACGTTCCGCCAACCTCGAGATGATGGTCCGCGCCGCGATCAAGGCCGGGCGCCACCTCGTCCGCGACTTCGGCGAGGTCGAGCAGCTCCAGGTCTCGATCAAGGGGCCGGGCGACTTCGTCTCGATGGCCGACCGCCGCGCCGAGCGGATCATCCAGGATGAACTGGCCAGGGCGCGCCCCGACTACGGCTTCGTCATGGAGGAGGGCGGCGTCGTCAAGGCGAAGGACGGCGCCTCCTACTGGTTCGTCGACCCGCTCGACGGCACCACCAACTTCCTCCACGGCGTCCCCCACTTCGCCGTCTCGGTGGCGCTCCAGGTGAAGGGCGAGACCACCACGGCCGTCGTCTACGACCCCTTGAAGGACGAGCTGTTCACCGCCGAGCGCGGGGGCGGCGCCTTCCTCAACGACCGCCGCATCCGGGCCTCGGGGCGCACCGACATCGGCCTCGCCCTCGTCGGCTGCGGCCTGCCGATCCGCGACTGGAAGGGGCGCCGCATGGGCTTCACCCGGCAGATGGAAGCGGTCGCCGACCACGTCGCCGGCCTCCGCCGCCTCGGCGTCGCCTCCCTGGACCTCGCCTACGTCGCCTGCGGCCGCCAGGACGGCTACTGGGAGTACGGCACCAAGCCCTGGGACATCGCGGCGGGCATCCTCCTCGTCCGGGAAGCGGGCGGCCGGATCGGCCGGATCGAGGGCGACGACCGGCTCCTCGACGAGGGCACGATCATCGCGGGCGCGGGCGGGGTCTACGCCCGGCTGCGGGGGATCGTCGAGGGGGCGACGCCGGCGGGGGAAGCGTCGGCGTAGGGTTGCGCTTCGCGCCCGCTGGCGCGGGGCCTTCTTTTCCTCTTTCCGTTCGTTGAAGGGGGTTGAGTCTGGCGTCCGGTACTGTGCTCCTGCCGCCCCGGGTTCGTCCGTGCCGTCCCCTCACCCGCGCCCGCCCGCCTCGAACCGGGCCTCCGTCTCCCCGCGCTTCGCCCGGCACCGGCCGACGGGGTCGGCGCGCGGGTCGGGGAAGACGGGGCCGGACGGCGCCGCCTCGGGCGCGGGTTCGTCCGTACCGGCGTCGGCGTCGTCACCGTCCCAGCCGTCCGCCTCATCCGCGTCGTCGTCTTCCTCTTCCTCTTCCTCCCAGGCGTCGGGTTCGTCCGTGCCGTCCATGCGGTGCAGCCGCCCGTCGATCAGGCGGTGCAGGTTCCGCCCCGCCTCCTCCATCTCGCGGGCGATCTGTCGGCGGTAGCGCAAGAGCGTGGCGAGCGAGGGCAGGCGCGGCTTTCCCTCGGGGGCGTCGGGTTCGTCCGTGTCGAACAGGAAGGCGTCCATCGCCAGGAACTCGATCGCCTCCAGCTTCGCCTGACGGAGGTGGCAGGCCGCCAGCCGCTCCAGCCAGTGGCGCTCCATCGGCGTTGCCACCGGCCAGCGGCGGAGGAGGTCGGCGCGGAGCGCGGCAAGCTTGCGGGCATCCTCGGCATCCAGCACGAGCACCCTGCTCCTGAGCCCGTGGCGGACGCTGTTCTGCGAACTGCGCCGCCGGCCGGCGTCGGTGACGGGGCCGCGCGAGCGGGCGCCGTTCCTCCGGCTGGCCTCGGCCTGGGCGGGGGTGCGGGGCCTGGGTTCGTTCGTGCAAGGCGCGGACGCGGCGGCGGAAACGACGGCGGCGAGGGCGGGCATGGAAAGACTCCTAAGCAGGAAAGGTTGCCGGGAGGATACCATGGATATAAGAATTAAAGCATAAAAACGGCGCGTGACACCGAGAGTAAGGGTTCTTTCCTAGCCTTCCCTGACCCTGGAACCCCCGAAGCCGGCGGCGTCACGCCCACCGCGAAGCGCGGCGGCGAGGAGGGTTGCCGCCGCGAGGACGCCGAGGGCCAGGGACAGGCCCGTGTCCCGCACGCCGGCGCCGGCGTCGAAGGCGAGGCCGATGAGAAGCGGGGAGAGGGCGGAGGCGAAGACGGTGAGGGCGTGGGTGAGCGCGCGGATGGCGCCGAGGTGGGCGGTGCCGTAGCGTTCGGCCCAAAGGGCGGCGAACGCGGTGCTTTGCGCGCCGCTGGCGAATCCGAGGGTCAGCATGACGGCGGCGGCGCCCGTCTGGGTCGGCCAGAAGGCGAGCAGGGCGCAGGCGAGGGCGAGCGCGAGGGGGGCGGGGAGCACGGTTCGGGCGGCGCCGAAGCGGTCGATGAGGGCGCCGGCGACGAGGCCGCTCGCCACCGAGCCCGCCGCGTAGAGGGCGAACAGGCCGGCGAAGACGAGGGGGTCCCAGCCCCGCTCGGCGACGATGTGCGACTGGTGGAAGAAGATCCCGGTGACGACGAAGGACGAGCACAAGGCTCCCGGCAGAAGGAGGTAGAAGCGGGGCTCGTGCAGCACTTGGCCCAGCGTCGCCGAGGGTGCGGGCGCCGCGGTCGCGGCCTCGTGCGCGCCGCCGGGGGAGGCGGCGGCGAGGCGGTGCAGTGCCGGGACCAGGAGGAGGGCGACGAGGGCGGCGATCAGGCCCCAGGCGGCCCGCCAGCCGGCGAGGCCGAGGAGGAGGACGGCGAAGGCGGGCAGGACGGCCTCGCCGAGGGGAAAGCCCAGTTGCGCGAGGCCGATCGCCTTGCCGCGGCCGAGGGTGAAGCGTTTGGCCATCGTCGTGACGGCGATGTGGGTCGCCATCCCCTGCCCCGTGAGGCGGAGCGCGTAGAGGGCGACGAGGAGGAAGGGGACGGCGGGGGCGAGGGCGAGGAGGGCGCAGGCGGCTGCCAGCGCCAGGAAGTTGAACCGGGCGAGGCGGGGAAGGCCCATCCCGTCGACGAGGCGCCCGGCCCAGACGAGGCTGAGGGCGGAAAGCAGGGTGGCCGTGCTGTAGACGGCGCCGAAGCCGCCGTTCGACAGGCCGAAGGCGGCGCGCAGGTCGGCGCCGAAGGTGGCGATGAAGAAGGTCTGGCCGAAGCTGGACGAAAAGCAGGCGAGCACGCCGAAGCCGACGAGGGCGGGGGCCCGGCGGAGGAGGCCGAGGTAGCTGAACATGGCGAAGGGGACCGAGCGGGCGAACGGGCGTCGATCCTAGGGCTTCGGGCCGCCGGGGGCCAGGGCCTTCCGCCTCGGGGCGGAACACGCCCCGCGCCCGCTGGCGCGGGGCGTGTTCCCTCGCCGCGCTCGGCCGTTCCCGCCCCCTCGAAAATGCTCTAGACCGTGGACCGGCGTCGATGGGAGGCGGGACGATGCGCGAGGTCGCGGAGGCGTTGCGGGCGGAGCTTGGGGCGGGGGCGGTGACGGCGGGGGACGGCCTGCCGGCGCGTTACCTGATCGACTGGAGCGGGCTGCCGCCGGGGCGGGCGGGGCTCCTGGTTCGGCCCGCGTCGACCGAGGAGGTGGCGAAGGTGCTGGCGGCCTGCCACCGGCTGGGGCAGCCGGTGGTGCCGCAAGGCGGGATGACGGGGATCTCGGGGGGCGGACGGCCGGGCGGCGAGGTGGTGCTGTCGCTGGAGCGGCTGCGGGGGATCGAGGAGATCGACCCCGTGGGGGCGACGATGCAGGTGTGGGCCGGCACCCCCTTGGAGGAGGCGCAGAACGCGGCGGAGGCGGCGGGGTTCCTGCTGCCGCTCGATCTGGGGGCCAGGGGAAGCTGCCTCATCGGCGGCAACGTCGCCACCAACGCGGGCGGCAACCGGGTGATCCGCCACGGGATGAGCCGGGCGATGGTGCTGGGGTTGGAGGCCGTGCTGGCGGACGGGACGGTGATCACCTCCTTGAACCGCCTGCTCAAGAACAACGCGGGCTACGACCTGAAGCAGCTCTTCATCGGCTCGGAGGGCACGCTCGGCGTCGTCACCCGCGCCGTGCTGCGGCTGGAGCCGAAGCCCCTCACCCACACGGCCGCGTTCCTGGGCCTGCCCTCGTTCGCCGCGGTGGTCGAGACCCTGACGACGCTGCGCTCGGCGCTCGGCCCCTCGCTCACCGCGTTCGAGGCGATGTGGCGGCCCTACGGCGACGCCGTCGTCGAGGCGGGGGTGGCGCTGCCGGTCGAGGGGCGGCACCCCTTCTACGTCCTGGTCGAGCAGCAGGGCATCGACCCCGAGCGCGACCCGGAGCGGCTGGAGGCGGCGCTGGGGGGGCTCATGGAGCGGGGGCTCGTCCTGGACGGCGCCCTCGCCCGCTCCCTCGCCGACGTGCGCGCGTTCTGGCGGGTGCGCGACGCGGTCGCCGAGTTCCCCCGCCTCTACGGGGCGCTGCACGCCTTCGACGTGGGGCTGCCGGTCCGGCACATGGAAGCCTACACCGAGGCCGTGACGAAGGGATTGCGGGCGCTGCTCGGCGACGACGCGATCCTGCTCTGGTTCGGGCATCTGGGCGACGGCAACCTGCACCTGAACGTCGGCTACCGCGACGGGCGCCCCCTTCCCCACGAGGCGGTCGACGACCGGGTCTACGCGCCGCTCGGGGCCATCGGCGGCACGGTCACGGCGGAGCACGGGGTCGGGACGATGAAGCGCGACCACCTGGGGGCGACGCGAAGCGAAGCGGAGATCGACCTGATGCGGCGGCTGAAGGCGATGCTGGACCCGAAGGGGATCCTGAACCCGGGGAAGGTCTTGCCAAGTTAAGGTTACGCTTCATGTCCGCTGGCGCGCAGCGAAATCCTAGATCCTGTCCCCCGTCACGCGGGGCAGGTCGTTCGCGTCCCCCCAGTCGGGGTCGGGAAGGGCGCGGTAGGCTTCGCGCAGGGATTCGGACCACTGCTGGCGGATGTGGTTGAAGTAGGCGTCGTCGGCGGTGATGCGGCGGGAGAGGGCGACCTTCAGGCTGTCGCGCTGGTAGACGACGAGCTCGGCGGGCAGGCCGACGGTGAGGTTGGAGCGCAGGGTCGAGTCGAGCGAGACGAGGGCGAGCTTCACGGCGCCGGTCAGGCTCATGTCGTGGCGAAGCGCGCGGTCGAGGATCGGCTTGCCGTATTTCCGCTCGCCGATCTGGAGGTAGGGGGTCTCGGCGGTGGCCTCGATGAAGTTGCCGGCGGCGTAGACCTGGAACAGGCGCATCCGCCGGTCCTTGATCTGGCCGCCGATCAGGAAGGAGACGTCGAAGGAGAAGTCGTGCGCCTTGAGCGCGGCCCCGTCGGCCTCGTAGACGGCGCGGACCGCCCGGCCGGTGAGCTGGGCCGCCTTGAACATCGACGGCACGGTGAGGATGGTCTCGACGTTGCCGGTGCCGTCGTCGATGCCCTCGACGAGCAGGTTCATGGCCGACTGGGTGATGGCGAGGTTGCCGGCGCACATCAGGGTGACGACGCGCTCGCCCGGTTCCTCGAACAGGAACAGCTTGCTGAAGCTGGAGATGTTGTCCGACCCGGCGCTGGTGCGGGTGTCGGCCAGCATGACGAGCCCCTGGGCGAGGGCGAGGCCGACGCAGTAGGTCATCGAGTTGCCTTTGCTTGAGCTTCAGCCGAGCGCGCGGACGCGCACCTCGACAGTGAGCGTCTCCTCGGCGGCGCCGCGCCTTATGCCGCGGACGGGCGCCGTGGCGCCGTAGTCGAGGCCGGCGGCGACGCGGACGTAGGATTCGGTCGGGCAGACGCGGTTGGCGGCGTCGAAGCCGACCCAGCCGAGGCCGGAAAGGTGGAGTTCGGCCCAGGCGTGGCTCGCCTCGCCCACCGTCCCGTCGCCGGTCCACAGGTAGCCGCTGACGTAGCGGGCGGGAAGGCCGAGGTGGCGGGCGCAGGCGATGAGGACGTGGGCGTGGTCCTGGCACACGCCCCGGCCGGATGCGAGCGCCTCGGCGGCGGTGGTCCCGGCGTCGGTCCGGCCCTTCTCGAAATCGATCCGGTCGCGGATGAGGCCCATGAGGCGGTGCATCGCGGCGACGGCGTTCTCGGCGAGATGTCCCCGCACCTCGCCCGCGAGGCGGGACAGCGCCCCGTCCGCCGCCGTGGACGGGGTGACGCGGCGGTAATAGGCGGCGGGCAGGGTCTCGCGGGCGCCCCGGACGATGCCGCTCGTGTCCGTCGTGACGACCTCGCCCTCGGCCAGGATCTCGGACTCCCCGTGGGTCTTGAGGAGGCTGTGCAGGTGCATGAGGTTGCCGTAGCCGTCCTGGACGGCGGGGAGGATGCGCCCGCCCTCGCCGCGCACGGTCCAGCGGCGCACGGCCTGCCCGTCGACGGGGCCGGGGGTGAGCCGCACCTCCTGGATCGCGTAGGGGATGGCGGGCGCGTAGCCGTAGCGCGTGCGGTGGCGGACGTGGAGGCGCATCGGCGGTCCTCGATGTTCAGGCGAAGTAGAAGTCCTCGATCTCCAGGCCGAGCGCCCTGGTGCGGACGATGCTCTCGGTGAGGAACTCGTGCAGGCCGTCCTGGAAGATGGCCTCGATCCGGCCGTAGCGCAGGCGGGCGTGGGTCTCGCCGGCCTGCCGGTGGCACTCGCCGACGCGGCCCCCCTGCCCTTCGGCGAGCGCGTCGAGCTGGGCGACGATCTGCTCGTAGCAGGAGCGAAGGGAGCGCGGCATCTCCTGGCGGAGGATGAGGAGCTCGGCCACGTGCCAGGGACGGATGCGCTCGGCGTAGACGAAGTGGTAGGCGCGCCGGGCCGACACGGCGCGCAGGATCGCGATCCACTGGTAGTAGTCGACGCCGCCGCCGACCTCTTCGACGCTGGGGAGGAGGACGTGGTACTTCACGTCGAGGAGGCGGGCCGTGTTGTCGGCGCGCTCGACGAACGTGCCGAGGCGGACGAAGAAGAAGGGGCCCTGCCGCAGCATGGTGTTCGAGTAGGCGCCGTTGAAGAGCAGCGACTGCATCTTGAACCAGTCGAGGGTCGTCGTGAGGCCCGACTCCTCGAAGTCCCCGCCCTTGAAGCGGCGGGCGTCGAGGAAGGCGGTGTTGAGCGCCTCCCACATGTCGGAGGTGAGCGCGCCCCGCACGGCGCGGGCGTTCTCGCGGGCGGTGGCGAGGCAGGAGAGGATGCTGGACGGGTTGTCGGGGTCGCGGGCGAGCCAGTCGATGACGGCCTTGGGGGTGACGGCGCCGTGCTTCGCGGCGAAGGCGTGCCCGCTGCCGGACGCGGCGAGCGCCGAGGTCCACTCGCTCGGCGACTTGGCGCCGCCCAGGACCGACATGCGCTGCGCCACGTCGAGGAGGCGGGCGACGTAGTCGAGGCGCTCCATGTGGCGGGCGAGCCAGAACAGGCCGTTGGCGGTGCGGGAGAGCATGGTCAGGCGCCCTCCCCCGCTTCGCCGTCTTCCAGGATCCAGGTGTCCTTGGTGCCGCCGCCCTGGCTCGAGTTGACGACGAGCGAGCCTTCCTTGAGCGCGACGCGGGTGAGCCCGCCCGGGACGATCCGGACCCCGTCGGCGCCCGAGAGGACGAAGGGGCGGAGGTCGACGTGGCGGGGGGCGACGCCGGACCCCGTCATGGTGGGGCAGGTGGAGAGCGCGAGCGTCGGCTGCGCGACGTAGTCGTGGGGCTTGGCGCGCAGAAGGGCGGCGAAGTCGTCGCGCTCGGCCCTGGTCGCGTGCGGGCCGACGAGCATCCCGTAGCCGCCGGAGCCGTGGACCGCCTTGACGACGAGGTCGTGCAGGTTGCCCAGGACGTAGGCGAGGTCGTCCGGGTCGTGGCAGCGCCACGTCGGCACGTTCTTGAGGATCGGCTCCTCGCCCAGGTAGAAGCGGACCATGTCGGGGACGTAGGTGTAGACCGCCTTGTCGTCGCAGATGCCGGCCCCCACGGCGTTCGTGAGCGTCACGTTGCCGGCGCGGTAGGCGTGGAACAGGCCGGGCACGCCCAGGCTCGAGTCGGGGCGGAAGACGAGGGGGTCGATGAAGTCGTCGTCGAGGCGCTTGTAGACCACGTCGACCCGCTTCAGGCCCTCCGTGGTCCGCATGTAGACGACGGCGTCGTGGACGACGAGGTCGTCTCCCTGGACCAGCTCGACCCCCATCTCGTCGGCGAGGAAGGCGTGCTCGTAGTACGCGCTGTTGTAGGGGCCGGGGGTGAGGAGGACGACGCGGGGCTCGCCCGTGGCGCGGGCCGGGGCGACCGAGCGCAGCGTCTGCAGCAGCTCCTCGGCGTAGTGGCCGACCGGGCGGATCGGGTGCGCGCGGAACAGGTCCGGGAACAGGCGCATCATCACCTCCCGGTTCTCCAGCATGTAGGAGACCCCGGACGGCGTGCGGGCGTTGTCCTCCAGGACGTAGAACTGGTCGGGGCCGACCCTGACCATGTCGATCCCGGCGATGTGGGCGTAGACCCCGCCCGGCACGTCGAGGCCCTGCATCTCGGCGAGGTAGGAGGGGTTGTGGAGGATCAGGGCTTCGGGGACCTTGCCGGCCTTGAGGATCTCCTGGTCGTGGTAGACGTCGTGGATGAACAGGTTGAGCGCCTTGCAGCGCTGCTCCAGCCCCGCCGAGACGTGCGCCCACTCCTTCGCGTCCAGGACGCGCGGCACGAGGTCGAAGGGGATCAGCCGCTCGGGGTCGCCGCCCTCGGTGTAGACGGCGAACGTGATGCCGATGCGGCGGAAGAGCTGCTCGGCTTCAAGGGCCTTGCGCGCCAGATGGTCGGGAGGGGTCCGGTCGAGCCAGTCCCGCACGAGGGCGTAGGGCGCCCGGCAGCCCCCGTCCGCCGTCGGGCCCAGCATCTCGTCGAAGGCGGCCATTGACCCGTTGTCCCCGCGATGGTCTGTTCGTCCCGGACGATGGGTAGGTAGGGGGATCCCGTCTTGTCAAGGCCGGGGGGAGCGAGGGGGGTGCCGTTGCGGCCGGGCTTGAGGGGCTTGGCGCTCGCCTTGTGCCTGCTCGCCGGGCCGCTCTTCGCCGACGAGGCGGACCTGCGCGCGTTCGCGGCCAGGGTCGGGCTCGACGACGCGCGGGGCTTCGCCGAGACGGTCGAGACGATCCGCCGGACGGGGCGCCTGCCCGACCGTTACCTGACCAAGGACGAGGCCCGCGACGAGGGCTGGCGGCCGGGCGACGACCTTTGCGACGCGGCGCCGGGCGCCGCGATCGGCGGCGACCGCTTCGGCAACCGCGAGGGGCGCCTGCCGCGCGGCGACTGGCGGGAGGCCGACCTCGACTTCGACTGCGGGCGCAGGGGCGCCAAGCGCCTCGTCTTCTCGAACGACGGGCGGGTCTTCGTCACCGTCGACCACTACGAGAGCTTCCAGGAGGCGCCGGAATGAGCGGATGGCCCCGCGTGGCCCGGCTCGACGGGCGGCAGCGCACGAAGGCCGCGGTCATGCGAAAGCTCCGCCGCGACCTCCGGCTGCCAAGGCACTTCGGCGGCAACCTGGACGCCCTGTTCGACAGCCTGACGACCGACGTGGGCGGTCCCGTCCGCGTAAGCTGGCACGTGACGAAGGGCGCCGCCGCCGGGCTCGGCGACGATCTGGCGCCGTTGCGGCGGACCATGGAGGAAGCGGCGGCGGAACGGCCGGACCTGGAGGTGGCGATCAGGGGGTAGGCCGGCGGGCGCGAAGCGTCATACTTTCAGATCGAGCCGAATCCCGCGCTCGCGCGGGACCGGCGGCGGGCTTGGATCCGCCTCGGCCACGACGACGCGGGCGCGGGCGGCGCGTTCGGCGGCGGCGCGCTCGCGGTGGGCGTCCTGCCCCGCGAGGTTGAAGCCCCCCGCCCCGTCGCCGACGGCGGCGCGGGCGGCGTAGGCGTTGCTGGCGGCGGCGTGGATCTTCATGGGCAAGGGTTCCCTTCAGTCCGGGGCAGCGTGCACAATCGTGGTTAACGGGACGTTAACGGCGGTTGTTACGGCAGGAGGGCGGGGACGAGGCGGTCGAGGCGGAGGCGGCCCTCCTGGGTCGCGCGGAGACGGCCGGCGTCGACGGCGACGAACCCCTCGCCCCCGAAGCGTCGGAGCGCGTCCGCGTCGAGGGCGGAACGCCAGGGCGCGCCGGTCGCGGATTCGATCCGGGATAGCGGAACGCCCTCCTTGAGGCGCAGGCCCATGAGGAGGCGTTCGGCCAGTTGGTCGTCCTGGGAGAGCGTTTCGCGCGGCAGTTCGCCGTGGCCGTGGGCCTCGACGGCCTTGAGCCACGCCTCGGGCGCCCTTCGGGTCTGGGTGGCGACGCGGCTGCCGCCCTCCAGCGTGAGCCGGCCGTGGGCGCCGGGGCCGATGCCGGCGTAGTCGCCGTAGCGCCAGTAGACGAGGTTGTGGCGGCATTCCTCGCCGGGCCTCGCGTAGTTCGAAACCTCGTAGGCGTCGTAGCCGGACGATGCGAGGAGGGCGTCGGTGAGCGCGTAGAGGTCGGCCTCGGCCTCCTCTCCCGGCATGACGAGCCGGCCGTCGCGCTGGAGGGCGTGGAAGCGGGTGCCGGGCTCGATGGTGAGCTGGTAGAGCGAGAGGTGGCCGGCGGATTCGTCGAGGGCGCGGCGGAGCTCGGCCTCCCAGGACGCCGGGGACTGGCCGGGGCGGGCGTAGATGAGGTCGAACGAAACGCGGGGGAAGTGGCGCCGGGCGAGGGCCACGGCTTCGAGCGCCTGGGCGGCGTCGTGCTCGCGGCCGAGGAAGCGCAGGGCCGCGTCGTCGAGCGACTGGACGCCGAGCGAGACCCGGCCCACGCCGGCAAGGGCGTAGCCGGCGAAGCGGCCGGCCTCGACCGAGGTGGGGTTGGCCTCCAGGGTGATCTCGATGGCGGGGTCGAAATCGAGCAGGCGGGCGGCCCCGTCGATGACGCGGGCGACGGTCCTGGGCGCCATGAGGGACGGGGTGCCGCCGCCGAAGAAGATCGAGGCGAGGGGGCGGCCCCGGAGGAAGGGGGCGGCGTGGCGGAGTTCGGCCTCGAGCGCGCCCGCCCAGCGGTCCTCGTCGATCTCGGGGCGGACGTGGCTGTTGAAGTCGCAGTAGGGGCACTTCGCCCGGCAGAAGGGCCAGTGGACGTAGAGGGCGGCGCCTGGATCGTCGGCGGGCCTCATCGCCCGCCCGCCCGCGCCCGCTCCAGGCGGTGCGCCGAGGTGATCAGGCCGACGTGGCTGAACGCCTGGGGGAAGTTGCCGAGCTGGCGCTTCAGGCGCGGGTCGTACTCCTCGGCGAGGAGGCCCACGTCGTTGCGGACGGCGAGCAGCTTCTCGAACAGTTCCTCCGCCTCGTCGCGCCTTCCGGCGAGACAGAGGGCATCGACGAGCCAGAAGCTGCAGACGAGGAAGCTGCCCTCGTCGCCCTTGAGGCCGTCGACCCCGCTCAGGGCCTCGTAGCGCAGGACGAAGCCGTCGTCGCAGAGGTCGCGGCGCACGGCGTCGATCGTGCCGAGCACGCGGGGGTCGTCGGGAGGGAGGAAGCCCAGCGCGGGGATGAGGAGGAGCGAGGCGTCGAGTCCGTTCCCGCCGTAGTACTGCACGAAGCTGTTGCGCTTCGCGTTGAACCCCTCGTCGAGCACTTCTTTGTGGATACGCGAGCGCAATTCGCGCCAGCGCTGCAAGGGTCCCGGCACGCCGTGGTCCTCGATCGCCCGCACCGCGCGGTCGAGCGCCACCCAGGCCATGACCTTCGAGTGGGTGAAGTGGCGGGGGCGGCCCCGGATCTCCCAGATGCCGCAGTCGGGCTCCCGCCAGACCTCGGCGACGTGGCGGACGAGGGCCGTCTCGACCCGCCAGCTCTCCTTGTCGATCGGGATCCCGGCCCGCCGCGCCGCGTGCTGGAGGTCGAGCACCTGCCCGTAATTGTCGAGCTGGAACTGGCCCTCGGCGGCGTTGCCGACGCGGACGGGGACGCTGTTCTCGTAGCCGGGCAGGGGGATCGTCGTCTCGCGGACGAAGCGCTCGCCGCCGACGCCGAACAAGACCTGGAGCTGGGACGGCTTGCCGGCGGCGACGCGGACCAGCCAGTTGCGGAAGGCGACGGCCTCTTCCGTGAAGCCCGCGTGGAGGAAGGCGTCGAGGATGAGCGCGCTGTCGCGCAGCCAGCAGAAGCGGTAGTCCCAGTTGCGCTCGCCGCCGATGGTTTCGGGGAGCGAGGTCGTCGCGGCGGCGGCGATGCCGCCGGAGGGCGCGTAGACGAGGGCCTTCAGCGTGAGGAGCGAGCGCAGCACGGCCTCGTCCCAGCGCTCGTGGTCGGGCAGCTTGTGGTGCGCCCAGCCGCCCCAGAAGGCGAGGGTGTCGCGCAGTTCGTCCCTGGGAGGGAGCGCCTTCGGCGGGGCGTCGAAGGTGGGGCGCCACGTGAGGCGGAAGGGGACGCACTCGCCGGCACCCACCTCGAAGGCGCTGAAGGTACGGTAGTCCTGCCCGCCAAGGGGGACCAGCGTCGACAGCCCGACCTCGTCGGCGCCGGCGGTGGCGACGAGGCCGCCCTCGACCCTTCGCACCCAGGGGATCACCTGCCCGTAGGCGAAGCGGAGGACGAGCTCCATCTCCATCGCCACCCGGCCCGTCCGGCCCTCGACGTGGCGGACGATCGTCGTCGAGCGGGGGCCTTTGGGGATCGGCATGTAGTCGACGACGGCGACGGTGCCCTCATCGGTCTCCACAAGGGTTTCGAGGACGAGCGAATCGTCGAGGTAGCGCCGCGTGACCCGCTTCGGCTCCGCCTTGGGGGCCAGCTTCCAGCGGCCGTGGTCGGGGGTGCCGAGCAGGGCCGCGAAGCAGGCCGGGCGGTCGATCCGGCCGGGGCAGAACCAGTCGATCGAGCCTTCCTTGCTCACGAGCGCCACGGTGCGGGTGTCGCCAAGTAGGGCGTAGTCTTCGATCGGCCGGCTCATCGTCCCTCCAAAGCGTGCCCGAAGTCCGGCCCTTAGGTAGCGGCGGGATCGTCCGCCGCAACGCCCCGGCAGTCGCCCCGGCAGTCGCCCCAGCAGTCGCCCCAGCAGTCGGAAGGGCGGGCGTTTTCGGGCGGGTCGAGCCATAAGTCTTCGCGGCCGTAGACGGTGCCCTCGCCCTCGATCTCGGGGCGGACGGCGGGGCGCCCGGCGACGCGGCCCTCGGCCAGGATCCGGGCGCCGAACCGGGTGCCCAGGATCGAGCGGAAGGCGGCCTCGTACCCCGCGCCGACCTCGCCCCTGGCATGGGCGGCGGCGAGGCGGGCCGACGAGCCGGTGCCGCAGGGGGAGCGGTCGATCCGCCCCGGCGGCATCACCGTGGCGTTGTGGCCGTCTTGGCCGCGGAACATGAGGTAGGCGACGCCCCGGATGCCGGGGCGCTCCGGGTGGACCGGGCGGTGGCGGGCGCGGACGGCGTCGAGGATGCGCATCCCGACCCGCGCCAGCCGCCCCGCCGCTTCGGGCCGGATCTCAAGGCCGAGCGGGGCCGGGTCGACCAGGGCGTAGAAGACGCCGCCGAACGCGAGGTCGACCCGTACCCGGCCGAGCCCCGCCGCCTCGATTTCGGCGTCCAGGGCCTCGGCGAAGCTCCAGGGCATAGCGAGGCGAACGGAGCGGGCACGGCCGCCCTCGCATCTGGCCCTGGCCTCGACGATCCCCGCCGCCGTGTCGAGCCGCACCACCGTTTCGGGCTCCCGCATCGCCACCCGCCCGGTTTCCAAAAGCGCCGTCGTCACGCAGATCGCGTTCGAGCCCGACATGGCGTGCGCGGCGTCCGGCTGGAGGACGATGAACCCGGCGTCGGTGCCGCTCTCGATCGGCGGCAGAAGGAGGTTCGTCGACATCTGGCAGAAGCCGTTGGGTTCGTTCGTGCAGAATCGCCTCAGGCCGTCGTCGACCTCGTTCAGGTAACGCAGCTTGTCCGCCACGCTGGCACCGGGGACGGCGGGGGCGCCGTCCAGGATCACCCGGCCGATCTCGCCCGCCGCGTGGACGTTCAGCAAAGAGAGGCGCACGGGCGTCGGTTCCCCTGGAGGTTTCGGGCGGGGCGATGATCGTCCAGCGGCCCGGGGCCGTCAACCTGCGGGCGATGTTCCCGATCCGTTTCGCTTGTGCGGTTCGACGGGCATGTTAGGACTATGAACATTGAGCACGAATCCGTCCAAGAAGGAAAACATGCATGATGCAGGGAATGCCCGCCGTCGGTCGACGACGGCGGCGCGAAAGACGCCTGGAGTGGCCGACGCTGGGTCTGGCCTTCTTGATTTACGCGGCCTTCTTCCTCGTGACGTGGTACCACGCCCTGATCCCCGTCTGGCTGATGCTGCCGGTCGGCGCCGTCCTCGTCACCCTCTACGGCAGCCTCCAGCACGAGGTCATCCACGGCCACCCGACCGGGTCGCGGCGCCTGAACGACCTGATCGGCATGGCGCCGTTCCACCTCTGGCTGCCCTACCGGCTCTACAAGAAGTGCCACCTGCGCCACCACAACAACGACCGGCTGACCGATCCCCTCGACGACCCCGAATCGTACTACGTGCCGCGCGGCGGCTGGTCCGCCCTGTCGCGGCCGACGCGGACGGTCCTCTTCGTCAACCAGACCTTGCTCGGCCGGCTCACGGTGGGCGTCGCGCTCGCCGTGGTCGGGCTGTGGCGGGCGGAGGTCCGGCGGCTCGTCGTCCGGGGCGACCGGCGCAACCTCGGCCTTTGGGTCGAGCACGCGGTCCTCGTGGCGCTGCTGCTGGCCTACGTCGTCGGCGTGGCCGGGATGCCGCTTTGGGAATACGTTCTTTGCTTCGCCTTCGCCGGCACCTCGGTCAGCATGATCCGCAGCTTCGACGAGCACCGCCCGGCGGAAAGCATCGGCGGGCGCTGCACGATCGTGGAGGCGGGGGCGTTCTTCCGCCTGCTCTTCTTCAACAACAACTACCACGCCTTGCACCACCTCCACCCCGGCGTCGCTTGGTACAACCTTCCGGACCTCTACCGCCGCCAGCGGGAAGCCATCCTCGCCTGGAACGAGGGCTTCCTGCGCAAGGGCTACGGCGAGATCTTCCGGCGCTACCTCTGGCGGCGGCGGGACCACCCGGCGCACCCCTACGCCTGAGCCGGCGCCTTCATGACCGTGGCCTTGCCGATGTACGACCTGCCGGAGCTGCGGCCGTGGACCGACCGCTGGTGGCAGGGGGTGCGCGCGGCGCTGCGGCGGCACGGCTTCGCGGGGCTTCCGCCGGGGCTCGAGCGGCCGGGGGACCTGCACCGCTTCTGGATGCGGGACGACCTCGTCCTCAGCCAGTGCTGCGGGCACGACTTCGTCCACCGGCTCCGGGGCCGGGTCGCCGTCGTCGCCACCCCCGACTACGACGCGCCCGGCTGCGGCGGCGGGCGCTACCGCTCGTTCCTCGTCACCCGCGCGGGCGAGGCCCGCGACCTCTCCGCCCTGCGGCGGGGACGGCTCGCCGTCAACGGCACGGGCTCGCATTCCGGCTGGACGGCGCTGCGCCATTTGCTGCGGGGGCTCGGGGGGGCCGCCCCCCTCTACTGGCGGGTCCGCCTCACGGGCTCGCACCGGGCTTCCCTGAAGGCGGTGCGCGACGGCGAGGGGGACGTGGCGGCGATCGACGCCGTGACGCTGGCGCTGATCCTGGACGTGGCGCCGGGGGAGATGGCGGGGCTCGCCGTCGCCGCCGCCGGGGCCGCCGCCCCCGCCCTGCCCTACGTCACCGGCGGCGCCCGCCTTCCGGCGGAACGCCGGGCGATGTTCGAGGCGCTGTCGGAAGCCGCGGCCGACCCGGCGCTGGAGGAGGCACGGCGGCATCTCCGGCTGCGCGGCTTCGTCGGGCCCGCCGGCGTCGACTACGGCCGCATCCTGGCGATGGAGAACGAGACCTGGGGGCGGCGGCGCGCTTGCGCCCCGGCCGGGGCTTCCCTATAGGGGCGGCGTCCGCCGCCCGGCCTATAGGGGCGGCGTCCGCCACCAGAGGCCCGTCATTTGCCCCGCATCACCTTCGGCACGGTCGTCAAGCTGCTCCTGGCGTCGCTCGTCGTCGGCATGGTCATGGCGTACTTCGAGGCGAGCCCCGTCGACGTGTTCTACTGGGCGCGCGACAACCTGCGCGACGCCTTGGGCGACCTGTTCGGCTGGGCGCAGTGGAGCGTCACCTACGTGCTCTTAGGCGCCGCCGTCGTCGTGCCGGTGTGGCTCGTCTTCTACCTGATCAAGGCGTTCGGTCGGCGGCAGTGAAGCCCCCACCCCAACCCCCTCCCGGGAGGGGGTTGGGGTGGGGGCCTTTCCCTAGGCCGCGCCGATGGGCGGGATGCGGAGGAGCTGGCCGGGGTAGATCTTGTCGGGGTCCTTCAGCATCGGCTTGTTGGCCTCGAAGATGACGGGGTACTTGCCCGCGTCGCCGTAGGCTTCCTTGGCGATCTTCGAGAGGGTGTCGCCCTTCTGGACCGTGCGGGTGCGGGATTCGGGCTCCTGCTTGTCGGTCTTGATGTCGTCCTCGACGGACGAGACGCCCTCGACGTTGCCGAGCGCCAGCATCACCTTCTCGCGCGTCGCCTGATCGGGCGCCTTGCCCGTGACCTTGACCTTGTCGCCGTCCACGGCGACGTCGAGGCCGTCGACCTTGAGGCCGAGGTCGGAGACCTCCTTCTTCAGGGCGTCGGGGCTCGGCTTGCCGTCCTCGTCCTTGTCGACCGCCTTGCCGGACCCGGTGAGAAAGCTCCACAGACCCATCGGCTTTTCCTCCTCGTCGTGCGTTTGTCGTCCACGCTTGGGTCGGCGGCGACCGCTTGGCAACGCCGTCACCCGCCGCCGAAGGTGCGCCGCCACCAGCGGGCGAGGGAATGGAGGGCGTAGGTGCCGTCGCCGATGGTCCGTTGATCGCCGCCCTCGGGCCTGACGGCGGGGCGGAGGTCGGCGACGCGGGGATCGCGGGGGCTCGCGGCGAGTGCCGCCGCCCAGATCCGGGCCGGGACGCCCGCGCCGTTGACGCCCTGCATCGGCGCCGCGTCGTCGCGGCCGACCCAGACCCCGGCGACGAAGTCGCCGGTGAATCCGACGAACCAGGCGTCGCGGTTGTCCTGGGTCGTGCCGGTCTTGCCGCAGACCTCGCGGCCGGGGATCTGCGCCCGCTGGCCCGTACCGCGCGCGACGGCGGCGCACAGGAGGTCCCGCATCCCGGCGGCGACGGGGGGGTCGAGCACCGGCGCCTCGACGGGGACGCGGGCGTAGAGGAGGCCGGCATCCGCGTCGCTCACCCGCTCCACGCCGAACGGCGGGCGGCGGACGCCCCCGGTGGCGAAGGGCAGGTAGGCGGCGGTGAGTTCGAGGGGGGTGACTTCGGAGGTGCCGAGCGCGAGCGACGGCACGGGACGGAGTCCGCTCTCGATGCCGAGTTGTCTTGCGGTCGACGCCACCGCCTTCGGCCCCACGGCATCGATCAGGCGGACGGCGACGGTGTTGAGCGAGTAGGCGAAGGCGGTTTCCAGGCTCACCTGCCCGTAGGACTTGTTGCCGGCGTTCCTGGGCGTCCAGCCGCCGACGGTGAGGGGGGCGTCGCTGATGCGGTCGGCGGGGGCGCGGCCCTCGGCGAGCGCCGTCGCGTAGACGAAGGGCTTGAAGGCGGAGCCGGGCTGGCGCCGTGCCGCGACGGCGCGGTTCATGCCCCCTCCCCGCCCGCCCACCATCGCCCGGACGGCGCCGCTTTCGTCGAGGACGACCATCGCCGCGTCGATGCCGGGACGATCCTCGAGGCCCGCCGCCACGGCGTTCTGCGCCGCCGTCTGGAGGCGGCGGTCGAGGGTGGTGCGGACGACGCGGTCGGTGGCGGGCTTGCCGAGGCGCTCGCCCAGGTCGTCCAGGACCCAGTCGGCGAAGTCGCCGGCGAAGGGGGCGGCGGCGGGGACGAGTCCGGCGGGATGGGCGCGGGCGGCGGCGGCCTCGTCGGCGGTGAGGTAGCCGGCGTCCGCCATGAGGCCGAGCACGGTCGCGGCCCGCTCCCGCGCCCGTTCGAGGTCGTTCGTCGGGGCGTAGTAGGAGGGCGCCTTGAGGAGCCCCGCCAGCATCGCCGATTCGGGGAGGGTCAGATCGCCCGCGTCCTTGCCGAAGTAGCGGCGCGCCGCCGCCTCGACGCCGTAGGCGCCGGAGCCCAGGTAGACCCGGTTCAGGTAGACTTCGAGGATCTGGTCCTTCGTGAGCCGCGCCTCCAGCCAGAGGGCGAGGATCAGCTCGTTCAGCTTGCGGACGATGGAGCGCTCGGGGGTGAGGTAGAGGTTCTTGGCGAGCTGCTGGGTGAGGGTCGAGCCGCCGGCGACGTAGGATCCGGCCCGGAGGTTGGCGAGGAAGGCGCGGCCCAACCCCGCGAGGTCGAGGCCGAAATGGCCGTAGAAGCGCCGGTCCTCGGTCGCCAGCACGGCCTGGACGACGGCGGGGGCGATCCCGTCCAGGGTGACGTAGGGGCGGCCCGAGACGCCGCGCACGGCCAGCACCTCGCCGTCGGCGGCGAGCAGCGTGATCTCGGCCTGCCGCGCTTCCGCGACGAGTTCGTCCGTGTCGGGCAGCTTCGGGGCGAGGAACAGAAAGAGCAGCGACCAGAGGAGGAGGGCGCCCACGATCGCGGCGGGGATCAGGCCGAGGGTCTTGCGCCAGCGGGAAGGGGGTGGCGACGCTTCGCGCCCGCTGGCGCGGGGCCTTCCTTTCTCTTTTTCTATCGGTTGGTTGGGTGGTGGCTTCGGCGTTCGTGCCAAAGGGTCATTCCCGGGCCGCGGCCCCGTGCCGAAGGGTGCGGCCGAGGGCGAGGACGCCGTCGACGAGCGCGTCGAGGTCGGCGCGCTCGGTGCGGTGGTTGCACAGGCAGGCGCGGATGGCGAGACGGCCGTCGACCCGCGTGGTCGAAGGCGCGGCGATGCCCCGCTCGTGGAGCTCGACGACGATCCGGGCGTTGAGGTCGTCCAGGTCCGCCGCCGGGGCGTTGTTGAAGCGGAAGCAGGCGATGTTGAGCGAAACCGGCGCCAGAAGCTCCAGCTCCGGCGTGGCAGCGACCCGCCCGCCGAGGTAACGGGCCTGGGCGCAGTTCTCGGCGACGGCGGCGCCGAGCCGGTCGAGCCCGTGCGTCAGGAGGGTGAACCAGACCTTGAGGGCGCGAAAGCCGCGCGACAGCTCGGGCCCGTACTCGCAGAACCAGGGCTCGCCGCCGGCGAGGCCGCGCTCGGCCCCGGCCAGGTAGTCGGGGCGCGCGGCGAAGGCGGCCCGGTGCGCCCGCTCGTCGCGGATCAGGACGCAGCCGGCGTCGTAGGGGACGTGCAGCCACTTGTGGAAGTCGAAGGCGAGCGAATTGGCCCGCTCGATGCCGGCGAGCCGGGGCGCCAGATCCGGGACCAGCACGGCGACCGCGCCGAACGCGCCGTCGACGTGCATCCACAAAGCCTCCTCGCGGCAGACCCCGGCGATGGCGTCCAGGTCGTCGATCGCCCCGAGGTTGACGGTTCCTGCCGTGCCGACGACGCAGAAGGGTTGCAGGCCCGAGGCGCGGTCGGCCGCGATCATCGGCCGGAGGGCCTCGACGTCCATGCGGTAGCCGGCGTCGACCGGGACCGGGCGCAGGGCCTCGCGGCCGAGCCCGAGCAGCTCGAACGCCTTGGCGGCCGAGCTGTGCGCCTCGGCGGAGGCGTAGCCCACGAGCCGGTAGCGGCCCGTCCCCAGCCCCTCGCGCCGCACGTCCCCGTCCGCGTGCGCCTGGCGCGCGGCGGCGAGCGCGATCAGCGTCGCCATCGAGGTGCCGCTGACGAGGAGGCCGCTGGTCCCTTCGGGAAAGCCGAAGATCCGCCGCGACCACTCGATCACCTGCCGCTCGACGTGGATCGGCGCGTGCTCGCGCCCGCCCAGATTGGCGTCGAGCGCGCCGGCCAGCAGTTCGGCGAGCGCCCCCGCCGGGGTGCCCGAGCCGTGGACCCAGCCCATGAAGCGGGGGTGGGTGTTGCCGGTCGGGTAGGGCAGGACCAGCCGCTCGAAGAGGGCGTGGACCTCGTCCAGCGCCATGCCCTGCTTCGGCGGCGGCACGGCGAGCGCCGCCTTGACCCCGTCCGGGACCGGTCGCCACACGGGGCGCCCGCGCACGTCCGCCCACCAGTCGACGAGCCCGTCCACGGCCCGGTGGCAGGTGGCGCGGAACGCCTCCCAGTCCTCGGGGTCGAGCCGGCCCCCGGTCGGCGCCCGTCCGTCGGTCGTCATGGGCTTCTCTCCTTCGGACCGTTCCATCTTCACGCGGCCGGCCGGAGCCGCGCGAAGCGGCGGACCAGAAGTTCGAGCTTGTCGAGCGCGGCGACCGCGTCGCCGATCTCGCTCGCCAGCGTCGCTTCGGTGTCGCCGTCCGCCGGGTAGCCGACGATCGTGAAGAAGCGGGCGCCCACCACGAGCCGCAGCACGGTCGGCGCCCCGGCGCTGTCGGGCCGCAGCGCCACCGGCTGGCCGATGTGCATCGGCCGCGCCGCGAGGCGCCGCTCGGCGGGCGTGAGGTCCGGCAGGAGCCCCGAGGCGTCGCGGTTCAGGAGCTCGAACAGGGTCTGGCACTCGTCGAGCGAGGCGCGGCGCCCCTGCCCGGCGTCGCCGACCGCGAGGGTGAAGCAGATGATGGTGCCGGCCGACAGCCCCGGCGGCTCCTCGCCCAGGTCGGCGAGGTGGCCGTCCGGGGTCGGCAGGGGCACCAGCACCTCGCTCGCGTCGAGGCGGTCGTGGAGGGCGGCCCGGAACCGCTCGAACGCGGCCTTGTGCAGCGTTGGCGGCAAGGCGTGGAGCAGGCACGCCTCGCCCAGCGCCGCCGCCCAGCGGAAGAGCGCCCCGAAGCTGGCCGGCGGGTTCGGCGTGCGCGGGTCCGCGCGCCACGCAGACGGCCAGTCCTCCGGCCGGCTCACCGCCGGCGCCGCCGCGAGCAGCGCCGCCGCGGCGTCCCGCCGCCCGCGCAGCGAAGGCGGCACGACGAGGGCGCCGGAGAAGGGCGGGCCGGTCAGGAACTTGGAGCCCGTGACCTGGACCATCCAGCCGCGCCGCACGAGCGACCCCAGGAGCGAGGGGCTGACCCGGAGCTGGCAGGCGTCGACGACGACGTCGAGGCGCCCCCCGGCCGAGCGGCACAGCCCCTCGACGACCTCCAGGGGCGGCGCGCTGATCCCGGTCTTGGAGCCGAGCACGACGTGGAGGAGCACGCGGCGGCCGGCGGCGAGCGCGCCCTCGACCTCGCGCCGCACCTCGTCGGCGATCGCGTCGGTCGGGCGGATCCCGCCGGCGGCGTCGCGGATCGCCACGGCGCGGGTCTCGATGTCCCGGCCGGGCCACGCCGATTCGCCCTTGCGCACCGGCAGCCCGGTCGCCGCCTCGTCGTCGAAGTACCGGCCCTCCCCCGCCAGCACCACGCCGCGACCGGTCTCCTCGGGCGCCACCAGCACGTTGGTCAGGGGCCGGGCGCCGTCGGCCGCGAGGGCGAGGAGAACCGCGAGCAGTTCGGTATCGGTACCGGACGCCGCCAGCACCGCGTCGGCCTCCCCCGGCGCCAGTCCGAGCACCGCCGCGATCTCCCGGCGCACGCGGTCGGCGAGGCCGGCCCGGAGGGCGGCGGCGGAAACGCCCTCGGCGAGGCCCTGCCGCAGCAGCCGGCGGCGCAGGGCGTCGCACAGCCCAAAGCCGTAGTCGCTGATGCTCGACGCGGTCGAGGAGGAGAAGTGGATCGCCTCCGGCCGGGGCCGGGGCGCGGTACCGTAGCGGTTGAGGCCGATCGCCGCGTCGACGCGCAGCCGGCCGTCGCCGCCGGCCACCAGGAGCCGCTCCAGCGGGAGCGCGAGTTCGGGCGGGGCTTCGTCCGCCGGGAGCGCGTCGTCGGCCGCGGGCGCGTCCGCCCAGGGCGCCGTCACCAAGTCGCGCAAGGCCCGCAGCGCCGTCGGCAACGGGGCGGCCCCGGCGGCGGGTGGCACGGCGGCGAGACGATCGTGCAGGCCGCCCGGCAGCGCCGCCAGGAACGCCCGCCGGTCGGCGGCGCCCAAAGCGTGCGCGAGGGCGGCGCCGTGGTCGAGGGCCAGGACGGCGCGCCGTGCCCGCGCCGGCAGGGCCGCGTCCGCCGCGTCGGCGACCTCGATCGCCCACCGCGCCGCCGCGACGAGCGCGCCGGGGCTTGCGGCCAGGCCCGGGGCGAGGCCGATCGTCGAGGGGCCGACCCGGAAGGGGGCGGCGTCGGCGTCGAACGCGAGGGTGCCGCGAACGTTCGGCAGCAGGGCGGCGAGCGCCGGGTCGGCGAGGAGGAGTGCCCGAAGCGCCGGGTCCGGGACCACCTTGTCGACGGCGCGCCCCGGCATGTCCTCGTCGACGGCCGCCGGGGCGCCGGAGAGCCGGTCGAGGAGCGGGCGCAGCGTCTCGTCCCGCGACATGGCCGCGCCGGGGCCGAGGGGCGGGACGGGGAGCGTTGGTTTGGACGGGCGTTGCATCGGCGTTTTCGGGCTCCTGCCATCGGGCGCGGCAGGCGAAACAGGATCGCGCCTTCGATCTGTCGCCGCCCGGACCCGCGTCGTTGCGACTCCTGGCAAAGCCCGGCGGGCAGCACAAGCCTCAAATGCCGACTGGACCTATGCAAGGCGGGATGGCCTGCCTAGGTAGGGGAACCCTTGGCCCCCTTTTCCCCTCAAGGCTCCCGTGTCCGACCAGCCCCTCGTCCTGCCCGATCCCGACGACCCGCGCCTCACCGTCGCCGTGGAAGGGGTCGACGAGAACGGTGCCCCCGTGACGGCGAGCGTCGTCATGGAGCGGCCGCTCACGCTGTTCCTGAACGGGCAGGAGATCGTCACCCTGCTCACGATCGGCGACCACCCGGAGGAGCTGGCGCTGGGCTACCTGTTGAACCAGAACATGCTGCTCGCGGACGACGACGTGACCGGGATCGAGTACGACGAGGAACTGGAGGTCGTCGTCGTGCGGACGGCCCGGGTCACGGACTACGAGGCGAAGCTGAAAAAGCGCGTCCAGACCTCGGGCTGCGCGCAGGGCACGCTCTTCGGCGACATGATGGAGCGCTTCGACGAGGCGCATTTGCCGAAGGATGTCCGGCTGCACACGGCGGACCTCTACCCGCTCGTCAAGCGGATCAACACCTGTCCTTCCCTCTACCTGAAGGCGGGGGCGATCCACGGCTGCGCGCTCTGCCAGGGGCCGGACCTCCTCCTCTACATGGAGGACGTCGGGCGGCACAACGCGGTCGACAAGATCCGGGGCTGGATGTTCCGGCACGGCATGGAGGGGGGCGACAAGACGTTCTACACGACGGGGCGGCTCACCTCGGAGATGGTGATCAAGACGGTGCAGATGGGCATACCGATCCTGGTCTCGCGCTCGGGCTTCACGGCGAGCGGGGTCGAGCTTGCCCGTCGGGCCGGGCTCACCCTCGTCGGGCGTTCGCGCGGGCGCCGCTTCACGGTGCTGTCAGGCGCGGGGCGCATCGTCTTCGACGCGCCGCCCCTGCACGGCGGGGAGGACGAGGACGCCCGGTTCCGTCGCAAGGCGAGCCAGGGCGATGACTGAGGCGGAAAAGAACGTCGTCGGGGTCGTGCTCGCGGGCGGTCTCGGGCGGCGGATGGGCGGCGGCGACAAGTTCCTCCGTCCGGTCGGGGGCGTGACGCTGCTCGAGCGCGTGATCGAGCGGGCGCGGCCGCAGGTGAAGGATCTGCTCCTCAACGTGAACGGCGACCCGGCGCGGCTGCCCCCGCCCGGGCTCGACGTGCGGGCCGACGTGGTCGAAGGCTTCGCCGGGCCGCTCGCGGGCGTGCTTACCGGGATGGCCTGGGCAACCGAGCGCCACCCGGACGCGCGGTGGCTCGCCACCTTCGCCGCCGACACGCCGTTCTTTCCGGGGGATCTGGTCGCCCGGCTCCTGGAGCCCATCGCGGCGGGGGGCGCCCCCCTCGCCTGCGCCGCCTCCGATGGGCGGACGCATCCGGTCTTCGGCCTCTGGCCCGTCGCGCTCATGGACGATCTGCGGGCGGCGCTGGAGGGGGGCGAGCGCAAGATCGACCGCTTCACGGGGCGGCACGGGGTCGTTTCCGTGGCATTCGACGCGGTGCCGTTCGATCCGTTCTTCAACGTCAACACGGCGGACGATCTGGCCAGGGCGGAAGCCGTCGCGGGGGCGGCGCCGTGAAGGCGACGGCCGGGGCGCCGGTCGCCGGTTCCGGGGCGAGGAGCGGGTTCCTCGCCGTCGCCGGCGCCTGCCTGCTCTGGGGCGTCTTCCCGTTCTACTTCAAGCTGCTGGGAGGCGCGCACCCCCTGGAGGCGATGGCGCACCGGGTGCTCTGGGCGGTGCCGGCGCTGGCCGTCGTGCTCTGGGCGCGCCGCGAGTGGCGCCCGCTCCACCGGGCGCTGACCCGCCGGGGCACGCTCCTCGGCCTCGTCGCCACGAGCCTGCTCATCACGCTCAACTGGACCGTCTACGTGGTCGCCGTCTTCGCCGGCAACGTGCTCGACGCGAGCCTCGGCTACTTCATGAGCCCGCTGCTCTCGGTGCTGTTCGGCGTCGTCGTCCTGAAGGAGCGGCTGCGGCCCTTGCAGACGGCGGCGGTGGTCCTGGCCGGGCTCGCCGTCCTGAACATGGTCGTCTCGCTCGGGCTCGTGCCCGTCGTCGCCCTCACGCTTGCTTTCAGCTTCGCCGGCTACGGCCTCGTCCGCAAGCGCCTGCCCGTCGGTCCCGCCGTCGGCCTCATGGCCGAGTGCCTCATCACCCTGCCGATCGTGACCGGCTTTCTCGTCTACGTCGGCGCCCGCCAGGGGCTCGCGTTCGGGACGGATCTCCCCCTCTCGCTGCTCCTCGTCCTCGCGGGGCCGATCACCGTGCTCCCGCTCATCCTCTTCAACCTGGGCGCCAAGCGCCTGCCGCTGGCGACGGTGGGGCTCATCCTCTACACGATCCCGAGCCTCCTGTTCCTGGAGGGCGTCTTCGTCTTCAAGGAGCCGGCGGAGCCCCTGAAGATCGCCACCTTCGCCGCGATCTGGGTGGCGCTCGGGCTCTACAGCTGGGACGGGTTCCGGCGGAAGTAGGACGACGCTTCGCGTCCGCTGGCGCGGACGCGAAGCGTGTTCAGACCGCCCCGTCGATCAGCGGCAGCAGCCGGTCGAGCGCGACCTTCAGCCGTTCGGTGGCGATGGCGAAGCAGAGGCGGACGTGGCTCTCGTTGCCGTCGCCGAAGGTGTAGCCGGCGGCGAGGCCGACCTTCGCTTCCTTCAGGGCGCGGCGGCAGAAGGCGAGGCTGTCGGTCATGCCCTCGATGCGGGGGAAGGCGTAGAAGGCGCCTTCGGGGGCGGTGAGGCGGACGCGGGGGTGTCGGCCGAGGGTCTCCATGACCAGGTCGCGGTTGGCGCGGCAGCGGGCGGTGAAGCTTCGGACGAAGTCCTCGCCCCCTTCCAGGGCCGCGACGCCGCCGTACTGGGTGAAGACGTTGGCGCCGGTGCTGTTCACCTGGGAGAGCACCTCCATCGGCTCGACGAGGCGGGCGGGGGCCACCACCCAGCCGAGGCGCCAGCCGGTCATCGCCCAGCCCTTGGAGAAGCCGTTGACGACGAAGACGGGCTCGTCCGGCCCCGCGATCTCCAGGAACGAGGGGGCGGGGTCGCGGCCCGCGAAGACGTTGCGGTGGTAGACCTCGTCGGCGATCAGGCCGAGGCCGCGCTCGCGGCAGAGGCCCAGGAGGCGGCGCTGCTCGTCCGCCGTCATGATCCAGCCCGTGGGGTTGGACGGCGAGTTCACGTAGACGGCCTTGGTGCGGGGCGTGAGCGCAGCTTCGAGGCGGTCGAAGTCGAGGCGCCAGCGGTCGTTGCCCTCGTCGAGGCGCACGTCGACGGGGACGCCGCCCATGATGCGGACCACCTGCCGGACGTTCGGCCAGTAGGGCGAGACCAGGATCACCTCGTCGCCGGGGCCGACGAGGCACTCGCCCGCGATCATGACGCCCAGCATCGACGAGCCGGGCACGGTGACGCGGTCGGGGTCGAGGTCGATGCCGTAGAGGCGGTCGAGGTAGGCTTTCAGCGCCGCCCGCAGGGGCATCGTGCCCCGCGCGTAGGAGTAGAACGTCTTGCCCTCGTCGAGTGCTTGCACCGCCGCGTCGCGGATGAACTTCGGCGTCGGCAGGTCGCTCTCGCCGAACCACAAGGGGATCACGTCGGGGTCGTCCAACGCCCCTGCCGCCACCTTGCCGATGCCCGAAAGCTCGAATTCCTCGATCTCCGGTCGAATGGTCTGCATGGGAAAGGGGGCTCCTCTGGCGGGCGGACGGGCGACGTTAGAGCCGGTCTCCGGCGGCAAGGCAAGATTGCGCTTCGCGCCCGCGGACGCGAAGCGCATTCCAAGGCACCAACCGCCACCGTCCCCGTTTCGTCGGAAACGGGAAGAGCGAGGAAACGACGATGCGCATCGCGGTGTTGGGCGGGGACGGGTTCGTCGGGTGGCCGGCGGCGCTGCATCTGTCGGCGCGGGGGCACGAGGTGGTGATCGTCGACAGCCTCGTGCGCCGGGCGATCGACGGCGAACTGGACGTGCAGTCCTTGACGCCGATCACGAGCCCGAAGGAACGGCGGGACGCGTGGCGCGAGGTGACGGGGCGGGTGATCCCCCTGGAGCGGATCGACTTGGCCGAGGACTACGACGAGTTGAAGGGCTGGCTCGGCAGGTTCCGGCCGGACGCGGTCGTGCATCTGGCGGAGCAGCGGGCGGCGCCGTACTCGATGAAGTCGGCCCGCCACAAGCGCTACACGGTCGACAACAACGTGCGCGCCACGCACAACCTGCTCGCGGCGATCGTGGAACTGGGGCTGGACGCGCACTTGGTCCATCTCGGCACGATGGGGGTCTACGGCTACGGCACGGTGGGGGCGCCGATCCCGGAGGGGTACCTGCCGGTGCGCGTCGATCTTGAGGACGGGGGCGAGGCGGCGCAGGAGATCCTGTACCCGGCCAACCCCGGCAGCGTCTACCACATGACCAAGTGCCTGGATCAGGTGCTGTTCGCCTACTACGCCAAGAACGACGGGCTCAGGATCAGCGACCTGCACCAGGGGATCGTCTGGGGGACGAACACCGAGGAGACGCTGAAGGACCCCCGCCTCGTCAACCGCTTCGACTACGACGGCGACTACGGCACGGTGCTCAACCGGCTCCTGCTCCAGGCGGCGGTCGGCCACCCGCTCACCGTCCACGGGACGGGGGGGCAGACCAGGGCGTTCATCCACATCAAGGACAGCGTGCGCTGCATCGAGCTGGCGCTGCTCAACCCGCCGAAGCGGGGCGAGAGGGTGCGGATCTTCAACCAGATGACCGAGACGCACCGGGTGCGCGATCTGGCGAACATGGTCCACGCGATGACGGGGGCGCCGATCGAGAACGTGACCAACCCGCGCAACGAGGCGGCGGAGAACGACCTCGTCGTCAGGAACGACCAGTTCCTGGCGCTTGGGCTGGAGCCGACGACGCTGCGCGAGGGGCTGCTGGACGAGGTGATCGAGGTGGCGCGGCGGCACAAGGATCGGGTCGATCCCCGGCACATCCCCTGCACCTCGGCCTGGACCGACGCGATCCGGCGGCGGATGGAGGAAGGCGGACGCCCGGCGCTGCGCGTCGTCGGCGGCTGAGATGGCGGGCGCCGCCTGGGTCACGCTGGTCACGAACGCGGATTACGGCCTCGGCGCGCTGGCGCTCGCGCGCTCCTTGAAGCGGGTGGGGAGCGCCTACCCGCTCGTCGTGCTGGCGACGGGCGGGGCCGGGGGGCTGGAGGCCCTGGAGGCGGAGGGCTGCCGGATCGTCGGGGCGGCACCCCTCCCCTTCTCGGACGGCTTTCGGGTGCGGCACGGGCGGGGCGCCCTGCACGCGGCGGCGCCGTTCACGAAGGGTGGAAAGCCGGCTTTCCACGATCCCATCGACAACTTCCAGAAGCTGCGGCTGTGGCGGTTGGCGGGGCTGGAGCGGGCGGCGTTCCTGGATGCGGACACGCTCGTCGTCAAGCCGATCGACGGCCTCATGGCCTACCCCGAGTTCAGCGCCGCGCCGAACCTCTACGAGACGCTGCACGACTTCCGGCGGCTGAACTCGGGCGTGTTCGCGGCAAGGCCGGACCCGGCGACGTTCGAGGATATGATCGAACGGCTCGACACGGGAGAAACCTTCTGGCGGCGGACGGACCAGACGTTCCTGGAGGCATACTTTCCCGACTGGCACGGGCTGCCCTACACGTTCAACGCGCTGCAATACCTGCGCTTCAACCTGCCGGAGCTATGGCACTGGCCGTCGATCCGGGTCGTGCACTACCAGTACGAGAAGCCCTGGCAGCGCGACCACCCGAAGCGAGACCGGCTGGGGCCGCTGATCGACCTGTGGTGGGCGATCCTGGAGGGGCGGGAGGTCGCGGACGACGTGCCGCCCTGGGCGCCTTGATCGTCGCCGTCACCGGGGCGACGGGCTACGTCGGGCAGTTCGTCGTTCGGGACCTGCTCGAAGCGGGGCACCGGGTCCGGGTGCTGGCGCGGGGGGCGGTGCCGCCCTGGCTCGGCCCGGTCGAGGCGGTCGCGGGCGGGCTCGGCGACGCGGGCGCGGCGCGGGCGCTGGTCGAGGGCGCGGACGGCTTGGTCCACGCGGCGTTCTCCCACGAGCCCGGACGCTACCGGGGAGGCGAGGGCGACGACCTGGGCGGGTTCTTGGCGGTGAACCTCATGGGCTCGCTCGATCTCCTTCGCGCGGCGCGGGAGGCGGGGGTGAAAAGCGCCGTCGTCCTCTCCTCGCGCGCCGTCTACGGGCGGCTGGCAAGGGAGGGGGACGTGCTGGCGGAAAACGCACCGCTTCGGCCCGATACCCATTACGGCGCGCTCAAGCTCGCGCTGGAGGGGTTCGTGTCCGCCTGGGGCGCCGAGGGCTGGCGGGTGACGGCGCTCAGGCCGACGGGGGTTTACGGGATCGTCGAGCCGTTCGATCGAACGAAGTGGCTGGACCTCGCGCGGGCAGTCCTTGAGGGACGGGCTTCGTCCGAAGCCCGCGCCGGCACGGAGGTTCACGGGGCCGAGGTCGCGAGCGCCGTCCGGCTCCTGCTCGCGGGCGGCGCGCCGGGACGGGCCTACAACTGCGGCGACCTCGCGCTCGCCGCCGGGGAGGTCGCCCGCCGGCTCGGGGCCGCCGCCGGGGTCGAAGGCCGCCTGCCTCTGGCCGGAATGGCGCCGAAGGGGGTCATGCACTGCGACGGGCTCGAAGCCCTCGGCTGGCGACCGGGCGGGGCAAGGCGGCTGGACGCCACGCTCGGCGCGATGGTCCGGCGGCTGCGCCCGGCCTTGCGGAGCCTCGCGGACGGGGGCTAGTGTGCGCCGCGACGGGGGAAGAACGCCCACAAGCTCATCGAGGAGGGACCATGAAGACCCGCGCCGCCATCGCCTTCGAGGCCGACAAGCCGCTCGTCGTCGAGGAGGTCGACCTCGAAGGCCCGCGCGCCGGCGAGGTCCTGGTCGAACTCATGGCGACCGGGCTCTGCCACACCGACGAGTTCACCCGCTCCGGCGCCGACCCGGAAGGCATCTTCCCCTCGATCCTCGGCCACGAAGGGGCGGGCATCGTCCGCGAGGTGGGCGAAGGCGTGACGAGCGTGAAGTCGGGCGACCACGTGATCCCGCTCTACACGCCCGAATGCCGGGAATGCGAGTACTGCCTCAACCCGAAGACCAACCTCTGCCAGAAGATCCGCTCGACGCAAGGCCAGGGGCTGATGCCGGACGGCACGTCGCGCTTCTCCTTCCAGGGCAAGGAGATCCGCCACTACATGGGCTGCTCCACCTTCTCGAACTTCACCGTTCTCCCCGAGATCGCGGTGGCGAAGGTGCGGGAGGACGCGCCCTTCGACAAGATCTGCTACATCGGCTGCGGCGTCACCACGGGCGTCGGCGCCGTCGTCAACACGGCGAAGGTCGAGCCGGGCTCGAACGTCGTCGTCTTCGGCCTCGGCGGCATCGGCCTCAACGTGATCCAGGGTGCCCGCATGGTCGGCGCCAACAGGATCGTCGGCGTCGACCTCAACCCCGAGCGCGAGGCGGTCGGGCGGCATTTCGGCATGACCCACTTCGTCAACCCGAAGGAGGTGGGGCCGGACAACGTCGTCCAGGCGATCGTCGACCTCACGAACGGCGGCGCCGACTACAGCTTCGAGTGCATCGGCAACGTCAAGGTGATGCGCCAGGCCCTCGAATGCTGCCACAAGGGCTGGGGCGAGAGCATCATCATCGGCGTGGCCCCGGCGGGCGCCGAGATCGCCACCCGCCCCTTCCAGCTGGTGACGGGCCGCTCCTGGCGCGGCACGGCCTTCGGCGGGGCCAGAGGTCGCACCGACGTGCCGAAGATCGTCGACTGGTACATGGACAAGAAGATCAACATCGACGACCTCATCACCCACACAATGCCGCTCGACGACATCAACGAGGGCTTCGACCTGATGCACAAGGGCGAGAGCATCCGGGGGGTCGTCATTTACTAGGATTACGCTTCGCGTCCGCTGGCGCGGGGCGTAATCTTGAATCGTAAAGGAAATGTCATGACGCTCGAAACCAGCGCCGAGAACCGCAGCTTCGGCGGGCGGCAGCTTGTGCTGAAGCATCGATCCGAGGCGACGGGGACCGAGATGGCGTTCTCGGTCTACCTGCCGCCGCAAGCCGAGAAAGGCCCCTGCCCCGCCGTGTTCTACCTCTCGGGGCTCACCTGCACCTGGGAGAACGTGACGACGAAGGCGGGATTTCAGCGGGACGCGGCGGATCTTGGGCTGGTGGTCGTGTGCCCGGACACGAGCCCGCGCGGGCTGGATCTGCCGGGGGAGCACGACGCCTACGATTTCGGGTCGGGGGCGGGGTTCTACGTCGACGCGACCGAGGCGCCGTGGACGGCGAACTACCGGATGTATTCGTATGTGACGGAGGAGTTGCCGGGGATCGTTCGGTCGTCCTTTCCGGTGGACATGGAGCGCGTCGGCGTGTTCGGGCACTCGATGGGCGGGCACGGCGCGCTCGTGACGGCGCTGCGCAAGCCTGGGCTTTTCAGATCCGTCTCGGCCTTCGCGCCGATCTGCTCGCCGATGCGCTGTCCCTGGGGCGAGAAGGCGCTGTCGAACTACCTGGGGGGCGACCGCGACGCTTGGCGGGCCTACGACGCGACGGCCCTGATCGAGGACGGGTGCCGGACGAAGGACATCCTGGTCGACCAGGGCGGTGCCGACAACTTCCTGGAAAAGGAGCTGAAGCCGGAGCTTTTGGAGGCGGCGTGCGCGAGGGCGGGCATCCCGCTCACGCTGCGACGGCAGGCGGGGTACGACCACTCGTACTACTTCATCGCGTCCTTCATGCCGGCGCATCTGCGATGGCATGGGGAAAGGCTTCGGGGGTGACGGGGGCGAAGGCGACGGGGCGGGGGTCGGCGCCGTCGGATTCCACCTGAAGCGCGGCCTCGATGCCGCCTTCCCGGTCCAGATGGAGGGCGGAGAGGGATCCCCCCTTGGCGGCGTTGCTGTCGAGGTGGATCATCCGCCCGCCCCCCCGGTTCGCCCGGGTGAGCAGCGTCTCGCGGCTGATCGGGTCGTGGCCGATGACGACGGTGACGCCCCCCGGGATCTCCTCGACCCAGTTGTAGAGGCGGACGGGCTTGCCGTCGGCCTTCAACTGCCGCCCCGGCTGGCCGTAGAGGGCGCGGGCCTTCAGGGACGGCGCGAACGTGCCCTTCCCTTCCAGCATCCGCCGGGCGAAGCCGCCGTGGGCGACGACGACGTTGCGGAACCGGACGACGTAGGGGGCCTTCGGGTAGGCGTCGAGGAACCAGTGCCGGAGACCTTCGCCCCCCTCGTCCGTGGCGAACTCCCCCAGCGTGCGCTCGATCGCCTCGGTGCGCTTGACGGGGCGGCCGATGAGGGCGCGAAAGACCTTGTCCTCGTGGTTGCCGCGCAGCCAGAGGCCGTCGCCCGCCGCTTCGAGGGCGCGAAAGCGGGCGAGGCAGCCGACGCTGTCGGGGCCGCGGTCGACGAGGTCGCCGACGCTGAGGGCGAAGAGGCGGTGCTCGCGGGCGAAGGCGAGGAAGGGGTCGAGCCGGGCCGGGTGGCCGTGCACGTCGCCGACGACGAGGACGCCCGCGAAGCGTTCGGGCAGAGGGAGGTCGATCCTGTCAGCCATGCTTCTCGATCACGATGCGGTGCCCCTCCCCCTCGGCGGCGAGGTCGACGAGGCGGTGGCCCCGCTCGGCGCAGAAGTGGCGGAAGTCGTCCGGCGCCTTCGGGTCGGTGGTGCGGACGAGGAGGCGCCCGCCCCCCGGCAGGTCGCGCAGCCGCTTTTGCGCCTTCAGGACCGGAAGCGGGCAGCTCAGGCCCCGCGCGTCGAGTTCGGCCTCGGCCATTGCGTTCTCCTACGGACGGGCCAACCTTGAGCGAAGGGGGTGGCAAACCAGATCGCGGCGCCGCCGTCAACGGGCGAAGGGCGCCGCGCTTGCAGGGGACCGGCGGATGCGGGTGATCGGCGTCGTGGGCTACAAGGACAACGGCAAGACGACCCTCGTGGTCCGCCTCGTCGCCCACCTGATCGAAAGGGGCCTCAAGGTCTCGACGGTGAAGCACGCCCACCACGAGGTCGACCTGGACCAGCCGGGCAAGGATACGTACCGCCACCGCGAGGCGGGGGCGCACGAGGTCGTGCTGGCGACGGCGCGGCGCCTCGCCTTCATTGAGGAGCTGCGGGGCGCGCCGGAGCCCTCGCTCGCCGAGATCCTGGGCCGGATGCGGCCGGTCGACCTCGTCGTCGTCGAGGGGTTCAAGCGGGGCGGCCACCCGAAGATCGAGGTCCACAGGGGCGAGCGCGGCACGCCTTTGCTCGCGGCCGAGGACCCCGCCGTCGCCGCCGTGGCGAGCGACGTGCCCTTGGAGGGGCTCGCCGTTCCCGTCCTCGACCTGAACGACGTGGCGGGGATCGCCGACACGGCGCTGAAGGCGGCGCGGGCGTGGCCGTGAAGCGCGCGCTCGACGACTGCTTCGCGCTCGACGCCAAGGGGCAGATCGCGCTGGACGACGCGCTCGCCCTTCTCCGCGCCCGGATCGTCCCCGTCGCCGGGGTCGTGGACGCGCGGCTCGACGCGGCGGCGGGGGGGATCCTGGCCGAGGACGTGGTGAGCCCGGACGACCTGCCCCGCTTCGACAACGCGGCCGTCGACGGCTACGCCTTCGCGGGAGCGGCGCTCGCCGCCGGTGGGGAGACGCGGCTTCGCCTCCGGCCGGGTCGGGCGGCGGCGGGCCACCCCTTCGCGGACGAGGTGCCGGAAGGATCCTGCGTGCGGACGCTCACGGGCGCCCCGATGCCCAACGGCACCGACACCGTCGTCATGCAGGAGGAGGCCGGCCTCGAAGGGGACGCCGTCACGGTGCCGGCGGGGTTTCGGGCCGGGTCGAACCGGAGGATGCGGGGGGAGGACATCAGGGCGGGGCAGGCCCTGTTCGCGGCGGGGCTCCGCCTCGCCCCGCACCACCTCGGCGTGCTGGCGGGGCTCGGCGGCGACCGGGTCCGGCTCCGGGCGCCGCTCCGGGTGGCGCTCTGCTCCAGCGGCGACGAACTCAGGGAGCCGGGGGCGAACCTGCCGCCGGGGGGCGTGTACGACGCCAACCGCCACATCCTGAAGGGGTTGCTCCGCCACCTGCCGGTCACGGTCACGGATCTCGGCATCCTGCCCGACGAGCGGGGCAAGGTGGAGGCGGTGCTTAAGGATGCGGCGGCGGCGCACGATCTGGTCCTCGCCTCGGGCGGCGCGTCCCGGGGCGACGAGGACCACGTCGTCCGCGCGGTGGAGAAGCTGGGACGGCTGCACTTCTGGCGCATCGCCATGAAACCCGGCCGCCCGCTCGCGTTCGGCGAACTGGGGGGCGCCGTCTTCGTCGGCCTGCCCGGCAACCCGGTGGCGACGACGGTGTGCTTCCTCCGCCTCGCCCGCCCCGTCCTCCTGCGGCTTGCCGGATCCGCCTGGACGGAGCCCAAGGCCCTTCCCGTTCCGGCGGCGTTCACGATGAAGAAGAGGCCGGGCCGCACCGAGCTTCTGCGCGGCCGCCTCGTGCCCGGCACGAACGGCTACGCCGTCCTGCGCATCCGCCGGGAAGGCTCCGGCATCCTCACCTCGCTCACCGACGCCGACGGGCTGATCGAGATCGGCGCCGGGGTGGAGGAGGTGAAGGAGGGCGATCCGGTCCCGTATTTCAGCTTCGCGGAACTGGGGGCGCTGTAGACGCTTCGCGTCAGCGGACGCGAAGCGTCTACGAGCCCTCCGGATCGAGCAGCCGGTGCAGATGGACGATGAAGTAGCGCATATGGGCATTGTCCACGG
>JAGRGG010000270.1 GCA_020445645.1 Geminicoccaceae bacterium | reverse complement strand
GTCGAAGGCGGCCATCACCGGGTCGGCGATCCTCGCCGGCTTCGGCGCGACCTCGGGCCGGACCTCCAGCATCCGGGCGAACACGGCTTCCACCTCGGGCGTCGCGCGGCGCCCCTGCGCCTTGAGGTCGCCGAAGAGCTTGGCCATGAACGAGGCCAGCGTCCGGAACGCCCCCTCCAGCCGCGACGACGGCGCCGCCCCCCCGGCGATCCAGGCCTCGAAGGCGTCCGCGATCTTCTCGTGGTGGACGGGCAGCAAGGGGCCGTCGCCCGCCCCGGTCCAGGCCTTCAGCACGCCGAGGTCGGCGGCCACCTCGGCGCTGTGCGGCGCGAGGTCCTCCAGCATCCGGGTGAACAGGTGCGCGCCTTCGTGGACGACGGTGCTGGCGTCCGCCGTCTCGAACAGCTCGATCACCGCCCGGCCGTCCTCGTGGAACGTGATCGAACCGCGCGGCTGACCCTCCGGGGTACGCTGGAAATACGGATCGCCGGCGTCGTCCTTGACGCCTTCGAGCAGGGTGCGCACCTTCAAGACGCCCGCCGTCGGGTTGGGGGACCCCTCCCTTGATGTACCGGCGGGCGTTGCAGGCGTGTCCGCCGTCGGCCCCGGGGATCGCTCCGGGGAGGTACCGGCGGGCACCCTCTTCTCCAATGCCACGTCGTAGGCGCCGAACATCTCGATACCCTCGACCTCGACGACCCGGGCGTTGCGTTCCCTGACCGTGAGCCGCACCGTGTAGAGCCGGCCGTCGACCTCGAAAGGCGCGTAGAGCCGGTGGATCGCCGCGACCGTGGGCGCCGGCTTCATCGGCGACCGGCTCTCGACCAGCACCGCCCGTTCGAGCAGGGCCGGCAGATTGGCGACGGCTTCGAGCCGGTCGACCATGTTGCGCGGCAGTTCGCCGGCCTTGCCCGTCTCCGAGCGCTTCACCGCATGGTCGAGGTTCGTGCCGCTGACGGCGATGTCCCAGCCGGTATCGCGGTTGCGGTAGGGGCCGCCGTCGGTGATTGCCTTGCGCAGGTCCTTCGGGAAACTCTTGCGTACCTCGGCGTAGCTCTGGCCGGCGAAGCGAGGGGCGGCCGTCGTGACCTCGACCTCGATGTCCAGGTCGACGCCTTGGCGCATCGGCTGGAACAGCGTTTCCGGGGCGCGCCCGATCGCCCGCCCCTGCCGCTCGACCACGCCGTCGAGGATCGCCTTCGCCCCGGCGGGCGCGCCCCCGAACATGTCCCTGCCGGGCGCCTGCCTGCCGGCCGCGTCGACCACCCCGCCCAGCAGTTCCGCCAGCCGCTGCCGCCCCAAAAGGCGCGGCCCTCCCTTGGTCGGCCGCAGCATCGCGGCCAGCCACGCCCGGCCCTCGGCGCCCAGGCCCCCGCCCATGAGGTCGCCCTGCATCAGGGGGAAGTCGAGCGGCTGCTTCGCCTCCCGCGCCTGGACCACCGCGCGCACGGCGTCCAGCAGCCCCGGCACCGGGTCCCCCTCCGCCGCCGCGGCCCCGGCGTCGATCGCCGCCCGCAGCCGGGCGATCCCCGGCGCCGCGTCGGCCAGCGCCTTGCCCAAGGGGCCGAGCCCAGAAGCGTCGCTTCCGGCGTCGGCGCCCTCGACCAGCCGCGCGGTGAGGTCGGCGTCGCCGTAGGCCCTCGCCAGCAGCGCGGCCTCGATCCGGGCCGCCCCGGCCCGGCCCAGCGTGCCGTCGGCCGCCATCAGCGCCCCCCGCTCGGAGGCCGGCAGCGCCGCCACGAAGGCGCGCACGAACGGCCGGTTGGCCGCCGCCTGAAGGTCGGGGGAGCGGACGAGGTCGAGCACGTCCGGGACCAGCCGCTCGGCGTCGCCCCTGGCCTGCTCCGACGCCCCCATCCGGGCGACGGTGCCCTCGTTGGCCTGCCGGGTGAAGGCCACGCGCCTTTCGGGTGTGAGGTCCGTGGTGCGGCGGCGGATGAGCACGGGCGCCTTCATGCCCGCGACCTCGAACCCCTGCCCCGCCAGCCACGCCCGGTAGCGCCCGCCCGTCTCCAGTCCCTGCCCGTAAGCCCGGCGCAGCGCCAGGGTGCGGCCGTTGCCGCTCTCGACGACGCCGTCCAAGCCGACGATGGGGGCGCCCTCGCCCGGCGTGGGCGTGTCGCCGAGCAGCCGGGGGTCGAGCCTGGCGGCCATGCCCGTGACCTGCTCCGCGCTCGCCGCCCGCCCCCGGTCGCGCGGCTGCAGCTCGGGCGGGAAGGCGGGGTTCGGCGCGAGGTCGTCGCCGTGCGAGGCGATCAGGTCGTCGAGTTCGACCACCTCCAGGCGGGTCTCGATCTCGCTGCCGTCGGGCAGGATCACCTTGGACGGGCGCGGCCCCGCCGATCGGGCGGGGGCCTGTTCCGCCCCGCGCAAGGCGGCCATGACGGC
>JAGRGG010000077.1:16315-16438 GCA_020445645.1 Geminicoccaceae bacterium | reverse complement strand
CGAGAAGGCCAAGCGCCTCGTCGAGAGCGGCCGCGACGTGGTGATCCTCCTCGACTCGATCACCCGCCTCGCCCGCGCCTACAACACCGTGGTACCCTCGTCGGGCAAGGTGCTGACCGGCGG
>JAGRGG010000077.1:0-16217 GCA_020445645.1 Geminicoccaceae bacterium | reverse complement strand
ACCGGCAGCCGCATGGACGAGGTGATCTTCGAGGAGTTCAAGGGCACGGGCAACTCCGAGATCATCCTGGACCGCCGCGTCGCCGACAAGCGCATCTACCCCGCGATGGACGTGGGCAAGTCCGGCACCCGCAAGGAGGAACTCCTCGTCGACCGCGCCACCCTCCAGCGCATGTGGGTGCTCAGGCGCATCCTCAACCCCATGGGCACGACGGACGCGGTCGAGTTCCTCCTCGACAAGATGCGCCACGCCAAGACGAACGAGGATTTCTTCAGCTCGATGAACAACTAGGACCACGCCCCGCCAGCGCGAAGCACGTCTTCGTTACGCTCTCGATGCGGCAACGCCCCGCCACAGAGCCTGTGGCGGAGCGTTGCGCGTTGTTGCAGGTTCGGTTGCCGCTCTTGTTGCAGACGTAAAATGCCATTTCACGTGAAACAGGGCGCTGTCGCGCGCCTTCCCTACGGCAGCAGCAGCGTCGCGCCCGTCGTCTCGCGCCCTTCCAGGGCCTCGTGCGCCTTTCGCGCGTCCTTGAGCGCGAAGGTCTGGTTGACGGGGATCGTCACCGCCCCGCCCCGCACGACCTCGATCAGGTCGGCGGCGTTGGCCTCGAGTCCGGCGCGGGTCGCGGTGTAGGTCATCACGGTCGGGCGGGTGACGTAGAGCGAGCCCTTCGCGCTCAGGAGACCGAGGTCGAAATCCTTGATCGGCCCCGAGGCGTTGCCGAAGCTGACGAAGAGGCCGCGCGGCCGCAGGCTGTCGAGCGAGGCCGCGAGGGTTGCCTTGCCGACGCCGTCGTAGACGACGGGGACGCCCTCGCCGCCGGTGAGGTCGCGCACCCGCTTCGCCACGTCCTCCTCCTTGTAGAGGATCGCCTCGTCGCAGCCGTGCCGCTTGGCGAGGTCGGCCTTCTCGGCGCTGCCGGCCGTGCCGATGACGCGGACGCCCAGGTGCTTCAGCCACTGGCAGGCGATGAGGCCGACGCCGCCGGCGGCCGCGTGCCAGAGAACGGTGTCGCCCTTTTGTACCTTGTAGGTCTCGCAGATCAGGTAGCGAACGGTCATCCCCTTGAGCATCATCGCCGCCGCCGTGCGGTCGTCGATCCCGTCGGGAATGGCGATCGCCTTGTCGGCGGGCATGAGGCGGGCCTCGGCGTAGGCGCCCATCGGGCCGGTGCCGTAGGCGACCCGCTGGCCCTCCTTCAGGCCCGTCACCCCCTTGCCGACGGCCTCGACGACGCCGGCCGCTTCGAGCCCCGGCGTGAACGGCGGGTTCGTAGGGTAGAGGCCGGTGCGGTGATAGGTATCGATGTAGTTGAGGCCGATCGCCGTGTGGCGGACCCGAATCTCGCCGCGGCCGGGGGCGCCGATTTCGGCGTCTTCGGGCTGCAACACCTCGGGTCCGCCGTGCCGTTGCGCCACAATGCGCATCACCATGCCTGTTCTCCTACGTTGCCGCCTGTTGCGGGTTGTTGATCGTGCCGTTGCGAAGCACTGTTGCGAGCGCGTCCGGTTCGGTGACTGGGGGCAGGCAGCTTCGCCCCCGGCAGACGAAGGCGGCGGGGCCGTCCGTTGCGTGCAACAGCGCCGCCGCCGGGTGGTCTGCCGGCAGGCCCGCCTCCCGACCCACCCGCCGTAGCACCCGCTCGATCGGCGCTGCCTTCGCGGCGGTGTCGAACAGGGCTCGCGTGGCGGGATCGTCAGGGGCACCCGTGACCGTGATTTCCAGGGGATCGTCGAGGAAGAGGCCGGCGCGCAGCAGGGTCGCGTAGGCGGCGGGCTGCCGCGCCACCTCCCCGGCGAGCGAGCGCCAGAGCGCCCGCGCCCCGTCCTCGTAGACGGTCTCGCCCGTGAGGTGCGCCAGCTTGGCGAGCGCCAGCATCAGGCTGCCCTGCGGCGACGGGGTCGGGCCGTCGTTGGCGGTGCCGCCGTCGAGGAGGACGTTGCCGGCGGACGCCTGCCAGAGGTGGTAGCCGCCGTCGTCGCGGGCGAAGTCCCTCCTCGCCACCCCGGCCCAGCCGGTCGCCGCGTCGAGGTAGGCCGCTTCCCCCGTCGCCTCGTGAAGCGCGATCGCCGCCAGGATCATCTGCGCGTAGTCGTCGAGGAAGGCGAGGCCCTGGCGCCGCCCGTCGCGCCAGCCGTGGATCAGACCCTCGCCCGCCCCGAGATGGCGGCGCACCCGGTCGAAGGCGTCGCGCGCCAGGTCGAGCCACGCCCCCTCCCCAACCTTCAGCGCCGCGTCGACCAAGCCCTGGACGGCGAGGCCGTTCCAGTCGGCGAGCACCTTGTCGTCGCGGCCCGGCCGCACCCGTTCCCCGCGCTTTTCGAGCAGGCGGGCGCGCATCGCCGCGAGCGCCGCCTCCTCCTCCGGTGGGGCGAGCCCCGGCGCGTGCAGGCGGTTGAGGATCGTCGTCCCCTCCCAGTTGCCCGCCCCGGTCACGCCGTAGGCGGCGTCGAAGCGGGCGGCGTCCTCCTCGCCCAGGACCGCCGCAACCTCGTCTTGGCGCCAGACGTAGAACCGGCCCTCCTCGCCCTCGCTGTCGGCGTCGAGCGAGGCGGCAAATCCGGCGGGGGTGAGCATCTCGCGCTCCAGCCAGCCCACCGTCTCGCCGGCGCGCGCCTTGAACAGAGGCTCGCCCGTCAGGGCGTAGGCATCGCCGAGGAGGGTGAGGAACTGGGCGTTGTCGTAGAGCATCTTCTCGAAGTGCGGGACCAGCCACTCGGCGTCGACGGCGTAGCGGGCGAAGCCGCCGCCCAGGTGGTCGTAGATGCCGCCCTGGCAGATCCGGCGCAGGGTGTGGACGACCTGCTCCCGCCCCCGCCCTTCGCCCGTCCGCCCCGCGACCTCCCAGACGAGCCGCAGCGTCGGCGCCTGGGGGAACTTGGGCGCCCCGCCGATCCCGCCGCGCACGGGGTCGAACTGGCCCTGGGTTCGTTCGGCCGTCGTCAGCGCCAGCGGTCCGGGGTCCGCCTCCCCCGGCTTGGGCGCGGCGAGGCGTTCGAGCGCGTCGCGCAACGCCAGACGGTTGCCCTCGATCGCGCCCCGGTTGTCGCGCCAGACCGTCGCCAGCCGCTCCAGCACCTGGCGAAACGACGGCCTCCCGTAGCGGGGTTCGGGGGGGAAGTAGGTGCCGCCCCAGATCGGCTCGCCGTTCGGGGTCAGGAACATGGTGAGCGGCCAGCCGCCCTGCTCGCCGAGGAGCGCGAGCGCCTGCATGTAGATCGCGTCCAGGTCGGGGCGCTCTTCCCGGTCGACCTTCACGTTGACGAAGCTCGCGTTCATGAGGTCGGCGACGGCGGGGTCCTCGAACGACTCGTGCGCCATGACGTGGCACCAGTGGCAGGCGGCGTAGCCGACCGAGAGGAGGATCGGCACGTCGCGCGCCGCGGCCTCGGCCAGGGTCTCCGCCGACCATTCCCGCCAGTCGACGGGGTTGTCCTTGTGCTGGAGGAGGTAGGGGCTCATCGCCCGCGCCAGCGCGTTCGTCATCGTCTTCTCCCCCACCGCCTCGCGGTTCGATCCGAGTGTCTATATGATGCGCCCCGTCCCGAACGTGAGGAGCGGAACGTGAAGTTCAACATCGAGATCGACTGTACCCCCGACGAGGCGCGGCGTTTCCTGGGCTTTCCCGACATCGCGCCGATGCAGGAGCGCCTGCTCGCCGACATGGAGAACCGCCTGCGCGAGGTCGTGAAGGGCACCGACCCGAAGGCGCTCCTCGACCAGTGGCTGCCGTTCGGCGCCAAGGGGATGGACCAGTGGCAGTCCCTTTGGACCCAGATGGCGACGGCGGCGATGGGGATGCCCCAAGGTCAGGGCGGGGGTGCGGGCAAGGGCAAGAAGGAGCCTTGAGGCCCGACACGATCTTCGCGCCCGCGACCGGGGTCGGGGGGGTCGTCGGCATCGTCCGCCTCTCGGGACCGAGGGCGCTCGTCGCCGCCGCCCTGCTCGCGGACGGGCCGCCGCTTCAGCCCCGCCGGGCGAGCCTGCGCCGCCTGCGCGCGCCCAGCTACGGCGGGGGCGACGGCGGACACCTCGACGACGCGCTCCTCCTCTACTTCGCGGCCCCGGCGAGCGAGACCGGCGAGGACATGCTGGAGATCCAGCACCACGCCTCCCCCGCCGTCCAGGCGGGCCTCCTGGAGGCCCTCGCTTCGCTGCCGGGGCTGCGCCCGGCAGAGCCCGGCGAGTTCACGCGCCGCGCCTTCATGAACGGCAGGCTCGACCTCACCGCCGCCGAGGGCCTCGCCGACCTGATCGCCGCCTCCAGCCTCGCCCAGGCGCGGCAGGCGCTCCGGCAGATGGACGGGGCGCTGGGGCGGCTCTACGCGGGCTGGCGCGAGCGGCTGCTCGGGGCGCTGGCCAGGGTCGAAGCCGAGATCGACTTCGCCGCCGAGGACGCGGTGCCGGACGGCCTATGGTCCGTCGTCCGGCCGGACCTCCAAGCCCTGCGGCGCGAGATATCCTCCCACCTCGCCGACGGCGGCAAAGGCGAGCGGCTGCGCACGGGCATCCAGGTCGCGGTTACGGGTGCCCCCAACGTCGGCAAGTCGAGCCTCGTCAACCGCCTCGCCGGGCGCGAGGTCGCCATCGTCACCCCCCTCCCCGGCACCACCCGCGACGTGATCGAGGTGGCGCTCGACCTCGACGGGCTGCCCGTCACCCTGCTCGACACGGCGGGTCTGCGCGAGGGCACGGACCCCGTCGAGCGGATCGGGGTCGAGCGGGCGAAGGCCAGGGCCGAGGCGGCCGACCTCCGGCTCCTCCTCGTCGACGACCCGGCGGGCCTGCCTTCTTCCGTGGACGGGGACACGCTCCTCGTCCTGAGCAAGGCCGACGCCCAGCCCCCCGACGCGCTCGCCGTGCTGCCGCCCACTGTCCTCGCGCTTTCGACCCTGACCGACCGCGGCACCGACCGCCTCCTGCGCCACCTCGCCGGCCGCGCCCGCCGCCTTCTGGCACCGGGCGAGGTGGCGCTGACCCGCCCGCGCCACCGGGCGGCGCTGACCGAGGCCCAGGCCGCCCTCGACGGTGCCCTATCGCCCGTGGCCTGCGAACTCGCCCTCAAGGCCGAGGACCTGCGCGCGGCGGCGACGGCCATCGGCCGCATCACCGGCGCCGTCGGGGTCGAGGACGTGCTGGACCGGATCTTCGCCGACTTCTGCATCGGGAAGTGACGCTTCGCCTACCTGGGCCGGCGCGGGCGAAGCGTCACGTTTCACGTGAAACGGCGACCTCCCGCTGTTGCGCCACGTTGCGCATCTGTTGATCGAGGTCGGGGTGGTTGCGGAGGAAGGCGTCGAACCGCTCGCGGTAGAGGACGAGGAGGCGGCAGTAGGAGAGGGCGGTCACGTCGGCGAGGCGCGGCCGGTCGTTGAGGAGGGCCATCTCGCCGAAGTAGTCGCCCGTGCCGAGGCGGACCGGCTCGGGCTCGACCGCGACCTCGACCGCGCCCGAGGCGACGAAGTACATGGCGTCCCCGGCTTCGTCCTTGCGGACGATGCGCTCGCCGGGGATGGCGAGGCGCGGCACGAGAAGGCGGGCGACGGCCTTCTGTTCCACGGCGTCGAGGCCATCGAAGAGCGGGGTGTGGCGCACGAGGTCGAGGCTGTCGAGGCGGAGGTCGAGGGCCGGGGGACGATCGAGGCGACGGTGCCGGGAGCGCAACTCGGCGTGGAGCCGGTCGATGATCTGCGGTGCCAGCAGCCGTTCCTCCGCCATGCGTTCCAGCGCGAGGTATTCGAGGCGGATCGTGGCGAGGTGCACGTAGCGCTGGCTGAACGCTTCCCAATAGTCTGGGTACTGGAGCTTCAGGGCGTCGATGTTGCGCTCCAGCCCCTCGCGGCGCAGGGCGAGGAAGCGGGCCGCCACTTCGGCGATCCGAGCGCCGAACAGCCCGGCGATACGCTCCCGGTTGAAGCCTTCGAGGTCGTCCAGGACGGAGCGCTGGAAGAGGGCGCGCTCCAGCACGCCCGCCAGCGCAGAGGCCAGGGGACGGTCGATGCGAAAGCGGCGGTGCAGCCAAGCGGCCGCGCGGATCCAGCGGTTCGGGCGCAACTGAAGGCGGGCGAGGTGGCGGTAGGCTTCGAGGCCGCCGCCCTCCCCGCCGCCGCGCAGGGCGTCGATGAGAGCGTTTGCCTCCCGGACCAGCCGTGCCATCGATGCGCGGGTCGCCATCCGCCGGCCCCCCTCGTCGACGTAGAGTCGCGCTTCCTTCCTGGTGAGGGTGAGTAGCGCCGAGGCGAGTTGGACCCGCTGCATCTCCTCGCCGAGGCTTGGTTCGAAGGGGATCGCTTCGACGCGCCGGCGGTAGAGCGAACCGACCCCTTCCATCGTCGCGGCTTCGAGCCCGTAGGCGCGGGACGTGCCGTTCAGCCGCTCGAAAATCTCGTCGTGGGTGAGGCGTAGCGCCCGCTCGCGCTGGAAGCGCTCGGCGGGGTCGAGCTGGTCGAGGCCGAGCCGGCGGATGAGGGAGCGCAGGCTGAGGCCTTGGACGATGAGGGTGAAGAGGACGAAGCCGGTGGCAAGCACGGCGACGTGGCGCTGAAGCTCTTCCGGTACTGCCCGGTTCTCGGTGACGGCGAGGGCGAGGGCGAGGGTCACGGCGCCGCGCAGGCCGCCCCAGAGCATGACGACCCTGTAGCCCGGCTGGATCCGCGAGGAGAGGCCGACGAGGCGGAGGAGGGGCAGAAGGGCGAAGAGGACGAAGGCGCGGGCAGCGAGGGCGCCGAGGAGGAGGAGCCCCAGGAGGGCGAGGTCGAAGGGGGTCGCGGCGGCGAGGGTCTTCGGCACGAGCATCGAGGCGAGGACGAAGATGAGCGAACTGGACCAGAAGCTCAATTGCAGCCAGACGGCGGCGACCGACTGCCACGCCGCCGTCGGCAGGGTCGCGCGCGCGTAGGCGCCGAAGACGAGCCCGGCCGCGACGACGGCGACGACGCCCGAGACCCCGAAATGCGCCTCGCCCAGCGCGTAGGCGAGGTAGGCGAGCGCCACGCTGAGGGTGACTTCCGCCGGTCCCCCCTCGTCGAGGCGGGCGATGAGGAAGGCGGCGAGGCGGCCGAGAACGGCGCCGAGGAGGGCGCCGCCCGCGAAGTCATGCAGAAAGTCGAGGGCGAGCTCGCTTGGTTCCGGCACCGACCCACTGACGACGATGGCGAGGAGCGAGGCGGTGAGCGCGATGGCGGCGGCGTCGTTCAGGAGGCTCTCCCCCTCGACGAGACCGACGAGCCGCCGGGGGGCGCCCACCTCCCGGAAGATGGCGATGACGGCGACGGGATCGGTCGTGGCGACGATGGCGGCGACCAGGAGCCCCGCCGGCACGCCGAGCCCCGACAGGAGCCCGACCGGCAGCCCGGCGATCAGCGTCGTCGCCAGCACGGCGACGACGGCCATCAAGAGGATCGGGCCGATGTCGTCCCAAAGGGCGCGGGAGTCGAGTTCGAGCGATGCCTGGAAGATCAACCCCGGCAGAAGAACCCACAAGAAGACGCCCGAGGTGATCCTGACCTCGCCCAGGGCGGCAACGTAGTCGAGAAAAACGTCGTCGGGCACGTAGGGGCGCAGCGCGGGGGCGGCACCAATCAGGAAGCCGAGAACGATGCCGAGGCCGGCGAGCAGGACCGTGTAGGGGAGGCGCAGGCGCTCGGCCAAGGGGGGAAGGAGGGCGATGAGGCCGAGCAGGCCGGCGAAGGCGAAGATGGAACCGGCGATCTGGGACATGGGGGGCCTTGGAAGAACGCGCTTCGCGTCCGCTGGCGCAGGGCCTTTTTTCCTTTTTTTCTCTTCTTGTTCAAGGTTGGCCCCGCCGCCCTTGCCAACCTCCAACGACGAACGGATGAAAAGAAGAGAAAAAAGGCCCCGCGCCAGCGGACGCGAAGCGTAATTGACACCGCCCCCGGCCCCCGCCACATAGCCGGCCCATGCGCGACTTCGACGTCATCGTCATCGGCGGCGGCCACGCGGGCGCGGAGGCAGCCTCATCCGCCGCCCGCGCCGGTGCCCGTACCCTGCTCCTCACCCAGCGTCTGGACACGGTGGGGGCGATGTCGTGCAACCCGGCGATCGGCGGGCTGGGGCGCGGCCATCTGGTGCGCGAGGTCGACGCGCTCGGCGGGATCATGGGCCAGGCGATCGACGCGGGCGGCATCCAGTTCCGGCTGCTCAACCGCTCCAAGGGGGCGGCGGTCCAGGGTCCCCGTGCCCAGGCCGACCGGCGGCGCTACGCGCTGGCCGTGCAGGGGCTGCTCGCCGCCCAGAAGAGCCTGGTGCTCGAAGAGGGCGAGGTCGCCGACCTTCTGACCCGGAACGGGCGCGTCACAGGGGTCGAAACCACGGACGGCGCCGCGTTCAAGGCCGGCGCCGTGGTGCTGACGACCGGCACGTTCCTGCGCGGCGAGATCCACCTGGGCGACCGGCGGTGGCCGGCGGGACGCGCCGGCGACGCGCCCGTGATCGGCCTCGCCTCGAGCCTCGAACGGCTGGGGCTGCGTCTCGGGCGGCTCAAGACTGGCACGCCGCCCCGGCTCGACGGGCGGACGATCGACTACGCCGGATTGGAACCCCAGCCGGGCGACGAGCCCCCTTCCCCGTTCTCGTTCATGACCGACCGCATCGACCGGCCGCAGGCCCTTTGCCACATCACCCATACCAACGCCGCGACCCACGCCGTCATCATGGACAACCTCGAAGCGTCGGCCGGGTATTCAGGGCGGAACAAGGCGCAGGGCGTGCGCTACTGCCCGTCGATCGAGGACAAGGTGGTGCGCTTCGCCGACCGGCCCCGCCACCAGGTCTTCCTGGAGCCGGAGGGGCTCGACGACGACACCGTCTACCCGAACGGGGTCTCGACCTCGCTGCCGGAGGACGCGCAGCTCGCCATGCTGCGGACCATTGCGGGGCTGGAGCGGGTGGAGATGCACCGGCCGGGCTACGCGATCGAGTACGACCACGTCGACCCGCGCGAGCTTGATCCGACCCTCGAACTGCGGGCGCTGAAGGGGCTGTTCCTCGCGGGGCAGGTCAACGGCACGACCGGCTACGAGGAGGCGGCGGCGCAGGGGGTGGTCGCCGGGGTCAACGCGGCGCGGCGGGCGGGCGGGGGCGATCCCGGCTTCGTCGTCGATAGGGCCGAGGGCTATATCGGCGTCCTCGTCGACGACCTCGTGACCCAGGGGGTGGCCGAGCCCTACCGGATGCTGACCTCGCGCGCCGAGTACCGCCTCAGCCTGCGCGCCGACAACGCCGACCTCCGCCTCACCCGCAAAGGCTTCGATGCCGGCCTCGTCGACGCGGCCCGCATGGCGCGGCTCGACGCCAGGGAGGCGGCGATCGCGGCGGCGCGGGCGGCGCTCGAAGCGGTCCGCCTGACCCCGGCGGCCCTCCTCCGCCACGGCGTCGCCGTCAACCAGGACGGCCGGGCACGCGACGGGCTCGACCTCCTCGGCCACCCGAACGTGACCCTCGCCGACCTCGCCCGCATCGTCCCGGACCTGGGCACGCTCGACCCCGCCGCGCTCGACCACGTTGCGACCGAGGCCCGCTACGCCGTCTACCTCCGCCGGCAGGCCGCCGACATCGAGGCGTTCCGCCGCGAGGAGGCGTTCGCGCTGCCGCCCGACCTCGACCTCGACGCCGTGCCAGGGCTCGCCGCCGAGGCCAGGGCCGCCCTCCTCAGGACCAGGCCGACGACGCTCGGCGCCGCCGCCCGCGTGCCCGGCGTCTCGCCCGCCGCCCTCACGTTGCTTCTCCGCCATGCCCGCCGCGCCGGCTGAGGGGGCGCCCCCGCCACCGGCCGAGATCGTCGCGGCGCTCGGTGTTTCACGTGAAACGCTGGATCGTCTCCGGGTCTACCTCGACCTCCTCTTCCGCTGGAACCGGGCGATCAATCTGGTCGGCCGCTCGACCCTGGCCGACCCCTGGCGCCGCCACGTCCTGGACAGCGCCCAGCTCCACCCCCTCTTGCCCCCGGCGGCCGGAACCCTGATCGACCTCGGCAGCGGCGCCGGACTGCCGGGGCTCGTGCTCGCCGTCATGGAAAGCATGGCCGAGGTCCACCTCGTCGAGAGCGACGGACGCAAGGCCCAGTTCCTCCGCGAGGCGGCGCGCGCCACCGGCTGCGGTCACGTCCGGGTTCACGCCGAGCGGATCGAAGATCTCAACCTCAAGGCCGGCGCGATCACGGCGCGGGCGCTGGCCCCCCTGCCGCGCCTCCTTGAATTGGCGGCACCCCTGATGCGCGAGGGCGCCACCTGCCTGTTCCTCAAGGGACGCAGCCTCGCGCGGGAATTGACCGAAGCCGGCGAAACCTGGACAATGGACGCCGATGTCCGAACGAGCCTCGTCGATCCCGACGGACGCATCCTCATTCTCAAGGGAATCCGGCGTGGAGCCGCCTAACGACGCGAAGCTGCTCCCTCATCGTCCTGGGCGGTCGGCGCGGATCGTCGCCATCGCCAACCAGAAGGGCGGCGTCGGCAAGACGACGACCACGATCAACCTGGGGACCGCCCTCGCCGCCGCCGGCAAGCGGGTGCTCATCCTCGACCTCGACCCCCAGGGCAACGCCTCGACCGGGCTCGGCCTGCGCCAGAACGAGCGCGAGGTCACGTCGTACAATGTCCTCATCGGTCAGGCGACGCTACAGGAGGCCGTGCGCGCGACCTCGATCCCGACGCTCAGCGTCGTCCCGGCGACGGTCGATCTCTCGGCGGCCGAGGTCGAGCTGGTCGGCGACCGCCGCCGCAACTACCGCCTGCGCGACGCCTTCGCCCACTTCGATACCGACGCCGACTACGTGCTGATCGACTGCCCGCCGTCGCTCGGCACGCTCACCGTCAACGCGCTCACCTGCGCCGACGCCGTCCTCGTGCCCCTGCAATGCGAGTTCTTCGCGCTCGAGGGCTTGAGCCTCCTGCTGCGGACGATCGAGCGCGTGCGCCGCACCCTCAACCCCGACCTCCAGATGCACGGCGTCGTGCTGACGATGTTCGACCGGCGCAACAACCTCTCGGAGCAGGTGGCGGCGGACGTGCGAAGCTTTCTCGGCGACAGGGTCTACAAGACGGTGATCCCGCGCAACGTGCGCGTCTCCGAGGCGCCCTCCCACGGCCAGCCCGTGCTGCTCTACGACATTAAGAGCAAGGGTGCCCTCGCCTACGCGCACCTCGCGGGCGAACTCCTGCGGCGCGAGCAGCTTCTGGCGCGGGTGGCGTGAGCGATAGAACGACGGGGGCGGGACGATGAAGAAGCGCGGCCTTGGCATGGGGCTCTCCGCCCTCCTCGCCGGCGACGACGACGAGGACGACCCCGCGGAAGCCCTGCCCGAGCGCCGCCCCGCCCGTCCCGAGGAAGGGCTGGAGCGCCTGCCGATCGAGTTCCTCCGCCCCTCCCCCTTCCAGCCCCGCCGCCGCTTCGACGAGGCCGGGCTGGAGGATCTCGCCGCCTCGATCGCCGCCAAGGGCATCCTCCAGCCGCTCGTCGTCCGCCCGGATGGGAAGGACGGCTTCGAGATCATCGCCGGCGAGCGGCGCTGGCGGGCGGCACAGCGGGCGGGGCTCGACGAGGTGCCGGCGATCGTCCGCCGCTTCGGCGACCGGGAAGCCCTGGAGATCGCGCTCGTCGAGAACCTGCAACGCGCCGACCTCAACGCCGTGGAGGAGGCGCGCGCCTTCGAACGCCTGATGGGCGAATTCGGCCACACCCAGGACGTCCTCGCGGAAGCCGTCGGCAAGAGCCGCAGCCACGTGGCGAACACGTTGCGGCTCCTGCGCTTGCCGGAGGATGTCCGCCTCATGGTTGAAGACGGCCGGCTCACCGCCGGGCACGGGCGGGCGCTGCTGGGAACCAGCGACCCCGTCGCCCTCGCACACGTCGTGGTTGAAAAAAGCCTCACCGTCCGCGAGGTCGAAGCCCTGGCCGCCGCCCCGCCGGCGGCACGGCCGACCCCGCCGCCGCCCGATCCCGACCTTCTGGCCTGCGAGGAACGGCTGGCCCGGCATCTGGGCCTTCGCGTCTCCATCCGCCCAAAACGCAAGGGCGGCAGCCTCAGCATCGCCTATTCGAGCCCCGACCAGCTCCAGTCCCTCCTCGACCGCTTGGGCTCCGGCTGATCAAGAAATTGTGGTATTTGGATTGACAGACCAAAGATATTGTGACGAAAAGAAGGCAGCCGAGGAAAGACGAAGACACCAACGAGTGGTGGCGGCGTTGCCCCGCCGTCGACGACAGAAGCTCGAAATTCGATGGCGCCTCGTTCGGCAAGGCGGCGAAGACCGCCCGTAGGCGAACGAAGCACTTGGGCTGCCCGCGCGGCGGCCCAATCCTTTTTCCCTCATGCGTCAATTCACGCTTTTCCGTGCCGTGCGGCCCGGGAATAACTCCAAGTTGTATACCCTTCGTCACCTGCCGGCGGCGTAGAGGCCCTCCAGGAGGTCGTGGTGGCGCTGGTAGATGAGGGGGCGTCGCAACTTCAGGGTGGGCGTCATCAGCCCGTTCTCGACGGTGAACGGCTCGTCCATCACCTCGAACCGGCGCACACGCTCGATGGCGGAGAGCGACGTGTTGGCCCGGCGCACCGCTTCCCCGACGGCCTTCCTGAAGACGGGGTCGCGGGCGAGGCCGGCGGGGTCGCCGCTCCCCTTACCCTCCCCAGCATCCTTGCCGTGCTCACGGGCGAAGCGGCGGACGAAGTCCTGGTGCGGCACGATGAGCGCCACGAGGTAGGGCTTCCTGTCGCCGTAGACGAGCGCCTGCCCGATCTCGCCCTCCAGAAGCAGGATGCCCTCGACCCGCTGCGGGGCGATATTGTCGCCGCCGGAACCGACGATGATGTCCTTCTTGCGGTCGGTGATCCTCAAGTAGCCGTCGGGGTCGATGGCGCCCACGTCGCCCGTGTGCAGCCAGCCGTCCCGAACGGCCTCCGCCGTCGCTTCCGGGTTCTGCCAGTAGCCGAGCATCACGTTGTCGCCGCGCACCAGGATCTCGCCGTCGTCCGCGATCCTGACCTCGACCCCGTCCAAGGGCGGCCCCACCGTCGCTGGCCGCGCCCGCCCCGGCAGGTTGACGGCGATGACCGGCGCCGCCTCGGTCTGGCCGTAGCCCTGGAGGACGGGCACGCCGAGCGCCATGAAGAACAGGGCCACGTCCTCGTTGAGGGGGGCGCCCCCCGAGACCATCGCCTTGAGGCGCCCGCCGAAGCGCTCGCCCACCTTCTTGCGGACGAGGAGGTCGAGCGGCCTGTCGACGAGGTCGAGGTGCCGGGGCAGCCGCCCCTCGGCGATGCGCCGCCGTCCGAGCGCCACGGCGAGGTCGAACAGCCGGGCCTTGATCCCCCCTTCCCTCGCCACCGAGGCGGTGATCTTCTGCCGCAGTACCTCGTAGAGCCGGGGCACGCAGGTGACGATCGTGGGCTTCACCTCGACGAGGTTCGACGACAGGCTCTCGACCCCTTCGGCGTAGTAGATCTGCGCCTCGATCGCCATCGGGAAGAACTGCCCCGCCGTGTGCTCGTAGGAGTGCGAAAGGGGCAGAAAGGAGAGGAAGATCTCGTCGTCGCCGACGCCGGCAAGGTCCAGGACCGCCTTCGCCCCCTTGACGTTGGCGAGCACGTTGCGGTGCGAGAGCATCACCCCCTTCGGCTGCCCGCCGGTCCCGCTCGTGTAGATGAAGCAGGCGGCGTCGTCGGGGGAGGCGGCTTCGGCGCTGTTGAGGGCGGGCGAGCGGTCGCCGAGGGCGAGCGCGTCGGCCCAGCCCAGCGTCGAGACAGGGAGGTCCCCCACCCCCTCGAACGGCTCGACGAAGAGGAGAAGGCGCACCGAAGGTGATTTGCCGATCGCCGGCAGCAGCTTCCCGGCGAGGCTGCGCCCGGAGCAGATCACCATCCGGGCGCCGGAATGGCCGAGGATGTAGGCGTGGTCGTCCGGGGTGTTCGTCGTGTAGGCGGGCACAGTGATCCCGCCCGCCATGAGGACGGCCAAGTCGGCGATGCACCATTCGGGGCGGTTCTCCGAGACGAGGACCACCCGGTCGCCGGGCTCCAGGCCAAACTGGCGAAGGGCGCGCGCCAGCCGCCTGGCCTCGTCCGCGACCCGTCGCCAGGACCAGGGCCGCCACGCCCCGTCCCGCTTTGCCCAGAGGAACGGCGACTCGCCGCTCTTCTCGGCGGCGGCGCCGAAGAGGGTGAGGAGGTTCGTGTCGGCGGTTATCGCTGGCATGGGAAACCCGTTCGCCCTCTGGGGGAGCCTCGCCACGAGGGCGCCAGTTGGCCGCGCCCCTCCCCGCTTGGTGCGCCCCGCCCGCCGCCTATATGTCGCATCACGCCACCTGAAGGAATACGGCATGAGGCACATCCCGGGGCAAGGCCCCCTCCCCGCCCCCGAGGCGGCGGGGGCGGAAGCGGCGGCCAAGGCGCCGTCCTGGCGGCTCGACGACCTCTACGACGGCATGGGCTCCCCGGCCCTCAAGGACGACCTCGACGCCGCCGAGGCGGAGGCCGTGGCGCTGGAAAGCGGCTTCAAGGGCCGGCTCGCTAACCTCTCGGGCGACGGTCTCGCCGACCTCATCGTCCGCCTGGAGGGGCTGGAGGAGAAGCTGGGCCGGGCCTACTCCTACGCGCAGCTGCTCCACAGCGCCGACCGGAGCGACACGAAGGTCGGCCGGTTCTACCAGGGCATCCAGGAGCGGGTGAACGCGATCTCGACCCGGCTCCTCTTCGTCAACCTGGAACTGAACCGCATCCCCGACGCCGAGATGGACGCGAAGGTCGCGTCCTCCCCCGCGCTCGCCCGCTACAAACCCTACCTCCGCGACGTGCGCGCCTTTCGCCCGCACCAGCTCGACGACGAGATCGAGCGCGTGCTGCACGAGAAGTCGGTGACGGGCCGCGCCGCCTGGGTCCGGCTGTTCGACGAGACCTTGGCCGGGCTGCGCTTCGCCTATGACGGGCAGGACCTGACGACGGCCGAGATCTTCGACAAGATGACCGACAGGGACCGCGACGTGCGGCGGCGCGCGGGCGAGGCCATCGCGCTCACCCTGAAGCGCAACCTGCCCCTCTTCGCCCGCGTCACCAATACGCTCGCCAAGGACAAGGCGATCGAGGACGGCTGGCGCCGCTTCGATCGTCCGATCTCGCGGCGCAACCTCGCCAACCAAGTCGAGGACGGGGTCGTCGACGCGCTGATCCTGGCCGTGAAGGACGCCTACCCCCGCCTCTCGCACCGCTACTACGCCTTGAAGGCCCGCTGGATGGGGCTGGACAAGCTGGAATACTGGGACCGCAACGCGCCCCTGCCCGAGGACGCCGACACGCGGCACGGCTGGGACGACGCGAAGGTTGTCGTCCTGGACGCCTACCGGGGCTTCTCGCCGAAGCTGGCCTCGATCGTCGAGCGGTTCTTCGACGGGGGCTGGATCGATGCCGACCCCAGGCCCGGCAAGGACAGCGGCGCCTTCTGCCACTCGACCGTGCCCTCGGTCCATCCCTACGTCCTCATGAACTACCAGGGGCGCAACCGGGACATCATGACCCTCGCCCATGAACTCGGCCACGGGGTCCACCAGAGCCTCGCCGCCGACCAGGGCCTGTTCATGAGCGGCACGCCCCTCACCCTCGCCGAGACCGCCTCGGTGTTCGGCGAGCAACTGACGTTCCGCAAGCTCCTGAACGCCGAGCGGGATCCCAAGCGCCGCCGCCTGCTGCTCGCCGGCAAGATCGAGGACATGCTCAACACCGTCGTCCGCCAGATCGCGTTCTGCGAGTTCGAGCGCCGCGTCCACGCCGCTCGCGCCGAGGGCGAGCTGACCCTGGACGATCTGGCCGCGCACTGGATGGCCGTGCAGGAGGAAAGCCTCGGCCCCGCCTTCGCCTTTCGGGACGACTACGAGGTGTTCTGGAGCTACATCCCCCACTTCATCCATTCGCCCTTCTACGTCTACGCCTACGCCTTCGGCGACTGCCTCGTGAACTCGCTCTACGCCGTCTTCGAGCAGGAGCCCGAAGGCTTTGAGGAACGCTACCTCGCCATGCTGAAGGCGGGCGGCACCCTTCGCCACAAGGAACTCCTTGCCCCCTTCGGCCTCGACGCCTCCGACCCGGCCTTCTGGAACAAGGGCATCGGCGTGGTCGAAGGCTTCATCGACCGCCTCGAAAAGGAACTGGACGATGTCGCGGTCTGAGTACCAGAGAAATAAGGAATACGCTTCGCGTCCGCTGGCGC
>JAGRGG010000076.1:5318-23183 GCA_020445645.1 Geminicoccaceae bacterium | reverse complement strand
CGGGAGGGAAGCAGCCCGCTGCCGGCCAGCCACGGCATGAACGAGGCGTTCTCGAACGGGTGCCAGAACCAGAAGCCGCCCCAGCCGAGTTCGTAGTAGGCCCACCAGGAGCCCAGCGCGATGCCGAGCGTCAGCGCCATCCAGGCGGCGAGCGTCCAGGGGCGCACCCAGCGCGCCCAGGTGGGGTCGATCCGCCCCTCGATCAGCGCCGCCATGGCGAAGGAGAACGCGGTCGAGAACCCCACGTAGCCGAGGTAGAGCATCGGCGGGTGGAAGGCGAGGCCGGGATCCTGGAGGATCGGGTTCAGCCCCTGCCCGTCCAGGGGCGCCGGGTCGAGGCGGAGGAAGGGGTTCGAGGTGAACAGCATGAAGGCGAGGAAGCCGGCGCCGATCAGCCCCTGAATGGCCAGCGTTCTTGCCTTGAAGGGGGCGGGGAGGTTCCGCCCGAGGACCGCCACTCCCGCGCCGAAGAGCGCCAGGATCCAGACCCAGAGGACGAGCGAGCCCTCGTGGTTCCCCCACACGCCCGACACCTTGTAGAGGAGGGGCTTCGCCGAGTGCGAGTTGAGGACGACGTTCTGGAGCGAGAAATCCGAGGTGACGTGGGCGTGGATCAACGCCCCGAAGGCGAGGCTGAGGCAGAGGAACTGCACGGTCGCCGCCGAGGGCGCCAGCGCCATGAGCGCGTCGTCGCGGCGCGAAGCGCCCCAGAGCGGCAGGGCGCCCTGGAGGAGGGCGAGGCCGAAGGCGAGGACGAGGGCGTAGTGGCCCAGTTCGGCGATCATCGGCCTTCCCCCTTCGCGGTCGTCACGTCGCCCTCGTTCCAGACGCCCTGCGCCTTGAGCGCGTCCGCGACTTCCTTGGGCATGTAGCGCTCGTCGTGCTTCGCCAGCACCTCGTCGGCCGCGAACGTGCCGCCGGCGTCGATGCTGCCCTGCGCGACGATGCCCTGCCCCTCGCGGAACAGGTCGGGCAACAGCCCCTTGTAGGCCACCGGCACCTCGCTCTTCGTGTCGGTGAGGCGAAAGCGCACCTCGCCGTCCCCGCCCCTTTGGATGCTGCCGGGGACGACGAGGCCGCCGACGCGAAGCCGCCTTCCGGGCTCGACGTGGCGCTCGGCGATCTCGCTCGGGCTTGCGAAGTAGGCGATGCTCTCGCCCATCGCGGCGAGCACGAGGGAGGCGGCGCCGCCGACGAGGAGAAGGAGGACGGTGAGGAGGACGAGGCGCTGGCGCTTGTAGAGGCGCATGGAGGCGGATCCCGGCTCAGGCGGTCGTCGTGGTGGTCTCGTCGGGGGCGGCCCCGGCGATGCGGGTGAGCCGCGCCTTCGGCCGCCCCCGGCGGCGCCCGCCCGCGGCGGCCTCGAGGACCGCCAGCTCCCGGGCGCGCTTGCGGCCCTGGTGCCAGCTCTGCCACAAGAGCAGGCCGAGGAGGAGGAGGGTCAGGCCGAACGCCGACCACACATAGGCCGCGTACCCCCCCATCGCCAGGAAATCGCCCAAGGGAACTCCCTCTTTCGCGCGGACCGCCCTATCCTCGCCCGAAGGGGCCGCGACGGGCGTGAGGACGGGATGTCAGGCGGGGAATATGCAGGCTGAACCGATCCTGAACAAGGAGGCGCGACATCGCCCCGCAGCGGCGGCCTCGAGGGCGTCGCTCGTCGAGGTCGTGCGCTCGGCCAGGGAGGGGATCGCCCGCCCGGTGGATCCCGGCGAGCGGGCGGGTGAGATCGTCAAGCGGCGCATGGCGGCCTCGCTCGCCGCCGGGCGGCGCCTGCTGCGCCAGGAATTCGAGGCGGGCGGCGACCCCCTCGCGGTCAAGCGGGGCCTCTCCGACCTCACGGACGCGGTGGTCCAGGGTTGCCTCGACTTCGCGCTCGGCGGCCTCTACCGCCTGCCGAACCCCACCTCGGGCGAGGCGTTCGCCGTCGTCGCCGTCGGGGGCTACGGCCGGGGCGCGCTCGCGCCCCATTCCGACGTCGACCTCCTCTTCCTCCACCCCTACAAGCGCACCTCGCACCAGGAGCAGATGGCCGAGTTCCTCCTCTACCGGCTTTGGGACCTCGGCCTCAAGGTGGGGCAGAGCGTGCGCTCGGTCGACGAGTGCCTGAAGCTGGCGCGCGCCGACCTCACCGTGCAGACGGCGCTCCTGGAGGCGCGCTACCTCTGGGGGGCCGAACCCCTCGCCCGCTCGCTGCACGACCGCTTCCGGGCCGAGATCGTCCAGGGCCACGAGTCGGCCTTCATCGAGGCGAAGCTCGCCGAGCGCGACGCCCGCCACGGGCGCGTCGGCGACAGCCGCAACCTTCTCGAGCCCAACGTCAAGGAAGGCAAGGGGGGCCTGCGCGACCTGCACACCCTCATGTGGATCGGCCGCTTCCTCTACGATGCGAGGACGCCGGAAGACCTCGTCCGCCACGGCGCCCTCACCCCCGAAACGGCGGGCGTCTTCAGGCGCTCGCACCGGTTCCTGAGCACCGTGCGCTGCCACCTGCACTGGCTCACCGACCGGGCCGAGGAACGCCTCGCCTTCGACCTGCAGACCCAAGTCGCGGACGCGATGGGGTTTCGCGCCCGCGGCGGGGCGAGCGGCGTCGAGCGGTTCATGAAGCGCTACTACCTCGTCGCCAGGGACGTGGGCGCGCTCACCCGCACCGTCTGCGCCGCCCTCGACGAGCAGCACAGGAGGAAGCCTAGGCTGCGCCTGCCGCGCTTCGCCTTCAACAAGCGGCAGGTGAACGGCTTCCTCCTCCAGGACGGCCGGGTCGGCCTTGCCCCCGGCACCGACTTCGGGCAAGAGCCGATCAAGATGCTGGAGCTGTTCCACCTCGCCCAGGCGCGCGATCTCGACCCTCACCCGCTGGCCCTGGAGTCGCTGGCGCGCAACCTGCGCCGGATCGACGGCCTGCGCGACGACCCGGAAGCGAACCGCCTCTTCCTGGAGATGCTCACCTCGCGCAGCGACCCGGCGCTCACCCTCACCCGTCTCAACGAGGCCGGGATCATGGGCCGCTTCATCCCCGACTTCGGCCGCATCGTCGCCCAGATGCAGCACGACCTCTACCACGTCTACACGACCGACGAGCACACGATCCGGGCGATCGGGACCTTGAGCGGCATCGAGGCGGGGCGGCTGAAGGAGGACCACCCGCTCTCGGTCGCGCTGATGCCGCAGACCGACGCCCGCGCCGAGCTTTACCTGGCCCTTCTCCTCCACGACGTCGGCAAGGGCCGCGGCGGCGACCACAGCGAGATCGGCGCCGGCATCGCCCGCCACCTCCTGCCCCGCTTTCTCCTCCGGCCTGGCGGGGCCGAGACGGTCGAGTGGCTCGTCCGCCACCACCTCGTCATGAGCCGCTACGCCTTCAAGCGCGACCTCGAAGACCCAAAGACGGTGCAGGACTTCGTCGAGACGGTGCAGTCCCCGGAGCGCCTGCGCCTCCTCCTCCTCCTCACCGTCTGCGACATCCGCGCCGTCGGCCCCGGCGTCTGGAACGGCTGGAAGGGCCAGCTCCTGCGCGAGCTGTACCACGAGGCCGAGGCGGCGATGGCGTCGTCCGGCAGCCCGTCCGGGCGCCGCGCCGCCCGCGTCGAGGCGGCGAAGGAGGAACTGGCGAAGACGCTGCTCGGGGAGGGCTGGGAGGCCGCCGCGGTCGAGGCCTACGTCCGGCGCCACGACCCCCGCTACTGGCTCGGCGTCGACCGGGCGGCCCGGCTGCGCCACGCCCGCCTCGTCGCCGAGGCCGACCGGGAACGCCTGCCGATCGCGATCGACGTCGACAGCGAGCCCTTCGAGGCCCGCACCCGCTTCACCTTCTACCTGCCGGACCACCCCGGCCTGTTCATGCAGCTGGCGGGCGCGCTGGCGCTCTCCGGGGTCTCGATCGTCGACGCCCACGTCTTCACGACCTCGGACGGCATGGCGCTCGACACGCTGGGCTGCCAGGAGGCCGAAACCTTCGAGGCCGTCTCCGACGCCGCCCGGATCGGGCGCATCCGCCAGAACGTCATGCGCGCGCTTTCGGGCGACCTGTCGCTGGAGCGGGCGCTGGCCGGGCGGCGCTCGCTCCCCAAGCGCGCCGACGTGTTCAAGGTCGAGCCCCGCGTCCTCGTCAACAACAGCGCGAGCCGCACCCACAGCCTGATCGAGGTCAACGGCCGCGACCGCCCGGGGCTGCTGTTCGACTTGGCCAAGGGGCTGAAGGAGCTTGGCCTCGTCATCCACAGCGCCCATATCAGCACCTACGGCGAGCGGGTCGTCGACGTCTTCTACGTCAAGGACGTCTTCGGGCTCAAGGTCGAGCACCCGAGCAAGCTGCGGCGGATCGAGCGGACCCTCGGCCAGACGCTGGCGGCGGGCTAGGCTACTAGGACGGGGGCGGGGGCGAAAGGCGGACGATGGTGCGGCTGATCGCCTTTTGGACCCTGCTCGGCCTCGGCGTCTGGAGCCTGAACCGGGCCTATCCGGGCGTGCTCGACGCGGCGGGCAACCGCCGGGAACTCGTCGTCTTCCTCGCCTTCCTCGGCCTCTTCGCAAGCTCGCTCGTCGTCGGCTTCAAGGGGCGCTTCGGCGCGGTCGTGCGCATGGCCGTCGTCTGGGCGCTGATCTTCGCGGGCCTCGTCGGCGCCTACGCGTGGCGCGGGGAGGCGGGCTTCGCCGCAAGGCGGACGTTCGCCTACTTCAGCCCGAGCGAGCCCGTCCTGAGCGGCGAGCGCGAGGTCACGGTGCGCGTCGGCGCCGACGGCCACTTTCGCGTCTGGGCCGAGATCAACGGCGAGCGGGTCCAGTTCGTCGTCGACACCGGCGCGTCGACGATCGCGCTCACCGTCGAGGACGCGCGGCGCGTCGGGATCGACCTCGCCCGCCTCGACTACGACCAGCCGGTCATCACGGCGAACGGGCAGGCGCTCACGGCCGGGCTCGACCTGGACGCCGTCTCGATCGGCCCCATCCGCCTCGACGACGTGCCGACCCGGGTGATGCAGGCGGGCGCCCTCGACCGCTCGCTCCTCGGCATGTCGTTCTTGAGCCGCCTCGCCTCCGTCGAATTGCGCGGCTCGAAGCTCGTGCTCCGGCAGTAGGCGGGTGCGCCGCCGGGGCGTTGGCCGGCCGGCGCGGGCGTGATGAAGTCGGGTCGTCCGCGAAGGAAATTTCCCATGACCGGGCCCGACAACATCGTTCTCATCCATCTGCGGCGTCTGGCCAAGGGCCAGGACGAAATCCGAAGCGAGCTTGTCGAGATCAAGCACCGTCTGAGCCGCGTCGAGTACCATCTCGGTGAACTCGCGGCCGAGTGGCACCGCGAGTCCCCCCGCCAGTAGGTCCGCAACGAGCGTCTCGCCGAACGGGTGGCGCGGATCGAGCGCCGGGCCCGACCTCGTCGACGACCGGGAAGGGGGCGTCTGACCGTCCCTGGTGACGCCGCCCGCGAAGGGCGCTAGACCTCCGCCGCCCTGACCCGCGCCGGAGCCCCGTCCTTGAGCCTCGTCCGTTCCGCCATGACCGTGGGCTCGCTCACGCTGGTCTCCCGCGTGGCGGGCTTCGTCCGCGACGCCCTGACGGCGGCGGTGCTCGGCGCCGGCCCGGCGGCCGATGCCTTCTTCGTCAGCTTCAAGCTGGCGAACCTCCTGCGCCGCCTGTTCGCCGAAGGGGCGTTCAACGCCGCCTTCGTCCCCCTCTTCGCCCGCACGCTCGAAGGGGAGGGCGAGGCGGAGGCGAGGCGCTTTGCCGTCAACGCGTTCGCCATCATGACCTGGGTGCTGCTCCTCGTCGTCCTCGTGGCCGAGCTGTTCATGCCCTGGCTCGTCCGCCTGCTCGCCGCCGGCTTCGACCCCGCCGAGGAACGGTTTGCCCTCGCGGTCGAGCTGTCCCGCATCACCTTTCCCTACCTCATGCTAATCTCGCTCACCGCCCTCGTCTGCGGGGTCCTGAACGCGCTCGGCCGGTTCGCGGTGGCGGCGTTCGCCCCCATCGTCCTCAACATCGTCCTGATCGCGGCCCTTCTCCTGGCAAGCCTCCACCCCACGGGCCCGGCGCACGCGCTCGCCTGGGGGGTGGCGGTCGCGGGCGTCGTGCAGCTCGGCATGGTGCTTCGGGCCAGCGCCCGGTACGGCTACCCCTTCCGCCCCGTCCGCCCGAAGCTCACCCCGCGCGCCAGGCGCCTGTTCGCCCTCGTCCTGCCGGGTGCCGTCGGCGCCGGGGTCTACCAGATCAACCTCGTCGTCGACACGTGGTTCGCCTCGCATTTGCCGCAGGGCGCCATCTCCTACCTCTACTACGCCGACCGGCTGAACCAGCTTCCGCTCGGCGCCATCGGCGTCGCCCTCGGCACGGCCCTCCTCCCGACCCTCTCCCGCCAACTGGGCGCGGGTCAGAAGGCGGCGGCGTTCCACACCCAGAACCGCGCGATCGAGTTCGGGCTGCTCCTCACCCTCCCGGCGGCGGCCGCCTTCATGGTGCTGGCTTCCCCGATCGTCCGCCTCCTCTTCGAGCGCGGCGCCTTCGACGGCGGCGACGCGGCGGCGACGGCGGGCGCGCTCGTCGCCTTCTCGACCGGGCTGCCCGCCTACGTGCTCATCAAGATCCTGGCACCCGGCTTCTTCGCCCGCGAGGACACGAAGACCCCCGTCGTCGTCGCCGCCTTCTGCCTCCTCCTCAACGTCGTCCTCATCGCCTTCCTGATCGGCCCGCTCGCCCACGTCGGCATCGCGCTTGCCACGGCCTCGACCAACTGGGTCAACGCCCTGTGCCTGGGCGTCCTCCTCCGCCGCCGGGGCGACTTCGCCCCGGACGCCCGCCTGAAGGCGCGGCTGCCCCGGCTTTTCCTGGCGACGGCGCTCATGGCGGGCGCCCTGTACGTCCTTGATCGTCTGACGGACGGGCTGCCGGTGGCCTTGACCCTGCCCTTCATGATCGCGGCGGGGGGCACCCTCTTCTTCGGGGCCTGCCAGCTCCTCGGCGCCACCGACCTCGGCGAGATCCGGGGCCAGCTCCGCCGCCGGCGGGCTTGACGGCGGGGGCGATCCTCTCCAGACACGGGGCTCCCCCGAACCCCCAGCACAGGTCGAACGGCGCATGAAGGGCCGCATCTTCTCCGGCATCCAGCCGACGCACGGCATCCACCTCGGCAACTACCTGGGCGCCCTTCGCAACTGGGTGCGGCTCCAGGACGGCTACGAGTGCGTCTTCTGCATCGTCGACCTGCACGCGCTGACGCTCCTGCGCGACGCCGGGGCCATGCGCCGCAACGTGCGGGAAGTGGCGGCGGCGATCATCGCCAGCGGCGTCGACCCCGAACGCTCGACCCTTTTCGTCCAGAGCCACGCCCCCGAACACGCCCAGCTCGCCTGGGTGCTCCAGTGCGTCACGCCGCTCGGCTGGCTCAACCGCATGACCCAGTTCAAGGAGAAGGCCGGCAAGAACCGCGAGAACGCGCCGGCCGGGCTCTACACCTACCCCGTCCTCCAGGCGGCCGACATCCTGCTCTACAAGGCGACCCACGTGCCGGTCGGCGAGGACCAGAAGCAGCACATCGAACTCGCCCGCGACATCGCCGGTGCCTTCAACCGCCGCTTCGACACGGACCTGTTCCCCCTCCCCGAGCCGATGATCCAGGCCGAGGCGGCGCGGGTCATGTCGCTGCGCGACGGCACCAGGAAGATGTCGAAGTCGGACCCCTCCGACATGACCCGGATCAATTTGGTCGACGACCGGGAGACGATCGCGCAGAAGATCAGGAAGGCGAAGTCGGACAGCGTCATGGGGGTGAGCTACGACCCGGCCTCCCGCCCCGAGGCGTCGAACCTGCTCCAGATCTACGCCGCCCTCGCCGACATGGGCCAAGGCGAAGCGGTGGCGCGCTTCAAGGACGCCTCGTTCGCCGACTTCAAGGCGGACCTCGCCGACCTCACCGCGGCGAGGCTGGGGCCGATCACCGAACGGATGCGCGCCCTCATGGCCGAGCCGGAGCGGATCGACGCCGTCCTCGCCGACGGCGCCGAACGGGCCAGGGCAAGCGCCGCCCCGGTCCTCGCCGAGGCCTACGAGGCCGTGGGCTTTCGCTGAGGCGGGCGCGGGCTTGCGGCATAGGTGCCGCCGCACCATGTTCAGCCCTTACCATCCTCAGCCAGGGCAAGGTCCCATGTTCATCCAGACCGAGCAGACCCCGAACCCCGCGACGCTCAAGTTCCTGCCGGGGCAGGATGTCCTGGCCGAGGGCACGCTCGACCTGCGCGACCCCGCCGAGGCGGGGACGGCCTCGCCGCTGGCCAAGCGCCTCTTCGCCTGCGAGGGGGTCACGGGTGTCTACCTCGGCCGCGACTTCATCAGCGTCACCAAGGCCGAGGGCGAGGACTGGTACCTCATGAAGCCCGCCGTGCTCGGCGCCATCATGGAGCACTTCCTCTCGGGCGACCCCGCCGTCAACCCCGGGGCCGAGGTGCCGGCGGCGGACGCCGACGACGCCGACCCCACCGTGCGCCAGATCAAGGAGCTGCTCGACACCCGCGTCCGCCCGGCCGTGGCCCAGGACGGCGGCGACATCGTCTTCCACGGCTTCGAGCGCGGCGTCGTCTACCTCCACATGCAAGGCGCCTGCGCCGGCTGCCCGTCCTCGGTCATGACGCTCAAGAACGGCATCGAGAACCTCCTGAAGTACTACGTCCCCGACGTCGTCGAGGTCCGCGCCGTTTCGTAGGCTCCCGGCAGGCGGGAAAGAGAAGACGGGCCGCTCCAACCCCTGCCTCGTGCCCCGGACTCGCTCCGGGGCCTAAAGGCTCAAGCCGCCAAGCCGTTCGTAAGGGGCTTTCGCGCGGGCGGCATGTAGGCCCCGGGTCAAGTCCGGGGCAGGAGATGAAAGCGAAAGCCGCCGAACCTTGACCGTGTCCGCACCATCCTTTCGGTAACGCTCCCATGTCCCGACCCCCCGACGACGCCCCGCCCACCGCAACGCCGGTCCCGGCCCTGCCGAAGATGCGCTAGGGGCCGATGCGCCTCCTCGCCTTCGAGGCCGGCGCCGGGGGCTGCTCGGCCGCCGTCTTCGACGGCGACCGGCCGCCTTGCCTCCGCCGCCTGGAGGGGCCGGGGCAGGGCGACGCGCTCATCCCCCTCCTCGACGCCGTCCTCGCCGAGGAGGGGGTCGCCAAGAACGCCCTGGGGGCGCTCGCCGTCTGCGTCGGGCCGGGCGGCTTCACCGGCATCAGGGTCGCCGTCGCGGCGGCCAAGGGGCTCGGCCTCGTCCTCGGCCTGCCGGCCTTTCCCGTCACCACCCTTGCCGCCACCGCGTGCGCCGCCCGGGGCGCGGCGGGATCCTTCCCCCGCCTCGTCGCCGTCGACGCCGGCCGGGGCACCATCGCCGTCCAGCCCTTCGGCGCCGACCTCTCGCCCGACGGCCCGATGACGGTGACGACGCCGGGTGGCCTCGCCGGCCGCCCCGACCCGCTCCGGCCGCTCGTCTTCCGCGACGGCCTCCCGCCCGACTTGGCCCTGCACCCTCCGCCCCTCGTCGTCGCCGTCGACGCCCGGCACGTGGGCCGAGCCGCGCTCGCCGCCGGCGGAACGCCCGCGCCCACCTTCGACCTCAAGCCCCTTTACTTGCGCCCGGCGGATGCGCGACCTTCGGCCGGTCGCCCGCTCGTCGACAGGGGAGCCCTCTGAACGATGCTTCAGTTGCGGCGGGAAGCCCGCCTGACCATCCGGCCCGTCGGCCCCTTCGACCTCGGCCGACTCTCGAAGCTGCACAAGGCGTGCTTCGACGAGGGCTGGAGCCGCGCCGACCTCGCCCACCTCCTCTCGCTCCCTGGCAGCTTCGGCCTCGTCGTCCGCCTGCAGGAGGCGGGCTTCGCCGGGATCGAGCAGGCGCGGGGGGTGGGCTTCGCGCTCTGCCGGGTCGTCCGCGACGAGAGCGAGCTCCTTTCGCTCGGCGTCGTCCCGGAGCAGCGCCGCCGCCGGATCGCCGTCCAGCTCCTCGAGGCGGGCATGGCCCGCTGCTTCGCGGGCGGCGCCCGCGTCATGTTCCTCGAGGTCGCCGTCGACAACGCGGGCGCGCGCGCGCTCTACGAGGCGCACGGCTTCGAGCGGGTCGGCGTCCGCGCCGACTACTACCTGCGCGCCGACGGCAACCGGGTCGACGCCTACACGATGCGCTGCGACCTCGACCGCTTCGTGCGCGGCTAGCGCACCTCGACGAGCAGCGCCCAGCGCCCCCCGTCCAGCGCGTCGAGGGCGAGGACGTGGTGGCCGTGGTCGAGGACGGCGAGCGGCACGTTCCGCTTCGGCTCGTCGCCCCGAAGCACCACCCGCAGCACCTGCCCGCTGGCCATCTTTTCCAGCGCCAGCTTGGTCCGCACGAAGGTCATCGGGCACGTCTGGCCCGTAATGTCGAGTTCATGATCCGGTTGCATGACCGCTACTTGCGCCCCTTCTCACTGCCAGTCGGCCTCGATTTGCCGACTTGAAAATTTCTCTTGAAGTTTCGAGAGACGTAAATATCTTTCGGCCTACGCAGCCAATCAATGCCCCACCAAGGAAAACATCGCCATGAGCGAGAAGATAAGCCAGAACGAGCTTCTTACGCTTACCACCGAAATCGTCGCCTCGCACGTCGCCAACAACACCGTTCCCGCCGCCGATCTGCCCCAGCTCATCCGGCTGGTCTACGGCAGCCTGTCGAGCCAGGGCGGCGAGGAGGAGAAGGTCGAGGCCGAACGGCCGCAGCCCGCCGTACCGCTCAAGAAGTCGGTCCAGTCCGACCATATCGTCTGCCTGGAAGACGGCAAGAAGCTCAAGATGCTCAAGCGCCACCTCAAGACCCGTTACAACATGTCGCCCGACGAGTACAGGAAGCGCTGGGGCCTCCCCGACGACTACCCGATGGTGGCGCCGGACTACGCTGAGCAGCGCTCCAGCCTCGCCAAGAAGATCGGCCTCGGCACGAAGCCCCGCTCGCGCGGCCGCGCCGCCGGTTAGCCCCTGGACGCGCTTCGCGCCCGCGCAGCGGCGCGAAGCGCGTCCTCGACCTTCCGCAGTCTTTGCCGCTTCCCTAGGCGTCCAAGCGGCCTTATATGCTGCCCCCGTCGTAGCGATCAGTCGAGGCCCAAGGGCGCGTGGCGAAGAAGCTTTTCATCAAGACCTACGGTTGTCAGATGAACGTGTACGACAGCGAGCGCATGGCGTCGCTCCTGGCGCTGCACGGCTACGAGGCCGCTCCTTGCGCCGACGACGCCGACCTCGTCGTCCTCAACACCTGCCACATCCGCGAGAAGGCGGCCGAGAAGGTCTATTCCGAGCTTGGCCGGATGCGCCTCCTGCGCGAGCGCCGCGCCGCCGAGGCCGGGCAGGGTCCCGCCATCGCCGTCGCCGGCTGCGTCGCCCAGGCCGAGGGCGAGGCGATCCTGGAGCGGGCACCCTTCGTCGACGCCGTCGTCGGCCCTCAGTCCTATCACCGCCTGCCGGAGCTGCTGGCAAGGCGCGTCCGCGCCGAGGGCGGGCGGGTCGAGACGGGCTTTCCGGTCGAGAGCAAGTTCGACGCCCTGCCCGAGGCGAAGGCGGCGGGCTTCTCCGCCTTCCTCGCCGTCCAGGAGGGCTGCGACAAGTTCTGCACCTTTTGCGTCGTGCCCTACACGCGCGGCGCCGAGGAGAGCCGGCCAGCCGCCGCGATCCTGGCCGAGGCCCGCCGTCTCGTCGCGGGCGGCGCCCGCGAGGTCACGCTCCTCGGCCAGAACGTCAACGCCTACCACGGCGAGGGTCCAGACGGGCGCAACTGGGGCCTCGCCCGGCTGATCCGAGAGTTGGCCGACATCGACCGCCTCTGGCGCATCCGCTACACGACCTCGCACCCGGCCGACATGGACGGGGACCTGATCCAAGCGCACGGCGACGTGCCCCAGCTCATGCCCTACCTGCACCTGCCCGTGCAGTCGGGCGACGACGCCGTGCTCCGCGCCATGAACCGCCGCTACACGAGGGGCGACTACCGCCGGATCGTCGACCGCCTCCGAAGCGTCCGCCCCGACCTCGCGCTCTCGACCGACGTCATCGTGGGGTTCCCCGGCGAGGACGACGCCGCGTTCGAGGCCACGCTTCGCCTCGTGCGCGAGGTGGGGTTCGCGCAGAGCTATTCCTTCAAGTACAGCCCAAGGCCCGGCACCCCCGCCGCCTTGCTGCCCCGGCAAGTTCGGGAGGGCGTGAAGGCCGAGCGCCTCGCCGTGCTCCAGGGCCTGCTCCAGGAACAGGCCGACGCCTTCAACCGGGCCACCGTCGGCCGCACCGTGCCGGTGCTCCTGGAGCGCCCTGGCCGTCACGCGGGCCAGCTCGTCGGCAAGTCGCCCTGGCTCCAGGCGGTCCACGTCCGGGCCGACGCGGGTCGTCTCGGCGACATGGTCCAGGTCGCCGTCGACGCCGCCCTGCCGCACAGCCTTGCCGGCCGACTGGCCTTGAGCGCGGAGGCCCCGTCCTGACCGCACCGGCCCCGCCCACGAACGGCCAGCCCGCGAGCCGGCGCCTCGCGCTCAAGGACAACCACACCTCGGCCCTCCTCTTCGGCCAGCACCACGTCAACATGGCCAGGATCGAGCAGAAGCTGCCCGTGAGCATCGTCACCCGCGGCAACGAGGTCTTCATCCAGGGTCCCAGCGACGACGACGTGCAGGCGGCGACCGAGGTGATCGAGCGGCTGGGCGTCCAGGTCGAGCAGGGGCTTCCCATCGGCCGCCCCGAGGTCGACGCGGCCCTTCGCATGGTCCTCCAGGCCCCGAACGGCGCCCCGCAGGGCGATCGGGGCGACGCGCTCGCCCTTCGCACCGAGCGCAAGACGATCCAGCCGCGCTCGCCGAACCAAGCCGCCTACATGAAGGCGCTGGAGCGCTTCGACCTCACCTTCGGCATCGGCCCCGCCGGTACCGGCAAGACCTACCTCGCCGTCGCCGCCGCCGTCTCGATGCTGAAGCAGCGGGCCGTCGACCGGCTGATCCTGTCGCGCCCCGCCGTCGAGGCCGGCGAGCGCCTGGGCTTCTTGCCCGGCGACCTGAAGGAGAAGGTCGACCCCTACCTCCGCCCCTTGTACGACGCGCTCCAGGACATGCTGCCCGAGGGCAAGCTGCAGAGCCGGATCGAGACGGGGCAGATCGAGATCGCCCCCCTCGCCTTCATGCGCGGCCGCACGCTCGCCAACGCCTTCGTCATCCTGGACGAGGCGCAGAACACGACGCCGATGCAGATGAAGATGTTCCTNNGTTCCTCACCCGCCTCGGCGAGGGCTCGCGCATGGTCGTGACCGGCGACCCCACCCAGGTCGACCTGCCCCAGGGCCAGCGTTCGGGGCTGGTCGACGCGCTGGAGACGCTGGCCGGCATCCCCGAGATCGCCGTCACCCGCTTCGACCGCGGCGACGTGGTGCGCCACCCGCTCGTGAGCCGCATCGTCGAGGCCTATGAGAGCTTGAACCAGGAAAGGGAGCGCGAAGTGCCCGCGAAGGACGATGGACGAAGACGCTAGCGGAACGATCGAGGTGGCGGTGGAGGCGCCCGGCTGGGCCTTGGCCGTCACCGACCCCGAAGGCGCGTGCCGGCGGGCGGCCGAGGCCGCGCTCGCCCTCCTGCCGGAAACCCTGAGGGCGCGGGCGGAAATCGCCGTGCTCCTCGCTGACGACGCCAGGGTCCGGGACCTGAACCGGGACTGGCGGGGCAAGGACGCGCCGACCAACGTGCTTTCCTTCCCGAACCTGGACGGCCTGGACGACCTGCCGGGCGCCGTCCCGGTCGTGCTCGGCGACGTGGTCCTGGCCCTGGAGACCGTTTGCCGCGAGGCGGGCGAGCAGGGCAAGCCGGCGGCGGCGCACCTGTCCCACCTCGTCGTCCACGGCGTCCTCCATCTGCTCGGTCACGACCACGCGGGCGACGACGAGGCCGAGGCGATGGAGGCCCTAGAGCGCCGCCTCGTCGGGGGCCTCGGCTACCCGGACCCCTACGCCCCGCCCGAAGCCCTGCCGGAAGGGGAGGCGGCCTGATGGCCAGGGCCTATTCGGGGCGGCGCCACGCCTCCAGCTCGCTCGTCGACGGCGTCCTCCAGCGCCTGCGCGAGCTTGCCGTCGGCGAGACCGAGCAGGGGCGGCTGCGCGACCGCCTGGAGGAGCTGCTCGAGGAGGACGACCACGAGCGCCAGCAGCGGGAGGCGCTCAGCGAACAGGAGCGCGAGATCCTGCTCAACGCGCTCAGCTTCGGCGAGCTGCGCGTCGGCGACGTGATGGTGCCGCGCGCCGACGTGAAGGGGGTCGAGGTCGACGCCGCGCTCGACGAGGTGGTAGAATCCATGCGCCGGGCGGGCCATCCCCGGCTCATCGTCTACAAGGACACCCTCGACGAGGTCGTGGGCCTCGTCCGCCTCATGGACCTCCTTCCCTTCTGGGGCGGCGGCGGCGCGTTCCGCCTCGAGGACGTGATGCAGGACGCCCTCGTCGTCCCGCCTTCCATGCGGGTCATCGATCTCCTCCTGGAGATGCGCCAGGCGCACACCAACGTCGCCGTCGTCGTCGACGAGTACGGCGGCACCGACGGGCTCGTCACGAGCGAGGACATCGTCCAGGAGATCCTGGGGGACCTCCACGAGCCCGACGAGGCCGAGGCGGCGCCCGGCATCGTCGAGCGCGGGGACGGTGTTCTCCAGGTCGACGCCAGGGTCTGGCTCGAGGACCTGGAGGAGCGCCTGGGCGTGCGCCTCCTCGACGCCGACGACGCCGACGAGGTCGACACGCTGGGCGGGCTGATCTTCGAGCTTTGCGACCACATCCCGGCGGCGGGCGAGGTCGTCCGCCACCCGGCCGGCTTCGCCTTCGAGATCCTCGACGCCGATCCGAGGCGCATCAAGTCGGTCCTCGTCCGCCGGGACGGAGACCGGCGCTGATCCTGGCGCGCCCGCGCCGGGCGTTCCTCTGGGCGCTCGGCGGGGGGGCGGCGGCGGCGCTGGCGCTGCCGCCCTTGGGCTTCCTGCCGGGCCTCCTCGGCCTCGCCGCCCTCGCCGTCCTGCTCGCCGGCGCCGGGGCCAGGGGGGAGGGGTTTTGGACCGCCTACGCCCACGCCCTCCTCTTCCTCTACGCCTACTTTCTCCTCGGCCTCTACTGGGTCGGCATCGCCTTCTACGCCGACGCCGAGCGCTTCGGCGCGCTCGCGGTCCCGGGCGTGCTCGCGCTCGCTGCCATCCTGACGTTCCTCCAGGCGCTGCCGCTCGGCCTCATGGGGCTGCGCCGCTGGCAAAGCCCCTTCGCGGCCGGCCTCGCCTTCGCCGTGCTCTGGCTCATGGGCGAGGCGCTGCGCGGCTTCCTCACCCAGTTCCCCTGGAACCCGATCGTCCTCGTCTGGGCGTTGAGCGACGCCACCATGCAGCCGATCGCCTGGATCGGCGGGCGCGGGCTCGGCCTCCTCACCCTCGCGGGCGCGGCCCTCCTCGGCCTGTTCTGGCGGACCGGCGCCCCCCGCCCGGCCGCCGCGTCGCTCCTCCTCCTCCTCGTCCCGGCCGGGCTCGGCCTCCTTCGCCTCCAGGGGACCGACCCCGGCACCGACCCCGCCGTGCCCCTGCGGATCGTCCAGGCCAAGGTCGCCCAGGCCGCCAAATGGGATCCGGAGAAGCGCCGGGCGTGGCTCAAGCTGCATATGGACCTCACGGCCGGACCGCCCGCCTTTCCCTGGCGGCTCGCGGTCTGGCCGGAGAGCTCCATCCCCTACCGCCTCGACCCCGACCCCGAGGGGCGCCGCTTCATCACGGGCGTCCTGCCCAAGAACGGCTACCTCGTCGCCGGCGCCGACCACTACGATCCGGGCCGGACGCCCCCCGTCCTCCACAACAGCGTCTACGCCCTGGACCCGAAGGGCGACATCCTCGCCCGCTACGACAAGGTGAACCTCGTCCCTTTCGGCGAATTTCTCCCCTTCCGCCGCATCTTCGGCGCCATCGGCCTTGAAGCGCTCGCCGTGGGCTCGATCGACTTCCAGCCGGGCGCGGGGCGGACGACGGTGACTCTTCCCGGCATCCCCCCCTTCAGCCCCCTCGTCTGCTACGAGGCCGCGTTCGAGGGCCGCGCCACCGACGGCACGGGTCGTGCCCGCTGGCTCCTCAACGTCACCAACGACGCGTGGTTCGGCGAGAGCACCGGCCCCTACCAGCACCTTGCGATGGCGAGGATGCGCGCCGTCGAGACCGGGTTGCCGCTCGTAAGGGCAGCGAACTCGGGCGTCTCGGTCGTCACCGACGCCTACGGACGGATCAAGGCGAGGCTCGGCCTCGGCGAGCGCGGGGTTCTGGACGTCCTCCTTCCCCGCCCGCTGCCCCCCCCGCCCGCGTCGCGCTGGCCCTACCTGCCCTGGCTCCTCGTGGCGCTGGCCGGCCTCGTCGCCGCCGTCGTCGAGGCGCGCCGGCACGCGGGGCGTTCATAAGAAGAACGAACTCGCTTTTTACGCGAGAATAGGCTACAGGCCGGCGCATGACGGACAGCCCCCACCCGATCGACGTCCACGTCGGGCGCCGCCTGAAGCTGCGGCGTTCCCTGAAGGGCATGAGCCAGGAACGCCTGGGGGAGTTGCTGGGCCTCACCTTCCAGCAGGTGCAGAAGTACGAGCGCGGCGCGAACCGGATCGGCTCCAGCCGCCTCTACGAGATCGCGGCGATCCTGGAGGCGCCCGTGTCGTGGTTCTTCGACGGGTTGACGGGGCGCGCGGAAGGGGCGGCACCCGCCGGCCTTGCCGAGGGTGCCGCGGCCTTCGACCCCGAAGGCCGCGCCCCGCCGCGCGCCACCGCCGAGGTCTCGCCGGTCCAGACCCGGGAAGCCCTGGAAATGGTCCGCGCCTTCAACCGGATCGGCGACGCCCACGTGCGGCGGCGCCTGTTCGAGCTGACCAAGGCGCTCGCCGCCCTGACCTACCGGGGGCCGGATTAGGCGAAGGCGGGCCTTGACCCGAGGGGCCGCTTTCGCTTTGTAGGCGCCGCTTCGCGCGCGGCACCCCCGTCCCGGCCCCATCGTCGGCCCTTCCGCCCCTTCGCCAGCGCGCCGAATCGGCACATGAAGCCAGACCGGCATAGGGCCAGACCGGCATAGGGCCAGACCGGCATAGGGCCAGACCGGCATAGGGAATGGAAGCGATGGCGTCGCCCGACTACCTGTTCACGAGCGAGTCGGTGTCCGAGGGGCACCCGGACAAGATCTGCGACCGGATCTCGGACGAGATCCTCGACCTGTTCCTCGCCGAGTATCCGGAGGCGCGCGTTGCCTGCGAGACCCTGGCGACGACGAACCGGGTCGTCATCGCCGGCGAGTACCGGCCGGGGGTCGATTCGCGGATCGACTTCGCGGCGATCGAGGACGCCGCCCGCCGCGCCATCCGCGCCATCGGCTACGAGCAGGACGGCTTCCACTGGAAGACGGCGAAGGTCGAGGTGCTCCTCCACCCGCAGTCGCCGCACATCGCGCAGGGCGTCGACACCGACGGCGCCGGCGACCAGGGGATCATGTTCGGCTACGCCTGCGTCGAGACGCCGGAGCTGATGCCGGCGCCGATCCAGCTTTCCCACAGGATCCTGCGCCTGATGGCCGAGGCGCGCCACCGGGGCGAGGCGCCCGAGTTCGGCCCCGACGCCAAGAGCCAGCTCACCGTGCGCTACCGGGACGGCAGGCCGGTCGGCGTCACCTCGGTCGTCGTCTCGACCCAGCACAAGGAAGGGTTGAGCCAGGACGACGTGGCCGACAGGGTGCGCCCCTTCGTCGAACGCTCCCTGCCGGACGGCTGGCTCTCCCCCGAGACCAGGTGGTACGTCAACCCCACCGGCACCTTCGTCATCGGCGGCCCGGACGGCGACGCCGGCCTCACCGGGCGCAAGATCATC
>JAGRGG010000076.1:0-5299 GCA_020445645.1 Geminicoccaceae bacterium | reverse complement strand
CCGCACGGCGGCGGCGCGTTCTCGGGCAAGGACCCCACCAAGGTCGACCGCTCGGCCGCTTACGCCGCCCGCTACCTCGCCAAGAACGTCGTCGCGGCGGGCCTTGCGTCGCGCTGCCTGATCCAGCTCTCCTACGCGATCGGCGTCGCCCGGCCGCTCTCGATCTACGTCAACACCTACGGCACGGGCGAGGTCGACGAGGCGCGCCTTGCCGGCCTCTTCATGGACCTCGACCTCTCGCCGCGCGGCATCCGCGAGCGCCTGAAGCTGAACCGGCCGATCTACGCCCGCACCGCGGCCTACGGGCATTTCGGCCGCGAGCCCGACGCCGACGGCGGCTTCTCCTGGGAGCGGCCCGACCTCGTCGACGAATTGCGCCGGGCCTTCAATTGAGGCCGGGCGACTAGGGGCATGGAGGCGCCTGCTTCCGACGGGCGGCGGCAGGTCTACGGCCGCCGCGCCGTCCGGCTGCGGGCGGGGCAGAGGGAACGGCTCGAAACCCTTCTGCCCCGGCTGCGGGTCGGCCTGCCCGAGGCCGGCGGCCGGCTCGACCCGGCCCGGCTGTTCCCGTCCTCCCTCGACGACCTCTGGCTGGAGGTCGGCTTCGGCGGCGGCGAGCATCTGGCCGGCGTCGCGCGCGACCACCCGGGCGTCGGCATTCTCGGCGTCGAGCCCTTCGTCGGCGGGGTGGCGAAGCTCCTGCGCAGCCTGGAGGCGGAAGGGAGCGGGAACGTCAGGATCGTCGTCGACGACGCCCGCCTCGTCCTCGACGCCCTCCCCGACTTCTGCCTCGGCCGCGCCTACGTGCTCTTCCCCGACCCCTGGCCGAAGCTCCGCCAGCAAAAGCGCCGGATCGTCAACCCCCGCACCGCCGCCGCCTTCGCCCGGCTGCTCCGCCCCGGCGCCGAGCTGCGCCTCGCCACCGACGACCCCGACTACGGGCGCTTCATGCTGGAAACCCTCCTCGCCGAGCCCCGTTTCGACTGGCGGGCGGAAGGCGCCCCCGACTGGCGCCTGCCCTGGCCCGGCTGGCACCGGACGCGCTACCAGGAGAAGGCCGAGGCGGCGGGACGCCCGCCCTTGTTCCTGCGCTTTACCCGCAGGCAAGCCCCTGCAAGCAGGCGCAAGGAGACCCTTGCGGGCAGGGTGGGTTGATGCCATATTGAGCCTCGTCAAGTCACGGATCTCCGGCCAAGAGTGGGTTCCCGCCCGCTCTTTTTTGTTATGTCCTGAGCTTTGGGTACCAACGCGAACACCTCGATCGGCGATCTCATCGAGCCTACCTTGAACGATCTCGGCTTCGGGCTCGTCCTGGTCCGCGTGCTCGGCAGCGGCAACAAGCGCACCTTGCAGGTCATGGCGGAACCGCGCGATGCGGGCGCTTCCATGACCGTCGACGACTGCGCCCGGATCAGCCGCGCCGTATCGGCGGTCCTGGACGTGGCCGATCCCATCGCCGGGCACTATCTCCTGGAGGTCAGCTCGCCCGGCATCGACCGCCCGCTCGTGCGCCCGGAGGACTTCCGGCGCTTTTCGGGCTTCGAGGCGAGGCTGGAATTGGACGAGCCCGTCGAGGGGCAGCGGCGCTTTCGCGGCCGGCTTCTCGGCGTCGAGGAAGGCGAGGGCGGCGGCGCGGTGCTGCTCGACGCGGCCTTGGTCGAGGGCGGGGAACGTGAGACGAAGCGCCTGCCGTTCGCGGCGATCCGCAAGGCGAGGCTCGTGGTGACGGACGACCTTCTCAAGACGGGCGCGCTCGGGCGGGCCCCGGGGCTCAAGGCGGGCGCGCCCCGGCGCGCCCCGGGGAAGGATTAGGGAGTTGCAGACGATGGAATTTGGTTCGGGGCTCGGGCGTGCCGAACTCCTGCGGGTCGCCGAAACGGTGGCGCAGGAGAAGAACATCAGCACGGGCGAGGTGATCGAGGCCTTGGAGCACGCCGTGCAGACGGCGGCCAAGCGCAAGTACGGCCAAGAGCACGAGATCGTGGCCGAGATCGACCGCAGGACCGGCGAGATCGGTCTCTACCGCGAGCTCGAGGTCGTGGAATCCGTCGAGGACCACGCGAAGCACATCGCCTTGGAGGACGCGCTCGATCGCAACCCGGCAGCACAGGTGGGCGACGTCATCCTCGACCCCCTGCCGCCGATCGACCTCGGCCGCATCGCGGCGCAGAGCGCCAAGCAGGTGATCGTGCAAAGGGTGCGCGACGCCGAGCGCGAGCGCCAGCACGCCGAGTTCAAGGACCGCATCGGCGAGATCATCGTCGGCGAGGTGAAGCGGATGGAGCACGGCAACGTGCTAGTCGACCTCGGCCGGGCCGAGGCGATCGCAAGGCGCGACGATCTGATCCCCAGGGAGAGCTTCAGGACCAAGGACCGCATCCGCGCCTACATCTACGACGTGCGCCACGAGACGAGGGGGCCGCAGATCTTCCTGTCGCGCACCCATCCGGGCTTCATGGCCGCGCTGTTCAAGCAGGAGGTGCCGGAGATCTACGACGGGGTGATCGAGATCAAGGCCGTGGCCCGCGACCCCGGATCCCGCGCCAAGATCGCCGTGATCTCGAAGGACAGCTCGATCGACCCCGTCGGCGCCTGCGTCGGGATGCGGGGCTCCCGCGTCCAGGCGGTCGTGGGCGAGCTCGGCGGCGAGAAGGTCGACATCATCCCCTGGTCGCCCGACCCCGCCACCTTCGTCGTCAACGCGCTGGCGCCGGCCGAGGTGAGCAAGGTCGTCCTCGACCCCGACGCCGGACGCATCGAGGTGATCGTCCCCGACCACATGCAGCACATCGCGATCGGCAGGCGGGGCCAGAACGTGCGCCTCGCCTCGCAGCTCACCGGCTGGGACATCGACATCGTCTCCGAGAGCGACGAGAGCGAGCGGCGCGGCAAGGAGTTCCGCGAGGCGAGCGAGCTGTTCATGGACACGCTCAACGTGGAAGAAGTCATCGCCCAGCTGCTCGCCACCGAGGGCTTCGGCTCGGTCGAGGACATCGCCTTTACCGAGACCGAGGATCTGGCGGCGATCCAGGGCTTCGACGAGGAGATCGCGGAGGCCCTGAAGGAACGGGCGCAGTCCTACCTGGAGGAGCAGGAGCAGATCCTGCTCGAGGAGGCCGAGGGGCTAGGCGTCGCCGAGGACCTGCGCACCTTCGAGGGCCTCGACCTCAAGACGGTGGTGGCGCTCGCCCACAAGGGCGTCAAGTCCCTGGAGGAGCTGGCCGATCTCGCCGGCGACGAGCTGACCGAGATGCTGCCCGGTACGCCGCTCTCGCCCGAGGAGGCCGGCGACATCGTCATGGCGGCCCGGGTCAAGCTCGGCTGGATCGAGCCCGAGGCCGTGGTCGACGACGACGAGGCCATCCTCGCCGCCGAGGCCAGGGCCGCGGGCGAGGACGAGGACGCCCTCATGGAGGCGACGGAACGGCGGTGAACGTGACCGAGGGGCACGAAGAGACGGGGACGGCGCCCAGGCGCCGCGACGTCGTCCGGCGCGAGGGCCGGCCGAAATGCTCCCTCGTGCGCTTCGTCGTCGACCCGGAAGGGGCCGTCTTTCCCGACCTCGCCGAGCGCCTGCCGGGGCGCGGCGTCTGGGTCGAGGCGAGCCGCGCCGCCTTCGACGAGGCGGGGCGCAAGGGCCTGTTCGCCAAGGCGGCGAAGCGCCCCGTCCGGGTGCCGGCCGGGCTCGCCGACACCGTCGAGGGCCTGTTGGCCCGGCGCTGCCTCGACATCCTCGGCCTCGCCCGGCGCGCGGGCTGCCTCGTCGCCGGCTTCGACCAGGTGGCCGACGCCCTGCGGGGCGGGCAAAAGGGGGTGCTCGTCTCGGCCGCCGACGCGGCCCCGGACGGCGTGCGCCGCCTTTCGGGCCTGCATCAAGGCCTGCACGGGGACGGTGGCCCCCACCTCGTCGCCTTCGGGCGCGGCGAGCTTGGCCGGGCGATCGGCCGGGACGAGGCGGTGCATTTGTTGTTGTTTGAAGGAAAGCTGGCCCGCCGACTGATGGACGAGGCGGCGCGGCTCAAGGGTTTCAGGGCGGTGGGTCCCGCCCCGAACGGCCCGGCCGATGGATCGAGCAGAGGGACGACGCTAGGAACATGAGCGACGTGAAGGGCCAAGACCGCAACGTCAAGATCGGGCTTTCCAGCCAGCCGGCATCGGGACGCGCCGACCCCGCCAAGAAGGCCGCCGAGCAGAGCATGGTGCGCCAGAGCTTCTCGCACGGGCGCAGCAAGCCGGTCGCCGTCGAGGTGAAGCGGCGCCGGATCGGCGCGCCCGCCCAGGCGCCGGCCGGCGCGTCGCGCCAAAGCGAGGGTGCCGCGCCCCAGCCCCAGGCGGCGCCGCAGACGGCGGCCCAGGCGGCGGGGCGCCAGCCGTCCGCCGCCCCGCGCGGCGGCCAGCGCCGCCAGATGGTGCTGAAGCCGCTCACCGACGAGGAGAAGCGCAACCGGCTGAAGGTGCTCTCCGAGGCGAGGCGCGCCGAGGACGAGGCGAGGAAGCGCGCCGAGGAGAACGCGCGGCGCGCGAACGAGGAGAACGCGCGGCGCAAGGCCGACGAGGAGGCCTCGCAGAAGCGCAAGGCCGAGGAGGACGCGCGCCGCAAGGTCGAGGAGGACGCGCGGCGCAAGGCCGAGGAGCAGGCCGCCCGCCTGCTCGCCGAGGAAGAGGCGAGGAAGGCCCAGGAGGAATCGACGAAGGCCAGGGGCGCCGAGGCCCCGGTCGAGCCGGCCGACGAGCGCAAGCGGGCGGAGAGCCCGAAGCGCCTCGCCAAGCAGGCGCGCACCGCCGAGGGCGAGGAGCCCGAGACGGCCAAGGCGCGCGGCGGCGCCAAGGGCGAGAAGCGGGGCGCCGTCAAGCGGCCCGAGAAGGACGCCAGGCGCACGAGCCGCCTCACGCTGGGCGACGAGGAGGGCGACGCCGGGCGCCAGCGCAGCCTCGCGTCCATTCGCCGCCAGCGCGAGCGCGACCGGCTGAAGCAGCAGGAGCAGTCGGAGGCGCAGGTCCGCGAGGTCGTGATCCCGGAGACGATCAGCGTCCAGGATCTGGCCGCCCGCATGGCCGTGCGCGGCGCCGAGGTCGTCAAGGTGCTCATGCGCAACGGCATCATGGCGACGATCAACCAGATGGTCGACGCCGACACGGCCGAGGTCGTGGTCGCCGAGTTCGGCCATCAGGCGAAGCGCGTCAGCGAGTCCGACGTGGAGGAAGGGCTGGAGGGCCGCAAGGACCTGGAGGGCGATCTGCGCCCGAGGGCGCCGGTCGTCACCGTCATGGGCCACGTCGACCACGGCAAGACCTCGCT
>JAGRGG010000075.1 GCA_020445645.1 Geminicoccaceae bacterium | reverse complement strand
TAGGTCAAACTCGTATATAGTTGCCTTTTGCAAAATGCGAGGCCGTGCGCCGCACGATGGCACTTGCTGCACCCTCGCTGGCAACGGCGGCGGGTCGTTGTTCATGGCCCCTTCCGGACGCCTCAAAAAACTTCTTAAGAATATTTTCTTATTCAGTTAGGATGGCGGACGCCCCTTCGACCCATGAGGATCCACTATGACCGCCCCCGATACCCTCCGCCCGACCGCCCCCCGCCCCCGCACCGCCGCGCAGGCGGCGGCCAGCCGCACGAACGGCGCCAGGAGCCGCGGCCCCTGCACCCCCGAGGGCAAGGCAAGGTCCGCCGCCAACGCGCTCAGGCACGGCCTCGCCGCCGCCCTCCTCCTGCCCAACGAGGACGCGGACGCCCTTGCTTCCCACTGCGCCGCGGTCGAGGCCGAGCACGCGCCAAAAGGCCCCACCGAGCGGGCGCTCGTCCAGCAGCTGGCGCTCATCCTCTGGCGGATGGAGCGGATCGAGGCCTTGGAGGCCGAGGTGCTGACCTCGCGCGAGCAGCGGCCCGACGGCAACTTCATCAGCGGCTACCAGCCCTTGAGCCCGTTCCTGTGGGACGCGCGGCGGCTCGACACGGTGCTGCGCTACCGGGGCCAGCTGGAGCGGGGCCAGTTCCGGCTGCTCAAGGCGCTGCGGGAGCGGCGGGGGGCGAAGGCGCAAGAGGCGGCGGCGCCCGCCCCGACGCGAAACGAACCCGGGCCGGCCACCGCGACGTGGAGGCAAGAGGAACCCGAGGCGCCCCTGCCGGACCCTGTGCCCACTGTGCGGAACGAACCCGAGGCGCCGCCGGCTGCCGCCACGGTCGCGTCGCCGACGGCGCGCAATGGAGGCGCCTTCGCCCCCGCGTCGTGCCCCTGCGCCACGACGTCGCCCGCCGCGTCGCCCGCCAACGACCCGTTCGGTGCTGCCGTGCGTCAGGCGCTCGAGGGCGCGGGCGGGTAGGGCGAGGAGCGCAGGCCAAGGACCCCCACCCCCGCCCTCTCCCCAGGGGAGAAGGCGGGGGTGGGGGTCCTTGGCCGCCGCGCCGCGAAGCGAACCCGAGGCGAAGCCCTGCCCTTCCCGAAAGGACGGGCCGCCCCCGCGCCCGCCGGGCAAGAGGGCGGAGCGGCGGCGTTCCGCGCGTCCGGGTATCAGGAGGCCCTGCCGGCGGGGGGGTCCGGGCGCGACGGGCGGGCCGGCGGCTCCCCGCCGTAGAGCAGGTCGTCGGCGATGCCGGCGGCGGCGGCCACGTGCGCGCCGGCCGCCTTCGCCGCCCCGTCGGCGTCGCCCCGCTCGATGGCCTCCACGATGCGGCGCATCTCGAAGGGCGCGGCGTCCGCCCGGTTCGGGGACGCGATGGTGAGCGCGCGCAGGTGGTTGATCTGGGCGTTGAGCGACTGGACGATCTCCCAGGCCACCCGCTTTTCGGCCGAGAGGAACAGGGTCTCGTAGAAGTCGGTCGTGGCGGCGAGCACCGCCTTCGGGTCGTTTCGGGCGAAGGCCAGCTCGATCCGGGCCACGACGCGCTTCAGCTCGGCGACCGCCTCGGGGTCGCGGCGCCCGGCCGCCGCCCTCGCCGCCATGCCTTCGAGCAGGGCCCGGACCTCGTAGACCTGGGCGGCGCGCGCCGGGTCGAGGCGGGCGACGATCGGCCCCTGGCGGGGGACCGTCTGCACCAGCCCCTCGGCCTCCAGGTGGCGCAGCACCTCGCGCACCACGGTGCGGCTGACGCCCAACTGCTCGCACAAATGCCGCTCGACGAGCCGGGCGCCCGGCGGAAAGCGGAGGTCCAGGATGGCTTCCCGCATCTTCTCCAGGGTCAGCTCGCGCAGCGACTTCGGGGGCCGCTCGACCTTCAGTCCAGGCTCGTTCATGGGGCGGGTTTTCCCCGCCCGGCGCCGGGCGGTCAAGCGGTACTTGACATGCCGTAATACGGTATACCATAAGACCGCCAACGAATGATGCCTGGAAGGGAGGGCGCATGTCGGTCGAGATCCGCAAGACGGTCGCCTACGACGAGACGACCCTGATCGAGGGCGGGCGCGCGGCGGCGGCGCCGCTGCGGCTGATGGCGGCGGCGGCGGTGATCCGGAACCCTTGGGCGGGACGCGGCTTCGTCGACGACCTGAAGCCCGAGATCCACGCGGTCGCCCCCGAACTCGGCCGGCTCCTGACCGACAGGATCCTCGGCATGGCGGGGTCGGGCGAGGCGGTCGAGGGCTACGGCAAGGCGGCGGTGGTGGGGGCGTCGGGCGAGATCGAGCACGCCTCGGCGCTCATCCACACGCTGCGCTTCGGCAACCACTACCGCAAGGCGGTCGGCGCCAAGAGCTACCTCAGCTTCACCAACACCCGCGGCGGCCCCGGCTGCCCGATCGTGATCCCCCTCATGCACAAGGGGGACGAGGGGATGCGCTCGCACTACCTGACGATCCAGTTCACGATCGGCGACGCGCCGGCGGCGGACGAGATCGTGGTGGCGCTCGGCGCCTCGATCGGCGGGCGCCCGCACCACCGCATCGGCGACCGCTACCAGGACCTGAAGGAGCTGGGGGCGACCGATGCCGCCTGAGGGCGGCCCCGAGGACGGCGGCAACATCGACGGCACGGCCTACAGACTCGCCGGCGAGGGACCGCCCGTCGTCCTCGTCCACGGCGTCGGCATGGGCAAGGAGGTCTGGGAGGCGCAGGCCGCCGACCTGTCGCGCGACCACCGCGTGCTGACCTACGACTTCCTGGGCCACGGCGGGAGCGCCCCGGCGCCGGAGGGCGCCGACCTCGACGACTACGTCGACCAGTTGGAGCGCCTGCTCGACCGGCTGGCGATCGGCCCCGCCGTCGTGATCGGCCACTCGATGGGCGGGCTCGTTGCCATCGGCCTCGCGCTGCGGTGCCCGAAGCGCGTCCGCCTGCTCGTCGCCCTCAACACCGTCTACGAGCGCGACCTTGAGGGCCGGCGGGCGGTCGAGGCGCGGGCGGCGGCGCTGCGCGGGCGGGGGCCGGCGGCGGTCGGGGCCACGCTCGACCGCTGGTTCGGCCCAGCGCCCGACGCGGGGCAGGCGGCGGCGCGGGACGCGGCGCGGCGCCTCCTCGAAGGGGTCGACCCCGAAGGCTACGCCACCGCCTACCGGGTGTTCGCAACGTCGGACGACCGCTTCGCCGGCAGGCTGCAAGCCTTGGCCGTGCCGGCGGTCTTCGCCACCGGCAGCCTCGACCCGAACTCGACGCCCCTGATGTCGCGGCGGATGGCCGAGGCGGCGCCCTTGGGCGAATCGCCGGTGCTGGAGGGCGAGCGGCACATGATGGCGCTCGCCGCCCCGGAACGGGTCAACCGGCTGCTGCGCGACGCGATGGCGCGGCACGCGGCGCCGGCGCTCGACCCGCGCGGGCTGCGCCGGGCGCTCGGCGCCTTCCTCACCGGCGTCACGGTGGTGACGACCCTGGACGCGGCCGGGACGCCGAGGGGCTTTACCGCCAACTCCTTCACCTCGGTCTCGCTCGACCCGCCCTTGGTCCTCGTCTGCCTCGCCAAGGCGGCGTCGGCCTGCGAGGTTTTCAGCAACGCCGGCCGCTACGCGGTCAACATCCTGGCGACCGACCAGCGCCGGGTCTCCGACGCCTTCGCCGCGCGCGCGGCGGACCGCTTCGCGGGCGTCCCCTGGCGCCCGGAGGCGACGGGCGCCCCGGTGATCGAGGGGGTCGCCGCGTGGCTCGACTGCACCCTGCACGAGGTCGTGGACGCGGGCGACCACGTCGTCCTCATCGGCCGGGTGCAGGCGTTCGGCGAGGCGGGCCACGGCCCGCTCGGCTACTGCCGGGGCAGCTACGTGACCTTCGGCCTGTCGGGGGACGCCCTCGACGCCGAGCGCCGCCGGATCGGCGCCGTCGTCGAGCGCGACGGCGCCGTCCTCCTCCTGCCCAAGGGGTCCGGCGGCTGGACCCTGCCGAACGCCGCCAGCTTCGACCGGGGGGGCGAGCGCTCGCTCACCGGGCTCCTCGCCGCGCTCGGCCTCGAGGTCGAGATCGGCTTTCTCTTCGCGGTCTTCGAGGACGCAGGGGACGGAACGCTCTGGGTCTACTACCGGGGCGAGAGCCGGGGCGGCGAGCCCGACCCGAAGAGGGCGCGATTCGTCCCCTTCGCCGACATCCCCTGGGACGACCTGCCCGACGACGCCGCGCGCGCGATGCTGCGCCGCTACGTCGGCGAGCGCGAGCGGGACATCTTCGGGGTCTACGCCGGCGACGCGAGCAAGGGCACGGTCAGGACGCTGGAGAGGGCGCCATGAAGTTCTCGCTCTTCGTCCACATGGAGCGTGCCGACCCGGCCGTGGGCCACGCCGAGCTGCACCGAAACCTCGTCGACCTCGCGCTGATGGCCGAGGCCGGCGGGATGGAGGCGGTCTGGATCGGCGAGCACCACGGGATGGAGTTCACGATCGCCCCCAACCCCTTCATCTACCTCGCCGACCTCGCCCGGCGCACCGAGCGCGTCCGGCTCGGCACGGGCACGATCGTCGCCCCCTTCTGGCACCCGATCAAGCTGGCCGGCGAAGCGGCGCTCGTCGACCTCCTCAGCGGCGGCCGGCTCGACCTCGGCCTCGCCCGCGGCGCCTACCAGTTCGAGTTCGACCGGCTGGCCGGCGGGATGCCGGGGCCGGAAGGGAGCCGGCACCTGCGCGAGATGGTCCCGGCGCTCAAGGGGCTGTGGCAGGGCGATTACGCCCACGAGGGCGCCTGCTGGTCGTTCCCGAGCACGACGGCGTCCCCCAAGCCCGTGCAGGAACCGCACCCGCCGATCTGGATCGCGGCGCGCGACCCGTCCTCGCACGACTTCGCCGTCGCCAACGGCTGCAACGTCCAGGTGACGCCGCTCTGGCAGGGCGACGGAGAGGTGGAAACCCTGGCCGAGCGCTTCAGGAAGGCCTGCGCCGCGCACCCCGACACCCCTCGCCCCCGCCTCATGCTGCTGCGGCACACCTTCGTCGCCGAGAACGAGGCCGGGACGGACGAGATCGCCAGGGCGATGTCGCGCTACTACGCCTATTTCGGCGCGTGGTTCAAGAACGAGCGGCCGATCCGCCAGGGCTTCATCGAGCCCCTCACCGAGGCCGAGATCGAAGCGCAGGCGATGTACGCCCCGGAGCGGATGAAGGAGCAGCTCGTCATCGGCACGCCGGAGCGGGTGATCGCGCGGCTGCGGCGGGCGGAGGAACTCGGCGTCGACCAGTACGCGGTGTGGATCGACAGCCTGATGGATTTCGGGCGCAAGCGGCGCTCGCTCGACCTGTTCATCAAGGAAGTCATGCCGGCCTTCGCCTGAAGGACGCGGCAGGAGAGACGGGCATGACGCTGCAACGCTTCGAGCACCTGATCGACGGGCGGTTTTCCGAGGGAACCGAGACCTTCGAGAGCGTCGATCCCGCCACGGGCGAGCCCTGGGCGCTGATGCCGGCCGCGACGGCCGAGGAAACCGCCGAGGCCGTCGAGGCGGCGCACAGGGCCTTGCACGCCCCCGAATGGGCCGGGCTCACGGCGGGCGCGCGCGGCAAGCTGCTCTGGAAGCTGGCCGACCTCCTGGCCGAGAAGGCCCCCGACCTCGCCCGCCTGGAGACGCGGGACACCGGCAAGATCATCCGCGAGACGGGCGCCCAGGCCGGCTACACGGCCGAGTACTACCGCTACTTCGCCGGGCTCGCCGACAAGGTCGAGGGTGCCCACTTCTTGGTCGACAAGCCCGACATGGAGGCCTACGCGCGCCGCGAGCCGATCGGCGTCGTCGCCGCCGTCGTGCCCTGGAACTCGCAGCTCTTCCTCACGGCGGTGAAGCTGGGGCCGGCGCTCGCCGCCGGCTGCACCGTCGTCGTCAAGGCGTCCGAGGACGGCCCCGCCCCCCTCCTCGCCTTCGCCCGCCTGATCGAGGCGGCGGGGTTCCCCAAGGGCGTCGTCAACGTCGTCACCGGCTTCGGTCCCGCCTGCGGCGCCACGCTGACCAGTCATCCCCTGGTATCGCGCGTCGCCTTCACCGGCGGGCCGGCGACGGCGCGGCAGGTGGTGCGCAACACGGCCGAGAACCTTGCGATGACCACGCTGGAGCTGGGCGGCAAGTCGCCCGTCCTCGTCTTCGACGACGCCGACGTGGCGAGTGCCGCCAACGCCGTCGTCGCCGGCATCTTCGCGGCGTCCGGGCAAAGCTGCGTCGCCGGCTCCCGACTCCTCGTGCAGCGGGGCCTGAAGGCCGAACTGCTCGACGCGCTCAAGGCCAAGGCCGAGGCCGTGCGCGTCGGCGACCCGCAGGACGCGGCCACCGAGATGGGACCGCTCGCCACGCGCCGTCAGCTCGAGCACGTCGAGCGGGTGGTGGCGCGAAGCCAGGAGCAGGGTGCCCGGCTCGTCACCGGGGGCGGCCGGATCGAGGGACGCGGCGGCTTCTACTACCAACCGACCATCCTCGACTGCGACGACCCGGGGGCGGCCTGCGTGCAGGAGGAACTGTTCGGCCCGGTCCTGAGCGTGCTCGCGTTCGACGACGAGGCCGAGGCGGTGCGGCTCGCCAACGGCACGGGCTACGGCCTTGCTTCCGGCGTCTTCACCCGCGACCTCGCCCGCGGCCACAGGCTGATCCGCGCCCTTCGGGCCGGGGTCGTCTGGGTGAACACCTACCGCGCCATCTCGCCGATCGTGCCGTTCGGCGGCTACGGCCTGTCGGGACTCGGCCGCGAGGGCGGGCTTCAATCGGTCCAGGACTACACCCGCACGAAGTCGGTCTGGATCAGGACGTCCGACGACCCGATCCCCGACCCCTTCGTGATGCGCTGAAGGAGCGGCCGATGCTCTACGAGATCCGCACCTACCGCCTGAAGACCGGCGCCGCGCCCGAGTACCTCCGCCTCGTCGGCGAGGAGGGGATCGCCATCCAGCGCCGGCACCTGGAGAACCTCGTCGGCTACTTCGTCTCCGAGATCGGCCCCCTCAACCAGATCGTCCACGTCTGGGCCTACGAAGGCCTCGACGACCGCGAGCGGCGCCGCGCCTCGCTCGCCGCCGACCCCGCGTGGCGGGCGTTCTCGCCGAAGATCCAGGCGCTGATCGAGACGATGGAGACGAAGATCATGAAGCCCGCGGCCTTCTCGCCGCTGGCCTGACCGTGCTTACCCCCAAAGGAGGCCGAACGATGCGGACGAAACTGATCCTGGGCACGGCGATGGCGCTCTTCGCCGCCGGCCCGGCGCTGGCCGAGGACATGGTGTTCACGAGCTGGGGCGGGACGACGCAGGACGCGCAGCAGGAGGCGTGGGCGGTGCCGTTCGCGGCGGACCACGCGGGCGTCAACGTCCTCATGGACGGCCCCACCGACTACGGCAAGCTCAAGGCGATGGTCGAGGCCGGCAGCCCGGTCTGGGACGTGGTCGACGTCGAGTACGACTTCGCGGTCCAGGCGGCGAAGGAAGGGCTGGTCGAGCCGGTCGACTTCAACGTCGTCGACCGGAAGGCGATCGACCCCCGCTTCGTCACCGACCACGCCGTCGGCAGCTTCTACTATTCGTTCGTGCTCGGCTACAACGAGGGCGCTTCGAGCGAGCCGCCGGCCTCGTGGGCGGACGTGTTCGACACGGACAAGCACCCCGGCAAGCGCGCCTTCTACAAGTGGTCGGCGCCGGGCGCCCTCGAGATCGCGCTCCTCGCCGACGGCGTGGCGCCGAAGGACCTCTACCCGCTCGACCTCGACCGCGCGTTCGCCAAGCTCGACGCCATCAAGGGCGACATCGTCTGGTGGGGCTCGGGCGCCGAGTCGCAGCAGCTTCTCGCCTCGGGCGAAGCCTCGCTCGGCCAGTTCTGGAACGGGCGCCTCTACGCCCTCCAGCAGGAAGGCGCCCCGGTCGGCATCTCCTGGGCGCAGAACCTCACCGCCGCCGACATGCTGGTCGTGCCCAAGGGGGCGAAGCACAAGGACCTCGCCATGCAGTTCCTGGCCCGGGCGACGAGCCCCGAGGGGCAGGCGAAGCTGGCCGAACTCACGGCCTACGCGCCCGTCACCCCGGCGGCGCAGAAGCTGATGGACGAGGCGACGGTCAAGGGCCTCCCCGACCAGCACACCGAGGGGCAGATCGACCTCGACATGGCGTACTGGGCCGACCACCGGGGCGAGATCGCCGACCGCTGGTACGCTTGGCAGGCGCAGTAGGCGATGGCGCACGGCCCGTCGACGATGCCGGCGCACGGCCTCCCGGCGGCGGGCCGTGCGCCGAGCCTAAGGCGATGGGACGGGCTCGGCTACGTCCTGCCCGCCTTCCTGCTGCTCGCCTTCTTCTTCGTCCTCCCGGTCGTGGCGCTCCTTTTGCGCAGCGTGCTCGAACCGACGCCGGGGCTGGAGAACTTCGCCAAGCTGCTGACCACGCCGACCTACGCGCAGGTGTTCCTCAACACCTTCACCGTGGCCGGCGTCGTCACCCTGGCCTCGCTGCTCGCGGGCTTTCCCGTCGCGTGGCTGCTCGCGGTTCTCCCCGGCCGCTGGGCGGCCTTCCTGTTCGGCGTCATCCTCCTTTCGATGTGGACCAACCTCCTCGCCCGCACCTACGCCTGGATGGTGCTCCTCCAGCGCACCGGCGTCATCAACCGCGCGCTCATGGACGTGGGCCTGATCGACGCCCCTCTGCCGCTCATCCGAAACCTCGCGGGCGTCACCATCGGCATGACCTACATCATGCTGCCCTTCGTCATCCTGCCCCTGCACGCGACCCTGCGCGCGATCGACCCCGCCGTCCTCCAGGCGGCTTCCCTGTGCGGCGCCAACCGCTGGCAGGCGTTCCGCCGCGTCCTCCTGCCCCTCTCTTTGCCCGGCGTCGCCGCCGGCTCGCTCATGGTCTTCGTGATGTCGCTCGGCTACTTCGTCACCCCGGCCCTCCTCGGCGGCGCTTCCACCATGATGCTGGCCGAACTGATCGCCCAGCTCGTCCAGTCGCTGCTCGACTGGGGCATGGGCGGGGCCGCCGCCTTCGTCCTCCTCGTCGTCACCCTCGCCCTCTACGCCCTCCAGGTGCGGTTCCTGGGGTCCGGCCGCATGACCGCCGGCGGGGCCGGCTGATGCTGCTCACCTTCGAGCGCATGGGGGCGCTCCGCTGGATCCTCGTCCTCTGGGGCGTCCTGGTGGCGGCGTTCCTCCTCCTGCCGGTCCTGTTCATCGTGGCGCTGTCCTTCGGCTCCTCGCGCTGGCTCCAGTTCCCGCCCCCCGCATGGACCCTGCGCTGGTATCAGGAACTCCTGGCCGACCCCCGCTGGCTGGACTCGATCCTGACCAGCTTCAAGGTGGCGGCGCTCGTCACCGTCGCCTCGGTGCTGCTCGGCCTGCTCGCCGCCTTCGGCCTCGTCCGCGGCCGCTTTCCCGGCCGCGAGGTTCTGCGCGCCTTCTTCCTCACGCCGATGATCCTGCCGGTCGTCGTCCTCGCGGTCGCCCTCTACGCCCTGTTCCTGCGCGTCGGCCTCAACGGCACGCTCGCAGGGTTCGTCATCGGCCACCTGATCCTGGCGCTGCCCTTCTCGATCATCTCGATCACGGGCGCGCTGGAGGGCTTCGACAAGGCGATCGAGGACGCGGCCGTGGTCTGCGGCGCGCACCCGTTCGAGGCGAAGCTCCGGGTGACGCTGCCGGCCCTCAAGCTCGGCCTGTTCGGCGCCGCCGTGTTCTCGTTCCTCGTCTCCTGGGACGAGGTCATCGTCGCCATCTTCATGGCGAGCCCCACCCTCCAGACCTTCCCGGTGCGGATCTGGGGCGTGCTGCGGCAGGACCTCTCGCCGGTGATCGCCGCCGCCTCGTCGCTCCTCGTTCTCCTCACCCTCGTCCTCATGGCGGCGGCCGCCCTCGTCCGCCGCGGGAGCCGCCGATGACCCGCCCCTTCCTCGACATCAAGGGCATCAGGAAGACCTTCGGCCCGGTCGTCGCCGTCGAGGACGTGACGCTCGAAGTCGCCAAAGGCGAGTTCCTCACCTTCCTCGGGCCCTCCGGCTCCGGCAAGAGCACGACCCTCTACGCCATCGCCGGCTTCCAGCCGCCCACCTCGGGCGAGGTCCTCCTGGACGGCAGGTCGCTCCTCGCCGTGCCGTCGCACAAGCGCAATATCGGCATGGTGTTCCAGCGCTACACGCTCTTTCCCCACCTGAGCGTCGCCGAGAACGTGGCCTTCCCCCTGCGCGTGCGCCGCCGGAAGGATGCCGAGATCGACGCCAAGGTGGCGCGGATGCTCGCGCTCGTCCGGCTCGACGGCATGGGCGGGCGGATGCCGGGCCAGCTCTCGGGCGGCCAGCAGCAGCGGGTGGCGCTGGCGCGAGCCCTCGCCTACGACCCCCCGGTGCTGCTCATGGACGAACCGCTCTCGGCGCTCGACAAGAAGCTGCGCGAAAAGATCCAGTTGGAGATCCGCCGCATCCACAAGGAGACCGGCGTCACCATCCTCTACGTCACCCACGACCAGGAGGAGGCGCTTCGCCTCTCCGACCGCATCGCCGTGTTCAACCGGGGCCGGATCGAGCAGACCGGCACCGGCCGCGACCTCTACGAGAACCCGGCCACCGGCTTCGTCGCCGGGTTCATCGGCAGCTCCAACTTCCTCCCCGCCGAGATGGAGCGCGGCGAGGGCGACGCGGCGGCGGTCCGGCTCCCCGACGGCACCCGCCTCACGGGCGTGCGGATGCATCAGCGCCTGGGCGCCGGAGAATCCTGCGCCCTCATGGTCCGGCCCGAGCGCCTGCGGCTCGAAACGGCGTCCACGGGCGGCGTCCCGGTCCGCATCGACGACGTCACCTATCTCGGCGACAGCCTGCACTTCCTCGTCCAGGCACCCTGGCGCCAGCAGATCGGCGTGCGGATGCCGATCGCATCCGGCATCGACGCCGGCCTGACCTCCGGAACCGAAGCGCGCCTCGTCTGGCCCGCGTCCGCCGGTCACCTCTTCGCCGGCGCCTCCTGACCGTCGGCGTGCACGCCGGGTCCGCGCCGGCCCGAACCGGGCGGGCTTAACCGCATCTTCATCTCTCTGGTCTAGCTTGACCTCAGCCCCGCACAGCCGTGCGGGTCGCCAGGGGCGGCGGCCGAAGCCAAGACGCCGACGTTCCTGAAAGGGTGCCGCCCGGACTCCGGCTCCTGGTCCGGGCGGCCCCGTAACCTTCGGGACGGTGCTGTGCGCTGGCTGACGCTCCTCTTCTACCTGCTCGCCGTCTTCCTCATCAACGCCCACTCGGTGCGGACGGGCGAGGAGGAGCGGCGGATCTGGGCGCCGATCGTCCTGGCGCTCCTCACCCTCGTCCTGCTCGCCCGCGTGCCGCTGTTGTTGCGGACGAACTGGCGTGTGCTCGTGAGCCCGCCCGTCCTCCTCTACGCCCTCTATCTGCTCTGGCTCGGCGTGACGCAGTTCTGGTCGGTCGCCCCCGCCGAGGGGCGCAGCCACATCCTCGTCCTTTGGATCACCCTGCTGGCCGTCCTGGCCCTTTCCGACGAGCGGCCCTACCGCACGGCCGTGGCGCTCATGGGTGCGATGTCGGTCGTCATGCTCTGGAGCTGGGCCGGCGCAGCTGTCGGCGCCTCCTGGGTCAAGGGCACCGAGGCGGCGTGGCGCCTCAAGGGCGTCATGATGCACCAGCAGACGCTGACCCTCGTCACGGCGGCCGGCATGCTGGTCGGCATGGTCTGGGCCTTCAACCGCGCCCGCGCCGGGCTCGACCCCTACAGGGCCCGGGTCTGGGCCTTCATGGCCTGTTCCCTCGTCACCATGCTGGCGACGAAGGGCCGCTCGCTTAGCGCCTTCTTCGTCATCGCCGCGTTCGCCGCGTGGTTCTTCGCCGCCAAGGGGGCGAAGCGCCTCTGGGTGCTCATGGGCGGAATCTTCATCGGCGGCGGGCTCTACGTCGCCGTCGACATCCTCCTGCCGCTCATCTCGAAGGGCAACGAGGAAAGCCTTTCTGGCCGGACGATCGTCTGGGAGCTCACCTGGAACGAGATTGTCAAGCGCCCCTTCGGCGGCTTCGGCTTTGGCACCTACCAGGACTATTTCTACGCCCTTTGGAACAACTGGGCGCCGGGCCACGCCCACAACCTCTGGCTCCAGGTGGCCTTCGAGAGCGGGGGGATCGGCGTCGCCCTCATCACCCTCTTCCTCGTCGCCGTCGTCGCCCAGGGCGTCCGCTTCCAGCGCCAGACGGGGCTCGTCTCCTACGGCCTCGTGCTCACCGTCTACCTCCTCCTCGGCGGGCTCACGAGCGTGTTCTTCGGCGAGAAGCTGAGCACCCTCTACGGCCTCTTCCTCCTCTTCGTCGTCCAGGAGGAGCGCCTGCGCGTCGAGGCCCTGGCCCGCTGCCGGGGCGGGCGGCGGACCGCGGCGCCGGCGGACCTAGCCCTGGCAACGGCGCCCGCTTGAGGGTGAGATACGCTTCGCGTCCGCTGGCGCGGGGCGTGACGCGGCGGGGCCATGCGGCTAGGACGGTGGGCGGAACGATCCGCCGCCTTGGAGCCTCAGCGCATGAAGCTGCTCTTCAGCCCCGCCTCTCCCTTCGTCCGCAAGGTGCTGGTCCTCGCCCACGAGACCGGGCTCGGCGAGCGGATCGACCGGGAGGTCGTGCGCGCCTCGCCGATCGACCCGGACCCGCGCCTCACGCGTCGGAACCCGCTCGGCAAGATCCCCTGCCTCGTCCTCGACAACGGGCAGGCCCTCTACGACAGCCGGGTGATCTGCGAGTACCTGGACCGGCTGCACGGCGGACGCCGCTTCGTGCCCGGCGACGGGCAGGCCCGCTGGGCGGCGCTCACCCGCGAGGCGCTGGCCGACGGCATGATGGAGGCCGCCGTCGGCGTCCGCTACGAGGAGACCCTGCGCCCCGAGGAGGCCCGCTGGGAGGTCTGGACGACGAACCAGAAGCTCAAGATCCGCGACGGGCTCGACTGGCTGGAGGACGAGGCGGCCGACTTTTCGGCCCTGCCCGACATCGGCCACGTCGCCGTCGCGGCAGCGCTCGGCTACCTCGACTTCCGCTTCGACGCCGACGGCTGGCGCGAAGGACGGCCGAAGCTCGAAGCATGGTTCGAGGCGTTCTCGGAACGGCCGTCGATGCGCGCGACGAAGCCGGTCTGACGACGCTTCGCGTCTGCCGGCTCAAGCGTGCGCCGGAACGGTGCCCGGCTTCTTCGGCGTCGCTTCCATCCGCCGCATCTGCAGCCAGACGATCCCGCCGAGGCAGAGGAGGATCGGGATGTAGAGCCAGTACTTGGAGGGCTGGCTCTGCGGCCGGAGCACCTCGACGATCTCCTGATCCCAGTCGAACCCGGCCTTCTGCGCCAGGCTGTCGAAAGCCACGTCGTCGACGAACACCTTGTCGCCTTCGGTGCGCAGGGTCAGCCCCGAATTGTCGAGACGCTCCTGCCCGGTGGCGCCGTCGCCGAGCGGCAGGATCATGGTGAGCTTCACGGGGTCGCCGAACTCGTCGAGGCCGGCGATCTCCGTCCTGAGCGGCTCGCCCGGCGGCGTGTTGTCGGCCGCCTCGACGATGGCGGCGGGCTCGCGCTCGACGTAGGGCGGGAAGGCCATGTCCCACCAGAAGCCGGGGCGGAAGAGCGAGAACGCGATCAGGACGAGGGCAAGGCTCTCCCAGAGCCGACTCTTGGTGAGGAAGTAGTTCATGGTGCCCGCCGCGAAGAGCAGCATGGCGATCGTGGCGAAGACGAAGACGAAGGTTCCCTGCACCCAGCCGGTGTTGATGAGCAGCAGGTCGGTGTTGAAGATGAAGAGGAACGGCAGCGCCGCCGTCCGCAGGCTGTAGAAGAAGGCGACGATGCCGGTCTTGATCGGGTCGCCCCCGGACACGGCGGCGGCGGCGAACGAGGCGAGGCCGACGGGCGGGGTCACGTCGGCCATGATGCCGAAGTAGAAGACGAACAGGTGGACGGCGATGAGCGGTACGATGAGGCCGTTCTGCTGGCCCAACTGGACGACGACTGGGGCAAGGAGGGCCTGGACGACGATGTAGTTTGCCGTCGTCGGCAGGCCCATGCCGAGGATGAGCGACAGGATCGCGGTGAGCACCAGGATGGCGATCAGGTTGCCGCCCGAGAGCACCTCGACCACATCGGCGAGCGCGGAGCCTACGCCCGTCAGCGACACGGTGCCGACGATGATGCCTGCCGTCGCCGTGGCGATGGCGATGCCGATCATGTTGCGGGCGCCGGCGGCGAGGCCGTCGACGAGTTCCCAAAAGCCGCGCGCGGTCTCAGCGCCGAAGCCGCCCGCGTGGCGGAACATCGCCATGAGCGGGCGCTGGGTCAAGAGGATGAAGACCATGAAGGCCGCGGCCCAGAAGGCGGACAGGCCGGGCGAGAGCTTGTCGATCATCAGGCACCAGACGAGGACGACGATCGGCAGCAGGTAGTGCAGCCCCGCCTTCACCGTCGGCCCCGTCACCGGCAGATGGACGACGGGCTCGTTGGGGTCGTCCATGTGCAGGTCCGGGACCCGGCTGGCGTAGCCGAGGAGCGCCACGTAGGCGACGGCGATGAGCACGGCGAGGATCCATCCGGCCGTGTCGGGGAAGACGGCGCGCAGCCAGCCGACGCCGTAGTAGACGGCGAACGAGACGACGCCGACGGCAATGATCCCGATCGCCATGCCCATGAGCCACTGTACCCAGGGCTTCGGCGCCACGGCGCGCGGCAGGCCCTCCATCCCGGCCTTCATGGCTTCGAGATGCACGATGTAGACGAGGGCGATGTAGGAGATCACGGCGGGCAGAAAGGCGTGCTTGATGATCTCGGTGTAGGGCAGGCCCACGTATTCGACCATCAGGAAGGCGGCGGCCCCCATGACGGGCGGCATGATCTGGCCGTTGACGGAGGACGCCACCTCGACGGCGCCCGCCCTCTCGGACGAGAATCCCACCCGCTTCATGAGCGGGATCGTGAAGGTGCCGGTGGTGACGACGTTGGCGATCGACGAGCCCGAGATGAGCCCGGTGAGGCCGGAGCTGACGACGGCGGCCTTGGCGGGACCGCCCCGCATGTGGCCCATGAGCGAGAACGCCACCTGGATGAACCAGTTGCCGGCCCCGGCCCTGTCCAGCAGCGCGCCGAACAGGACGAAGAGGAAGACGAAGCTCGTCGAGACGCCGAGCGCGATGCCGAACACGCCCTCGGTCGTGATCCACTGATGGTTGACGACCTCGCCTAAGCTATTGCCCTTGTGGGCGATGATGCCCGGCATGTAGGGGCCGGCGAAGGTGTAGACGAGGAAGATGATGGCGATGACGGCGAGCGCCGGGCCCAAGGAGCGGCGGGTCGCCTCCAGGAGGAGGACCATGCCGATGATGGCGACGACGTAGTCCTGGGTGATGGGTGCGCCGACCCGCTTGGCAATCGAGTCGTAGAAGACGAACAGATAGAGCGCCGCGGCCGCCCCCAGCACGGCGAAGGCCCAGTCGTAGACCGGAACGTACTTCTTCGGGCTCGACGCGAAGGCGGGATAGGCGAGGAAGGCGAGGAACAGGGCGAAGGCGAGGTGGATCGAGCGGGCGTCGGTGTCGTTGAAGACGCCGAAGCCCAGGATGAACGGCACGGGGGAAGCGATCCAGAGCTGGAACAGCGACCAGACGATCGCCGTGACCAGCATGAGGACGGCAACGGGCCGGCTGTCCGGTACCCGTCCCCCTGTGTCGCTGGAGGCGACCAGTTCGTCGAGATGCTCCAGGTCCGCCGTGCCGTCGATGCGGTGCTCCGCCCCGTTGGTCATCGTCTCTTCCCTCTGGACGGCTTTTCCAGCCGCCTCTTGCCCCCCGGCGCCCTGGCCCCGGCGCCCCGGTCGAGGGACCGGCGCCGGCGCGCGCGGCGGCGCCGTTCCGCCGCGCCCTGAAAAGATCCGCCTACATCATGCCCTTTTCCTTGTAGTACTTCTCGGCGCCCGCATGGATCGGCGCCGTGCAGCCTTCCTTGATCATCTCCTCCGGCTTCAGGTCGGCGAAGGCCGGGTGCAGCTTCTTGAAACGGTCGAAATTGTCGAACACCGCCTTCGTGACCTCGTAGATCACCTCGTCCGGGGTGTCGGCCGAGGTGACGAAGGTGGCCTTGACGCCGAAGGTCTGGGTGTCCTTATCGGTGCCGGGGTACATGCCGCCCGGGATCGTCGCCTTGGCGTAGTAGGGGTTGTCGGCGACGAGCTTGTCGATCTCGGGGCCGGTCACGTTGACCAGGTTGGCGTCGACGGTCGCCGTCGCCTCCTGGATCGAGCCGTTCGGGTGGCCGACGGTGTAGATGATGGCGTCGACCTTGTTGTCACCCAAGGCGGCCGCCTGCTCGGCGGGCTTGAGCTGCGAGGCGAGCGCGAAGTCGCCCATCGTCCAGCCCTTGGCCTTCAGGACCACCTCGGTCGTCGTCAGGCTACCCGACCCTGGGTTGCCGACGTTGACCCGCTTGCCCTTGAGGTCGTCGAAGTTCTCGACCTTGGCGTCCTTGCGCGCCACCACCGTGTAGGGCTCGGGATGGACGGCGAAGACGCAGCGCAGCTTGTCGAACTTGTCGCCCTCGTAATCGCCCTTGCCTTCGTAGGCGTTGTACTGCACGTCCGACTGGGCGACGCCCATGTCCATCTGCCCGGACTTGATGGCGTTGACGTTGGCGATCGAGCCGCCGGTCGAGGGGGCGGTGCACTTGATCCCGTGCTTCGATGCCTCACGGTTGACGAGGCGGCAGATCGACTGGCCGACGACGTAGTAGACGCCCGTCTGCCCGCCGGTGCCGATCGTGATGAACGTCTCCGCCGCCGCCGGCAGCGCACCACCCAGCATCGCCGCCGCCGCCGTCCCGCAGGCGAGCGCCCGCAGCTTCGTCATGACCATCTCCAACCTCCCAAGGCTCGGTCTGTTGCGCCGAACCTGACAGGGCCGCCCCCGGCGGTCAAGCCGGGCGCGTTTTCGCCTCCCCTTCGAACACGCCTTCGGGTTCCCGGCGGCGGAGCGCCCAGACGAGCAGCAGGGCCGGCAAAGAGAGGAGGGCGGAACTGGCGAAGAAGCCCACCCAGCCGACGCTTTCCGCGTAGTAGCCGGACGAGGGGACGATGACGAATTTGCCCAGAAGCTGCATGAACGAGGTGAGGAGCGCGTACTGCACGGCCGTGTAGCGCACGTTGCAAAGCGCCGAGAGGTAGGCGACGAAGACGGCCGTGCCGAGCCCGCCCGAGACGTTTTCGACCATGATGACGGCCATGAAGATGAACAGGTTGGGCCCCTGCCACGCCAGGAGGACGAACATCAGGTTGGACAGCGCCATGACGACGACGGCGAGCGAGAGCGAGCGGGTAAGGCCGAGGCGGAAGACGACGCTGCCGCCGGCGAGGCCGCCGAGCAAGGTCATCCAGAGGCCGAACGTCTTCGACACCCAGGCGATGTCGGCCTTCGTGAACCCCAGCTCGATGTAGAAGGGGTTCGCCATCAAGGTGAGGACGACGTCGCTCGCCTTGAAGAGCGAGATGAGGACGAGGATGGCGACCGCCGTTTTGACCCCGTAGCGGTGGAAGAAGTCGTAGAACGGCTCGACGACGGCGCGGCGGGTCCACAGTTGCAGGCGGGACTCGTCCTCGGGCGCCGCGGCGCCGAACGTGGCGAGGGTGCGGGGGCCGAAAGAGGCGTAGGCGTAGACCCAGACGAGGACGAGGAACTCGGCCCAGAACGAGAGCACCATCACCCAGCCGGGCGTCGTGAAGGCGGCAAGCGGGAAGGGCGCCACATCGGCGAGCGCGAGGGCCGTGTTGGTGAGGAGGCCGATCAGGGCGAGGAGCAGCCAGCCGTAGGCCTCGCCGAAGAAGGGCGGCTGGGCGCCGAGCGCGTACCAGACGATCCGGATCACGGCACAGGCAAGGGCCAGGAGGACGTAGGACTTGAGGTCGGCGGGGGCGGTCGGCGCCAGCCGCCAGAGGCGCCAGCCCGCCCGCAGGCCGAGCCCGAGGATGGCGGCGTTGCCGGCGAGGACGACGAGGGGGCCGAGGCCCCAGCCCTCGGCGTGATAGGGGGAGAGAAGGCCGAAGAGGAAGGAGACGGGCTCGGCGAGGACGAGCCAGAGGACGATCAGGAGCAGCGCCCCGCCCAGGCCCCTGAGGGCCACGGGCGGCGGGACAACGAAGGGCGTTTTCGTCTCCCCGGCCTCCGAGGCCGTCCGTTCGACGAGGGCCGTCGTCGAGCCTTCGGGCTCCGGGTTCGAGAGCACCGTCAGCACGCCGACGAGAACGAGGAGCGCCATGCCCGTGTAGGCGGTGGACCAGCCGGCGGCGTCGGCGAGGAGCAGGGCGCCCGCCGTCGCCGCCCACATGGCGATGCGGTAGCCGAGCACGACGACGCCCGCCCCGGCGCCCAGCTTCTCTTTCGGCAGAAGCTCGATCCTGTAGGCGTCGATGACCACGTCCTGGCTCGCCGAGAAGAAGGCGACGACGAGCGCCGCGTTCCAGGTCGCCCGCCAGTCGAGCGACGGATCGGTCTGCCCCAGCCACCAGATGCTGACGATGAGGCCGAGCTGGCAGGCCAGCATCCAGCCGCGCCGGCGCCCGAGCCAAGCCGTGAACGGCGGCAAAGGCAGCCGGTCCATGAGCGGCGCCCAGGCGAACTTGAAGGTGTAGGGGGCGAGCGCGAAGCCGAACAGCCCGATCGTGCCCTTGTCGACCCCGGCCTCGGCGAGCCACGTGCTGAGCGTCGTCAGGATCAGCATGATCGGCAGGCCGCTCGAGAAGCCGAGCAGCAGGACGGCGATCACCCGCCGGTCGCGGTAGACGAGGAGCGCCTTCCGCCAGCCCCGAGCCCGTCCGCCCGCCCTCACCGTCCCCGCCATCGCGCCGCTTCCCGTCCGCCGTGCCGCGCGCGATCCTTAGAGCATTCCCGGTGCGGCCGGAAACGGCTTTGCCGTCCCGGGCGGTCCGCCTCAGCCGAGCGGCGGGAGGGCGTGCGGGCCGCCTTCGCGCGCGACTATGCGCCCGCGCTCTTGGGATGAACCCGGCGAAGCGCCCTCAGAACCAGCGCTCCGGCACGGTGATCACGTCGCCCGGCTGGAGCTGGGTCGTGCCGGTGACGACGATGGGGGGCGCGTTCGAGCCGCCGCGCTTGAGCTGCACTTGGTCGTTGGCGGCGCGGTAGGTGAAGCCCGAGGCGAGCGCTATGGCGTTGAGGACGGTCATGCCCTCCTTGTACTCGTAGCTGCCGGGGTTGTTGACCTCGCCCAGGATGTAGAAGGGCCGGTAGGTCAGCACCTCGACGCTCACCTGCGGGTTGACGAGGTAGCCCGCGGAGTAGGTCTTGGCGATCGCCTGCTCCAGCTCGCGGGTCGTCAGGCCGCCCGCCTTCACCTCGCCGGCGAGCGGCATGGCGAAGCGGCCGTTGCCGTCGAGCTGGAACTCGCCCGAGAGGTCCTCGTGGCGGAAGACGTTGACGCGGACCCGGTCGCCCGAGGCGAGCCTGTAGGGCTGGGCCTCCAGCTGCACGGGGGCCTCGCCGGTCGCGGCCGGCGCACCGCCCACGCCGGCCGAAGGGGGGCCGCCGCCACAGGCGGCGAGCAGGAACAGGAAGGCCAGGGCAAGCATCTTCGCCGACAACCGGATCATCCCTTCAGCTCTCCAAGGCGCTTGCATGAGCAACGGCAGGCGCTCCCGTCCCGCCGGACGGAGTGCCGCGCACCCTCATAGGGAGAAATCCCCGCCGGGGCAAGCACGCTCGCGGCAAGGGGGAAACCCTTAAGAATCACAAGTGGGCGCTGACGCCGACGAAGAGCAGGTGGCGGTCGTACTCGGCGGCGTTCGAGTCGGAGCTGCGCGTCGAGTAGCGGTACGAGCCCTTGAGCGAGAACAGGCGGTTGAGCAGGTACTCGGCCCCGGCCCCGGCGTAGAAGGTGTCGTCGGCGCGGCTCGTGCCGTCGAAATCGTCGTGGACGTAGCCGACCTCGCCGTTGAGCAGGATGTTGCGGCGCAGCTCGTGGTTGGCCTCCAGGCTGATCTCGGTCCGAACGTCGGCCGTGGCGAGGTCGCCGTCGAAGGCGACCGTGGTCTCCTCGACGCCGGCGCTCACCCTGCCGGTGAACGAGGTGAGTTCGGAGAGGCTGTAGGTGAGCGCGCCCTCGGCGGAAGGCCCCTGCGCCGTGTCGAGGGCGCTGCTGTCGTACTCGCGGCGCGTGTAGCCGACGGCGACCTCGCCCGAGAACAGGGCCGAAAGCTCGAGTTCGGCGCCGACGCGCGCCGCCAAACCGTCGCTGTCGCGGTTGACGCGGGTCGTGTCGTCGTAGCGGACGATGTCGTAGGCGACCTCGGTGAAGACCCGGGTGAGCGGCGAGAGGGCGAGGCCGAGGCGCAGGCCGGCGCCGAGGCGGTTGCGGTCGCGGAAGTTCTCGTCGCCGTCCTCGAAGTCGAGCCTGGTCGCCCTGACGTTCGGCTGGACGTAGAAGCGGTTGAAGGCGTAGCGGTAGCCGAGGTTGGCGTCGTAACTGAAGAGGTTCGTCACCTCGTCCTGGCCCGCGTCGTCGGGGGAGGCGCGGTCCTCGTGGATCCGGCCGACGCGGGCGTTGCCGAAGGCGTAGCTGCCGCGCCGCACGTCGAAGCGGCCCTCGCCGAAGACGCTGGCGTCCAGGTAGCTGCTCTCGTCGTGGTCGACGTAGGCGGCGCCCTCGGCGTCGAGGCCGACGCTGAGCGCGTGGCGCGACCACTGCGAATCGGCCCGCACCGCCGGCGCCACCGTGAGGATGATGTCCTCCTCGTCCTGGTCGTCGGCATAGATGTTGCTGTCGTAGGCGACGCCGGCGTCGGCCGAAGGATAGATGAGAAAGGCGCCGCGGCGCAGGCCGATCGGGTCGTAGGGGCCGACCTTCTTCTCCGGCGGCCGCTGCTGCGCCTCGGCGCCCGCGAAGGGCGCCAGCAGCACGGTGGAGGCGAGCAGCGCGCCGGCAAGGGTTCTCGTCATCACGGCCATCTCTCCTCTCGAACCTGAACGGGGCGATGGGAGGCGGCGCCCGCCCCGAGCCCTCTAGCCGGGGCCGTGCATACCCTTCCCCCTTCCTTTGTGGCAACAACCGTGCCGTCGGCGCCGCTATGAAGCGTCGTCAAAGCCGTGGAACACGGCTAGGATGTCGCCCGGAAGTCACAAGAGGACCAAGGCCCTGCTCAAGCGCCTCTTCAGCCGCCCCGGCGCGCCGCCGGTCGTGGAGAAACCCCTCGTGGGCGGTGGCGCACCCCGCCTGCCGCTCGGCCTGCGGCTCTACGTCGTCGGCGACGTCCACGGCCGGATCGACCTTTTGCGCGGGATCGAGACGCTCATCGCCGAGGACGGCGCCGCGAGCGGCGGCGACCTCGCCAGGACGATCGTCTACCTGGGCGACTACGTCGACCGCGGGTTCGAGAGCCGGCAGGTCCTGGACCACCTGATCGGACGCCCCGTGCCCGGCTTCGAGCGCGTCCTTCTCCTCGGCAACCACGATTTGTGGCTGAAGGCGTTCGTCGAGGGCGAGGATTCGGGCCAGAGCTGGCTGCGCTTCGGCGGCGACGCCACCCTCCTCAGCTACGGCGTCAAGATGAACTTCGACCTTCCCGACAAGGAACGGATCGAGGACGCGCGGGGGCAACTGCGCGCGCGGATGCCCGAGGCGCACAGGGCCTTTCTAGGCCGACTCGAGCTGGGCTTCGGCCTCGGCGACTACTTCTTCTGCCACGCTGGGGTCCGGCCGGGGGTGGCGCTCGACAGGCAAGCCGACAGCGACCTCCTGTGGATCCGCGAGCCCTTCCTCAGCTCGACCGCCGACCACGGCAAGGTCGTCGTCCACGGCCACACGATCGAGAACGCCCCCGTCGTCCGCCGCAACCGGCTCGGCATCGACACGGGCGCCTGCTTCACCGGCAACCTCACCTGCCTCGTCATCGAGGGCGAAGGCTTCCGCTTCCTCTCGACCCTGCGCGGCGGCTCGGGCGCCCCCGCCGGCTGAGGCGGTGTGCCCGGAACCCCTCTCGACGGCGCCGGTTGTCGTCGGACGCATCATGATGTTGTTATTAACTTAGAGTAGTGCGCATCGTCGAGCGACGACCGTGCGAAGATCGAGCCCAGCCCTTCCCCACGCGAAAACGGACCCGCAATGGCCAGAGCCCCCCTGAACGTCCTCGTCACCGGCGGCGCCGGCTACATCGGCAGCCACGTCGTCCGCGACCTCGTCCAGGCCGGGCACGAGGTCACAGTCTACGACAGCCTCTATTCGGGCCACGAGTGGGCCGTGCTCGGCGCCGACTTCGTGCGGGGCGACCTCGCCGAGCGCGCCCGGCTGGAATGGCTCCTGGGGTCCCGCAACTTCCACGCCGCGATCCACTGCGCCGGCCACATCTGGGTCGGCGAATCGGTCAAGAACCCGGCGAAGTACTACTTCAACAACGCGAGCAACGCCTTTCGCCTGTTCGACCTCTGCGCCCAGTACGGCATCCGCCACGTCGTCTTCTCCTCGACGGCCGCCGTGTACGGCCAGCCGGACGAGGCGACGATCGACGAGGACACCCCGCTCGCCCCGATCAACCCTTACGGCGCCTCGAAGGCGATGGCCGAGCGGGCCTTGCAGGACGTGGCGGCGGCGTCCGGCCTCACCTTCGCCATCCTGCGCTACTTCAACGTCGCGGGCGCCGACGCGCAGGCCAGGATCGGCGAGGCGACGCCCGATAACTCGCACCTCGTCAAGGTGGCGCTGGAGACGGCGATCGGCCTGCGGGGGGCCATGCGGATCAACGGCACCGACTATCCGACCCAAGACGGCACCTGCATCCGCGACTATGTCCACGTCGACGACCTCGCCAACGCCCACCTGCTCGCCCTCGACCACCTGACGGCGGGCGGCGACCCCTTCGTCGCCAATTGCGGCTACGGCCACGGCTTCAGCGTCAGACAGGTGCTCGAATCCGTACGTCAAGTGACGGGGGTCGACTTTCCGATCGAGACCGGCCCCCGCCGCGAGGGCGACCCCGCCATCCTCGTCGCCGACAGCCGCCGCATCAAGGCCCTCCTCGGCTGGACCCCCCGCCACGACGACCTGGAGCGCATCGTCGCCACCGCCTGGGCCTGGGAGCGGCGGCTTCAGGACATGCGCGGGGAACGGCGCTTGAGCGCCTAGCGCTCCATGCGTTTCGCGGGCGCGGGCGCGGGGCCTTTTTGTTGATCGTGCGTGGCACAGACGCCGATGCCACATACGATCAACAGATAAAAAAAAGAAAAAGGCCCCGCGGACGTGGACGCGAAGCGTTTACAGGCGACAGTCGCGCCAAAAGCGGCGAGATTCAAGAAGGTCGGGCTGGCCCCGAACCCCGTCCCTACCCTATATCCGACCTCGCAAAAGGAGGAAAACGCCGCGCACGCGCAGCGATCAGGAGTCTTGATGCGATTCGTTCTCGTCTTTTTCGTCCTCCTCCTCGTGCCCGTGGCCGCAGGGGCGCAGCCCGTTATGCCGACGGCCGCCGCACCCGCGACGCCCGCCGTCGGGGCCGACTTCGATGGGCTCGCGCGCACGCTGGAGGACCCCGTCAGCCGCGACGCCTTCCTCGCCAAGGTGAAGGCGCTGGCCGCCGCCCAGGCGAAGCCGAAGGAGGCCGACGCCGAAGCCACCTTTGCCGACAGCGTGCTGGCCGGGCTCGCCGAGCGGCGGGCCGTGGTCGCCGAGGTAACGGGCGACGTCGCCAGCTCCTGGCGGCGCCTCCCCGACCTCGTCCGCTGGGCCGGCACCGTCGCCGCCAACCCCGCACGGCGCTGGGCCTGGATCGAGGCCACGCTCTGGCTCGTCTTCATCTTCTCGCTCGGGGTCGTCGCGCACGGCGTCGCGCGCCGCCTGTGGCCCCTGGGCCGGGGCGAGCCGACGCTGGCCGGGGCCGTCGCCGGCTTCCTTCGCCTCGCCTTCGCGGCCGGCGCCTTCGCGCTCGCCGTGCTCGGGCTCATCCTGTTCACCGACCAGACGCCCCTCGTGCGGCGCACGGGCCTCGACCTGCTGACGGGCATCACCGTCTGCCTCGTGCTCTTGCCGTTCCTCGACCTGCTCTTCGGCCCGACGGCGCGGGCGCGGCTGCTCGCCGTCGGGGATGGGGTGGCAAGCCTTCTGCAGCGCGGGCTGAAGCGGGCGGCGCTGGTGGGCGTGCTCGGCACCTTCATCCTCGCTTCCGCCTACGACGCCGGCCTGCCCTGGACCCTGCACGGCTTCCTGCAACGCATCCTCTACTTCGTCGTGACGGCGATGCTGATCGCCCTCATCCTGCGGCTGCGGGCACTCGTCTCGGCGGCGATCCAGGGGCTCGGAGGGCATGGCCACACCCTGTCCCGGATCGTTTCCTGGCCGCTCGTCGCCAGGGCTTGGCCGTTTGCCGCCATCGCCCTCGTCGTCATGCACTACCTCGTCTGGGCCTTGAGGCTGCCGGGCGGGTTCACCTTCCTCTTCCGCGCCACGGCGCTCACGGTCCTCGTCCTCGCCGGCGCCCGGCTCCTCGCCTACCTCGCCGACCGGGCGCTGCCCCGTCCGGCGCACGCCGGGCCGGAGCCCGCCGAGGACGACGAGGCAGAGGCGGCGCTTGGCCCGACCGCGGGCATCGCCGGACCCTTGCGCCTCCTGGTCCGGGTCCTCGTCGCCGCGTTCAGCCTCGTCCTCCTCCTTCAGGTGTGGCAGACGGGGGTGATCGACTGGGTCGACCGGGCGTCCGGGCGCTCGGTCGCGGGGCTGCTCACCGAACTCGCCCTGATCCTCCTCGTCACCGTGGCCCTCGCCCAACTGATCGTCCACCTGTTCAACCGCCACATGCGGGCGGCCGACGCCGAGGGGCGACTCCTGCACAGCAACCGCAGCCGCACCTTCGCCAGCATCCTGAAGAACCTCGCCCTCGTCGTCCTCGTCGGGATCGCCGTCCTCGTCACCCTCTCGCAACTGGGCGTCGACGCGACGCCGCTGCTCGCCGGCGCCGGCGTCGTGGGCTTGGCGATCGGCTTCGGCTCGCAGAAGCTGGTCCAGGACCTCATCACCGGCCTGTTCATCCTGGTGGGCGACATCGCAAGGGTGGGAGACGTGGTCGAGGTCGGCGGGCGCTCGGGGGTGATCGAGGGCATCTCGATGCGCGCCGTCCAGCTCCGCGCCTACGACGGCAGCGTCCACGCGGTGCCGTTCAGCTCGATCGACATCGTCACCAACATGACGAAGGATTTTTCCTTCGCGGTCCTCGAAATCGGCGTCGCCTACCGCGAGAGCACGGACCAGGTCGTCGAGGTCTTGCGCGGGCTCGACGCCGAGATCCGCCGCGAGTGGCCCTACCGCCGCCTCGTCCTGGCGCCGATCGAGATCGCGGGCGTCGACCTGCTCGGCGATTCGGCGGTCGTCGTCAAGGCGCGGATGAAGGTGCGGCCGGGGGAGCAGTGGACCGTGAAGCGCGAGATGCTGCGGCGGATCAAGCTCGCCTTCGACGCGCGCGGCATCGAGATCCCCTACCCGCACATGACCCTGTGGTTCGGCGAGGGCAAGGACGGGCGGGCGCCGCCCTTGCACGTCGAGTCCCAGGCCCGCGCGCTTCGTGCGGCAGAGGCCGAAGCCCGCGATCTTCGCGCGGCGGAGACGCGGCCGAGCGGGCCGCAAAGCGTTCGAGCATGAAAAGACCCTTCATGAAGCGTCCGACCCTCGCCGCCTTCCTGACCCTCGCCGTCGCCGGCTGCGGCGGGGGCGACGCCAGGATCGGCGACGACCCGGCCGAGACCGGGCCGAAGCTCCCCTACGACGTGAAGGTCGAGACGGCGGGCGGGGGGACGCTGCCGGAGGGGCTTGAAAGCTACCTAAGCTCGGTGAGCAAGGCGGCGGCGGCGACCGACCGTCCCCCCTCGAACCTCCTCGTCCTGCGCACCCGCGCCGAGGACGACCTGCCCCGCCTCCTTCAGGGGTTGAGGGCACAGGGCTACTACGAGGGCAAGGCCGCCTACAGGATCGTCCAGGACAGGGACCGCCTCCTCAAGGAGGACGGCACCACCGACACGCCGGCCGAGGTGGGCGCCGAGATCCAAAAGCTGATCGAGGGTGCCCCCACCCGCCTCGTCTACGAGGTGACGCCGGGGCCGCGGTTCCGCTTCGCCGAGCGCGGGGTCCGGGTCGAAGGCGGGGCGAAGGGCTACGCGCCTCCGAACGTGGCCGGCGACCTCGGCATCAAGCAGGGCGAGCCGGCGCTGGCGCAGACGGTGCTCGACGCCGAGAAGACGCTGCTCGACGACGCGAAGAACGACGGGCGGGCGTTCGCCAAGCTCGGCGACCGCCGCGCCGTCGTCGACCTCGACGCGAACACGATGGACGTGACGCTGGCGATCGAGCCCGGTCCCGTCGTCGCCATGCAGCGCCCGACGATCATGGGCGACGGCGACCTCGACGAGAAGTTCCTGCGCACGCGCATGGGCATCGAGCCGGGGCAGACCTTCAGCCTGGGCGCGATCGACGCGGCCCGGCAGAGCCTCGTCAACACGAACCTGTTCAGCGTCGTGCGCGTCCGGTCGGGCGACGCGGTCGGCCCCGACGGCCGCCTGCCGGTCACGGCCGAGCTTACCCAGCGCCAGCACCGCACGATCGGCGGCGGGCTCGGCTACTACACCGATACGGGGCCGGAGGTGCGCGCGTTCTGGGAGAACCGCAACCTCTTCAACGCCGGCGAGAAGCTGCGCTTCGACGCCACGTGGTCGCAGGTCGACCTCAGCGCCGACCTCACCTTTCGCAAGCCCGACATCGGCCGCGTCCGCGACCTCGACCTCGTCGCCGACGCCTCGGTCGGGCGGGAGAACACCGACGCCTACGACGCCCGCTCGATCGGCGGCGGGGTCGGGCTGGAGCGCCGCTTCGACGCCCACACCACGGGCACGCTCGGCCTCAGCTACCGCTTCGTGCGCATCAGCGACGAGCTTACCGTCGGCAACACGAACTACGGCCTCCTCTCTTTGCCCGGCACGCTTCGCCTCGACTACGCGGACAGCCTCCTCGACCCCTCGAAGGGCTGGCGCCTCACGCTCAAGGCCGCCCCCTACCTCGATACGCTCGGCGTCGGCACCCACTTCTTCAAGGCGCAGGCGGTCGGCACCGCCTATCTCCGCCTCATGAACGAGCCCCGCCTCGTCCTCGCCTTCAAGGCCGGCGCCGGCACGATCGCCGGCGCCGACCGCGAGGAGGTGCCGGCCGACGAGCGGTTCTACGCCGGCGGCGGCGGCTCGGTGCGCGGCATCCCCTACCAATTGGCGGGGCCCTTGGAGGACGGCGAGCCGACGGGCGGGCTCTCGCTCCTGGAGACCGGCGCCGAACTCCGCTACCGCGCCTTCGAGAACGTCGAGTTCGCGGCCTTCGTCGACGCCGGCAGCGCGTTCGACAGCACGGCCCCCTCCTTCGACGATGCCCGTGTCGGCTACGGCCTGGGCGCCCGCTACCTGACGCCGGTGGGGCCGATCCGCCTCGACGTGGCCTTCCCCTTGAACAAGCGGGATGTCGACGACTCCTTCCAGTTCTACATCAGCATCGGGCAGGCGTTTTGAGCGGGCCGGGGTTTTTCAGGCGGGGGCCGGATGAGGAAGGCGGGCACATGACGGCGAAGCGGATCAGGTACGTCGCCCTGCCGGCGGGGCTCGTCCTCCTCCTGGCGACGGCGGGCACGGCCCTGGCCCAGGTCGACTTCGTCCGCCAGCAGCTCACCTCGTTCATCGAGGGGCTGGTCTCGAACGAGAACCAGAAGGTGAAGATCGAGGGGCTGACCGGCATCCCCTTCGACGTGCACATCGACAGGGTGACGATCGGCGACACCGAGGGAACGTGGCTCACCGTGAGCGACATCGCCCTCGACATCACGGCGACGGCGCTCCTGCGGGGGCGCCTCGAGGTCGAGAAGCTGGGGGCGGCAAACGTCACCGTCGAGCGCGCGCCGAAGTCGCCGCCGACCACGCAGCAGGGCTTCACCTTCCCGAAGCCGCCGCAACTGCCGACGGCGATCAGCCGGGTCGTCGTCCAGAACCTTGCCTTCGACCGCATCGAACTGAAGCAGCCCGTCCTCGGCGAGGCCGCCACCTTCAAGCTGACGGGCGCCATCACCCAGGGCGACGACGCGCAGACGATCGAGGCCAAGCTGAACGGGCGCCGGGTCGACGAGGACACGGCCCGGCTCGACCTCGACGCCCTTCTCAACCTCGACGCCCAGTCGGCGAAGCTGGACCTGCACCTGGAGGAGTCGGGCGGGCTGCTCGCCCGCCTCACCAACACCCCAGAGGCCGACCGCCTCGTCCTCGACGTGAACGGCGACGGGCCGCTCAAGGACTGGAAGGCGGACCTCGTCCTCGACGCGCAGAGCCTCCTCCACGCCGAGGCCGACCTCGGCCTCGACTACACGGACACCCCGAAGGTTGACCTCTCCGCCGTCGTCGTGCCGGTGCCGGGAGGGTTCCCGGAGAACGTGGGGTCGCTCCTGGGCAAGCAGTTCGCGCTCGACATCGAGGCGGGGCAGACCTCGCCCGACAGCTTCCAATTGGGCCGCTTCGACCTGGAGAGCGCCTTCCTCAAGACCGACGGGCAGGGCCGCGTCGACTTCAAGACCGGCGAGCTTGGCGGGCGGGTGAAGGTGAGCCTGCCCGAACTGCGACGGGCGAGCGCCCTTGCCGGAACGCCGCTCCAGGGCTCGGCCGACCTCACGGTCGACGCCGAGGGCTCGGTCAAGGAACCCCTCTTCACCGTCAACCTGGACGGCAGCGGCATCGAGGCGCAAGGCTACGGCGTCCGGAACGTCCAGGCCAAGCTGGACCTCCGCCCGCTCGCCCCCCTCGATCAGCCGTTCAAGGGAACCCGCATCGAGGGCGGCGGCAAGATCGCGGGCGTCACCCAGAACGGCGAGCCGCTCCGCCCGGAGGACAGCCTCGCCTTCGAGGTCGCCGCCACCGTGCCGACGAAGGGGCAGGCGTCCTTGCAGCGTCTCGCGCTCAACGGCGACACCTTCAAGGCCAACGCCACCGCCGACATCGCCATCCCCTCTTATGAGGGCAAGGCGAAGCTCACGGCGAGCGTGCCGGACGTGGCCCGGCTGCGCACCGCCTTGGGGCCGCTCGCCCCCGCCGGCACCGAGGGCCTGGACGGTGCCGTCAACCTCGACCTCGACGCCGACATCGCCGCCAACCTTGCCCGCGTCACGGGCGACCTTCGCCTCGCGGCGCAGAACCTCAAGGGCCTGCCGAACGATCTGGGGCAGGTGGTGGGCGGCAACCCCACGCTCACGGCGAACGTGGACTACGTGAAGGACGAGAAGGTCACGCTGAACGGCCTCGACCTCACGACGGAAGCGCTGAGCGCCAACGGCACCGCCGAACTCGCCCTTCCCTCGCTCGCGGGCAGCGCCAGACTGACGGCCGAGGTGCCCGAGGTGGCGAAGGTCGCCCGCGCCTTTCCGGACCGACTCCCGCCGGATCTCGACCCCAAGGGCGCCGCCGACCTGCGCGTCGACGCCACATTCGCGCCGAACTTCGCGCGGGTGACGGGCGACATGGCGTTGAAAGCGCAGAACCTCGCCGGCCTGCCCGCCAACGCCGCCACGGTCCTGGGACCCTCGCCCTCGCTCACCGCCAAGGTCGACTACCGAAAGGACGAGCGCGTCACCCTGGACAACCTCGTGCTCGACACGGCAAGCCTGACGGCGAACGGCAAGGCGGAGGCCGCGTTGCCCTCACTTGCCGGCACGGCAACGCTCGACGCCGCGATCCCGGAACTTGCCCGCGTGGCGGACGCCTTCAAGGACCAACTGCCCCCCGGCACCGACCCGAAGGGCGGAGTCGACCTCCAGGTCCAGGCGAGCTTCGACGCCGGCTTCAAGAACGCCACCGCCGACCTCGTCCTCGCCGCCCAGCGCCTCAAGGGCCTGCCGGGCAGCGCCACGGCGCTGATCGGGCCGGAGCCGACCCTGAAGGCCAAGGTCGATTACCGAAAGGACGAGCGCGTCGCCCTTTCCGGCATCGACCTGAAAGCGGCGCACCTCGGCCTCGACGGCGACGCCAGCCTCGGGCTGGACGGGCGGCAGGCGCTCGGCGGCAAGGTGGCGCTGACCCTGCCTGACCTCGCCGCCCTGCAACCGATCGTCGGCCAACCCATCGACGGCGCCGGGACCGCGAAGCTCGACCTCGGCGGCACGCTCAAGGCGCCGGACGTCACGCTCGCCGCCGCGCTCGAACCCCTGCGGGTCGCCGGGCGTGACTTCTCCAAGGTCGACCTCGACGCTACGGCGAAAGGGCCGACCGACGACCTCGGCGGCAAGATGGCGCTCACTGCCCGGACGCGGGGCAAGGACGTGGCGCTCGACGCCGCCTACAGGCTGACCTCGAAGACTCTGACCCTGAGCGACCTCGACCTAAAGGCGCCAGCGACCGACCTCAAGGGTGGGCTCGTCCTGAACCGCACCACCAACCTCGTCGACGGCAGCCTGAAGGGCCAAGCGGCCGACCTCGCGGCGCTGGAGCCCTTCATCGGCCGGAAGATCGACGGCTCGACCGACCTCGACCTTGCCTTCGACGCGGCCAAGGGGCGGCAGAACGTCCATGTCAAGGCGAACGCCCCCGAGGTCGCGGGCGCCTTCGGCACGGTGCGGGGCGTCCGCCTCGACGCCGCCGTCGCCGACGCGCTGAAGGCCCCCGTCGTCGACGCCTCGCTCGGCCTCGACCGCTTCGAGCAGGGCGACCTGAAGCTGTCCAGGGCGAGCGTCGCCGCCGAAGGTGGGCTTGAGAACCTCGCCGTCGAGGCGGGCTTCGCCGGCGAGCGGGGGCCGACCCCCTTCCAACTCGACGCCGCGGCCACGGTCGATGCGAAGAGCCGGACGAAGACCGTGCGGCTGGAGCGGGTGGACGGCCGGGTCGCCGACGAGCCGATCCGCCTCGCCGCCCCCGCCACCTTCGCCCTCCTTCCGAACGGCTACAGCCTGGAGGGCCTCGACCTCTCCTACGGCCCCGCCCGCCTCGCGGGCAACGCCCGCCTCGCCGGCAACGCCCTTTCGGGCGATCTCCGCCTCCGCAACCTGAAGCTTTCCCTCCTCGACCCTTACATCGCCGAGAAGCAGCACGTCGACGGCACGGTGGAGGCCACGATCGGGCTCTCGGGCCTAGCCGACGCCCCGGTGATCCGAGTCGATGCGACGGGCGAGGGGGTGCGGCTTGCCGACCCCGCCTACGGCAACATCCCCCCCGCACAGATCGACCTGAACGGCGCCTACAAGGATGCCACCTTCAGAACCAACCTCGATATCGCCAACCTCTTCGAGAAGCCCCTTCGGGTCGACGCCAGCGTGCCGATGGACCTGTCCCTGCAACCCTTCGCCTTCGCCCTGCCGCAGGACCGCCCACTCGACGGCGGCATTCAGGGCGTCGTCGACCTCGGCCGCGCCGTGATGCTGGCGCAGCTCGACGGCCAGACGGCCTCCGGCGAGCTTGGCATCGACCTCGGCCTCGGCGGCACGCCCGCCCGCCCGCTCGTCAACGGCAAGGCCGACCTTCAGGGCGGCACCTTGACCGACGTGAACTCGGGCGTACGGCTGCGCAATGTCCGCCTAGACCTCCAAGCCGACGGGCGCACGGTCAGGATCGTCAACCTCGACGCCGACGCGGCCGAGGGCACGGTCAAGGCGACGGGCCGGCTCGACGTCGAACCGGAGCGCCACTTTCCCTACAGCCTTGACCTGAAGACCAAGGACGCCCGTCTCCTCGACAGCGACCTCGGCCGCGCCATCGTCACGAGCGACCTCGTCCTTGAAGGCGACACGGAAGCGGCGAAAGCGTCCGGCAGGATCCGGGTCGAGAACGCCGACCTGCGCATCCCGTCCGGCGGCGTCACCGACCCTGCGACCCTGGACGTCGTCGAGGTCAAGAATGGCCGCGTCGTCGGCAAGCCCCGGCCGGCGGCCGCCATGGAACCCGCCTTCCCCGTCGGGCTCGACATCGCCTTTGCGGCACCGGAGCGCATCTTCGTGCGCGGGCGCGGGCTCGAATCCGAGTGGGGCGGCAAGCTCGACATCAAGGGCACCTCGGCGGCACCCCGGATCGTCGGCTCGATTGATTTCCGCCGCGGCTTCCTCGACTTCCTCGACAGGCGCTTCGAGATCCAGACCGGCAGCCTCGTCTTCACCGGCGACACTCCGCCGAACCCCGAGGTAAACCTGGAAGCGAGGGCCAAGCGCGACGACTTCACCGCCGTCATCAAGGTATCGGGGTCGGCGACCAGCCCGGACTTCGCGCTCACGAGCGAGCCCGAACTGCCCCAGGACGAGGTGCTGGCCAAGCTCCTGTTCGACCGCGACGTGACCGAGATCACCCCGGCCCAGGGCCTCAAGCTCGCCGCCGCCGTCCAGGAACTACAGGGCGGCGGTCCCGGTGTCCTCGACAGGCTGCGCGGCAGCCTTGCCCTCGATACGCTCGACATCGGCGGCGAGGGCGACCAGAGTGCGATCACCGCCGGCAAGTACATCTCCGACCGGGTGTTCCTCCAGGTCGAGCAGGGCCTGACTACGGGGACCTCGAAGGCGAAGGTCGAGGTCGACCTCGGCAAGGGCTTCGACGCCACGACCGAGGTGGGCTCGGACGGCAATTCGGGCGCCGGCATCAACTGGAGCGTCGACTACTGATGGACGGAATGGCAAGCACAGGCGGCGAGGCGCGGGCGCCGGCGCTCGACCTGCCGGAAGACGGTACCACCTTCGGCACGTTCTGGGACATCAACTACGTCGGCCTTTGGACCCTCTACGTGAAGGAGGTCCGCCGCTTCATGAAGGTCGTCACTCAGACCGTGCTGGCCCCGGTGGCGACGACGCTCATCTTCCTTGCCGTGTTCTCGCTGGCACTCGGCGGCGCCAGCCGCACCGTTGGCAACCTGCCGTACCTCACCTTCCTCGCCCCCGGCCTCGTCATGATGTCGGTGATCCAGAACGCCTTTTCCAACACCTCGTCGTCGATCATCATCGCCAAGGTCCAGGGCAACATCGTCGACTACCTGATGCCGCCCCTCTCGGCCGGTGAACTCCTGTTTGGCGTGACGATGGGCGGCGTCACCCGCGGCTTCCTCGTCGCCACCGTCGTCTGGCTGACGATGCTGCCGTTCGCCGACGTCGTCCCACACCACCTCTGGGCCGTCCTCTACTACGTGCTCGCCGCCTCCCTCGTCCTCTCGCTCCTGGGCTTCCTCGCCGCCCTTTGGGCCGAGAAGTTCGACCAGATGGCGGCCGTCACCAACTTCATCATCACCCCTCTCTCCTTCCTCTCCGGCACGTTCTACTCGATCCAGGCCCTGCCCGAGGCGTTCCACGCCGTGGCGCTCGCCAACCCCTTCTTCTACATGATCGACGGCCTGCGCTACGGCCTCACCGGCCACGCCGACGGCTCCGTCGCCGTCGGCGCCCTCTACCTCCTCGTGGTCTCCGCCGCGCTCTGGGGATTGGCCCTTGCGCTTTTGCGCCGGGGCTACAGGCTAAAGGCGTAGGTTTCGCTGCACGATCGACGTTGACGGCCGATTCTTCGGCCTTACCCTCCGCCCCCTTCCCTTTTTTCCCGGCGAGCACCCTGGTCATGAACGCTGCCCCCGCGAACGCCTCGATGCCGTCCTTGATGCCGATCTACCGGCGGATCGACCTCGCCTTCGAGCACGGCGAGGGGTCGTGGCTGTTCACGAAGGACGGGCGCCGCTTCCTCGACTTCGCCGCCGGGATCGCCGTCTGCGGCCTGGGCCACGCACATCCGCATCTGGTCCACGCCCTTCAGGAGCAGGCGGCGCGGCTCTGGCACGTCTCGAACCTGTTCCGCATCGAGCCCTTGGAGCGCCTCGCCGACCGCTTGGTCGCGCACAGCTTCGCCGATACGGCGTTTCTCTGCAATTCGGGCGCCGAGGCGATCGAGGCCTCCATCAAGCTGGTGCGGCGTTACCACTGGGCGGCGGGCCATCCCGAGCGCCACAAGATCGTCACCTTCGAGGGCAGCTTCCACGGCCGGACGATGGCCGGGATCTCGGCGGCGGGGGGCGGGCGCCTCACCGAGGGCTACGCTCCCCTCCTGGAGGGCTTCGTCCATCTCCCCTTCGGCGACCACGAGGCTTTGCGCGCCGCCCTCGCCGACCCCGCCGTCGGCGCCGTCCTTGTCGAGCCCATCCAGGGCGAGGGCGGCATCCGGCCCCTGCCCCCGCAGTGCCTGGAGGGCCTGCGCGAAGCCTGCGACGAGACCGGCGCCCTTCTCGTCTACGACGAGGTGCAGTGCGGCATGGGGCGCACGGGCCACCTCTTCGCCTACCAGCATTCCGGCGTCACCCCCGACGTGATGGCGCTCGCCAAGGGCTTGGGCGGCGGGTTTCCGATCGGCGCCTGCCTCGCCACCGCCCGCGCCGCGAGCGGCATGACGCCGGGGTCGCATGGCTCCACCTTCGGCGGCAACCCGCTCGCGTGCAGCGTCGCCAACGCCGTGCTCGACGTGATGCTGGAGCCGGGCTTCCTCGACGGCGTCGCCGAACGCGCCCGGTACCTGCGGGCCGGGCTGGAGGGCCTGCGGGAGCGGCACGCGGCGCAACTCCCGGAAGTGCGCGGTCTCGGCCTCATGCTGGGGCTGAAGCTCGCCGTCCCCAACCTGGAGGCGGCGGCGGCCCTGCGCGCGAACGGGCTGCTCACCGTCCCCGCCGGCGACAACGTCCTTCGCCTGCTCCCGCCGCTCACCGTGAGCGAGGCCGAGATCGACGAGGCGCTCGCCCTCATCGGGCGAACGTTCGCGGGAATGGGCGGGTGACGACGGCGCCCCGCCACTTCCTCGACCTCGCTGGGATCGAGGCGCACGAGTTGCGGCGCATCCTCGATCGGGCTGCGGCCATGAAGCGGGGCGAGACCGCGCCCCGGCCACTCGAAGGTCGGACGCTCGCCATGATCTTCGAGAAGCCCTCGACCCGGACCCGGGTCTCGTTCGAGGTCGCGGCCCGCCAGTTGGGTGGCAGCGCCGTCGTCCTGTCGGGGAACGAGATGCAGCTGGGGCGCGGCGAGAGCGTCGCCGACACGGCCCGAGTCCTCTCCCGCTACGTCGACGCGATCATGATCCGCACCGACGCGCACGACAAGGTCGAGGACCTCGCGCGCCACGCCACCGTGCCGGTCGTCAACGGCCTCACCGACAGGAGCCACCCCTGCCAGATCATGGCCGACGTGCTCACCTTCGAGGAGCGCAAGGGGCCGATCCGGGGGCGCCGCCTCGCCTACGTCGGCGACGCCGCCAACAACATCGTCGCCTCCCTGGTCCACGCCGCCGCCTTGTTCGGCTTCGACCTCAACCTCGGCTGCCCGCCCGCGTTCGCCCCGGACCCGGCCCTCCTCGACTGGGCGCGGGAGCGGCAGGCCCGCGTCACCGTCGACCCCGACCCCGCCCGCGCCGTCGGGGACGCCGACGCCGTCGTCACCGACACCTGGGTGTCGATGAGCGACCAGGACGCCGAACGCCGCCACGCCCTTCTGCGCCCCTACCAGGTCGACGACGGCCTCATGGCGAAGGCCGCGAACGACGCCCTCTTCCTCCACTGCCTGCCGGCGCACCGGGGCGAGGAGGTAACGGCCGAGGTCATCGACGGCCCCGCCTCCGCCGTCTTCGACGAGGCCGAGAACCGCCTCCACGCGCAAAAGGCGATCCTCGCGTGGTGCCTCGAAGGCAAGGCCTAGGCTGGCCGCTCCACGCCCGACGACCTAGATCAATGCCTTGAAGGGAGCGGAGCCAGCCAAGATGCGCGCCGAGACCGACCTTGCCCGCCAGCGCCTCGATACGGAGGCGAGGGCCGACCGCCGGAGACGTGACGCCTGTTCTTCTACGGCCTGCTCACGGGTATCGGTGCCGTGGCCGGGCCGGCATCGTCACCGCCACGATCGCCATCCTCCAATGCCTTCGGCCTGATCGTGTGTCCTTGAGCTTTCTTGACCGACGCCTTGATGGGCAAGGCTCCTAAGCCTTTCAGTCGCCGCCGGGGGCACCTACATTCGGGGGCATGAACGCCCCGACCCCCGCCCTCGACCTCCTCCGCCCCTTCCAGCTCGAATCCTCGCAGTTGCGGGGCCGCGCCCTTCGCCTCGGTCCCGTCATCGACGCGGTGCTGAAGGCGCACGCCTACCCCGAACCCGTCTCGCGCCTGCTCGGTGAACTGCTCGTCCTCTCGGGCGCGTTCGCCGGCGCGCTCAAATACGACGGCACCTTCAGCCTGCAGACGCGCGGCGACGGCCCCGTCCGCCTCATGGTCGCCGACATCGCCAACGACGGCGCCATGCGCGGCTACGCCGGCTTCGAGCCCGGCGCCGTGCCGGACGACGCCGGCTTCGAGAGCCTCGTCGGCGAGGGCGTCATGGCGCTCACCGTCGACCAGAGCCGGACCGGCGGCGAGACCTACCAGGGCATCGTGCCCTTGGAGGGCGGAAGCATCACCGCCGGTATGCTGGCCTACTTCCACCGCTCGGAGCAGGTGCCGACCGGGATTTGCAGCGCCATCGGCCAGGATCCCCTGACCGGGGCGTGGCGGGGCGGCGCCATCGTCCTCCAGGCGATGCCGGGCGAAGGCTCCGAGACGGCGGCCGAGCGGTCCGAGGACTGGCGCCGCGCCATGCTCCTCCTTCAGACCGTGACCGACGACGAGCTGCTCGACCCCGGCCTCAGCCTGGACAGCCTTCTCCTGCGCCTGTTCCACGAGGAAGGCGTGCGCGTCTTCGACCCCACGCCGCTCCGCTTCGGCTGCTCGTGCAGCGAGGAGCGGGTCAGGGAAACCCTCGCCCGCTTCCCCTTGGACGAACTGCTGGCGATGAAGGAGGCCGACGGCAAGGCGCACGTCACCTGCCAGTTCTGCAGCCGGTCCTACGCGCTCGACGACGCGGCGCTGCGCGCGCTCGCGGCGCCCCCGCACTGACGGTGCGTCGCCGCCGCCTCCTCGTGGCCCCCCTCCTCGCGGCATCGCTGCTCGGCGCCTGCACGCCCCCCCGGCCCCTGGAGCCCGCCGTCACAACGAGCCCCCGGCAGCCGTTCCTGGTCCGGGTCGGCGCCGTCGAGGTGGTGACGACCGACGGCGGCGTGCGGGGCGCCACCTTCATCGACAAGAACCGCGCCGGGCGCCTCGCCGACGCCGCCGCCGCATTTTTGCGGGGCCGCCTCCACGCCGCCGGGGGGACGGGTCGCCTGCGCGCCGTCGTCGAGACCGCCGCGATGGAAGCATTGCCGCTGCCCACGACGGTCGGGATCCCGGGGATCTTCGTCCGCGAGCCGAACCTCCTCCTTCAGGGACGGCTCAAGGTGCGCCTTTCCGTCCTAGACGGGGGCGGGGCCGAGCTGGCCTGGGCCGGTGCCGAGGTCGAGCGGGCGCGGCGCATCCTGGAGCGCACGGCGTCGCTCGCCCGCGACGACGAGGCCGAGCGGGTCGTCGACGAGTTGCTGCGCCAGCTCGACGACGCCCTGGAGCGGGCCGTGCCGCAGAACCTCGGCCCCTACCTTCTCCTCTGAGGGATTCCCTTGATGAGCCACGTATTCCACCGCCACCTCGGGCACGCCTACCCCACCGCCGTGGGCGGTGAGGGTTGTTACGTCATCGATCGGGACGGCAGGCGCTACCTCGACGCCTCGGGCGGGGCCGCCGTCTCCTGCCTCGGCCACGGCCACCCGGCCATCACCGCCGCCGTCAAGGACCAGCTCGACCGCCTCGCCTACGCCCACACCGGCTTCTTCACGAGCGAACCCGCCGAGGCGCTGGCGGACCGCCTGATCGCGCGCGCGCCCGAGGGCATGGACCGCGTCTACTTGGTCTCCGGCGGCTCGGAGGCGGTCGAGGCCGCACTCAAGATGGCCCGCCAGTACTTCCTGGAGGTCGGCCAGCCGGGGCGGCGCCGCTTCGTCGCCCGGCGGCAGAGCTACCACGGCAACACGCTGGGCGCGCTCGCCGTCGGCGGCAACCGGTGGCGCCGCGCCCAATTCGAGCCGATCCTGATGGACGCCGACCACCTCACCCCCTGCCACCCCTACCGCGAGCGGGGGCCGGACGAGGGCGACGACGCCTTCGTCGGCCGCCTCGTCGCCGAGCTTGAAACGTACCTGGAGCGGGTCGGCCCCGAGACCGTGATCGCCTTCGTCGCCGAGCCCGTCGTCGGCGCGACGCTGGGCGCCGTTCCCGCCCTTCCCGGCTACTTCGCCCGCGTGAAGGAGGTGCTCGACCGCCACGGCATCCTCCTCCTCCTCGACGAGGTGATGTGCGGCATGGGCCGCACCGGCACCCTTTTTGCCTGCGAGGCCGACGGCGTCGCCCCCGACCTCATCACGGTCGCCAAGGGCCTCGGCGGCGGCTACCAGCCGATCGGCGCCGTCCTCGTCCATCGAAAGATCGTGGCGGCGATCCGGGACGGCAGCGGCTTCTTCCAGCACGGCCACACCTACATGGCCCACCCCACCGCCTGCGCCGCCGGGCTCGCCGTCCAGGAGACGATCGAGCGCGACGGCCTGCTCCCGCGAGTCCGCGCCAAGGGCGCCGCTCTGCAAGAGCGCCTGCAAGCCGCCTTCGGCGACCACCCGAACGTCGGCGACATCCGGGGGCGCGGCCTGTTCCTCGGCCTCGAACTGGTCCGGGACCGCGAGACCAAGGTCCCCTTCGACCCCGCGCTCGCCCTCCACGCCCGCATCAAGCGGGCGGCGATGGCAAGGGGCCTCATGTGCTACCCGATGGGCGGCACCATCGACGGCCGCAACGGCGACCACGTCCTCCTGGCGCCGCCCTTCATCATCGAGGACGCGGAACTGGACGAGCTGGTCGGGAAGCTGAAAGCGGCGATCGAAGTCGCGCTGGTCTAGCGACGGTACACGCTTCGCGTCCGCTGCGCACGCGAAGCGTAATCTTATGCCCGCTCGAACGTCTTCTCGAAGCGCACCTTCGGGTAGTCCTCCTGGACCCGGTTCAGGTCCCAGGCGTTGCGGGCGAGGTAGACGGGGTGGCCGTCGCGGTCGGTGGCGAGGCTGGCGCGCTTCGCCTCGACGAAGCGGCCGAGTTCCTTTGGCTCGGCGACGGCCCAGCGGGCGGTGATGTAGGGGGCGCCCTCGAAGTCGATGGGCAGGTTGTACTCGGCTTCGAGGCGGGTCTTGAGCACGTCGAGCTGGAGCTGCCCCACGACGCCGACGATCCACTCGGCGCCGATGTTGGGGCGGAACACCTGGGTCACGCCCTCCTCGGCCAAGTCTTCGAGCGCCTTCTTCAGGTGCTTCGCCCGCATAGGGTCGCCGAGGCGGAGCCGCATCAGGATCTCGGGCGCGAAGTTCGGGATACCCTTGAAGTGGAGGTCCAGTCCCTCGGTGAGCGCGTCGCCGACGCGAAGCTGGCCGTGGTTCGGCACGCCGATGATGTCGCCGGGAAAGGCCACGTCGGCGATCTCGCGGTCCTGCGCGAAGAAGAAGATCGGGTTGGAGACGGCGAGTGGCTTCGCGTGCCGGACCATCTTCAGCTTCATGCCGCGCTCGAACTTCCCCGAGCAGAGCCGCATGAAGGCGACGCGGTCGCGGTGCTTCGGGTCCATGTTCGCCTGAACCTTGAAGATGAACCCGGCGACGCTGGGATCGGTCGGCATGACCTCGCCCTCCTGCGCGTCCTGCGGCCGGGGCGGCGGGGCGTGGGCGACGAGGCCGTCCAGGAGGGCCCGGATGCCGAAGGTCCGCAGCGCCGAGCCGAAATAGACCGGGCTCAGGTGGCCTTCCCGGTAGCCCGCCTCGTCGAACGGCTTCGTCGCCGCGCGCACCAGCTCCAGCTGCTCCTCGGTTTCGGCCATGAGCCGCTCCGGCACCCGGTCCTTCAGGCTGTTGCTGGTAGGGACGAGCGGCCCCTCCTCGCCGATCCCGCCGTCTTCCCTGGGGCTGAACAGGAGCGTCGTGCCGTCGTCGAGGCGGCGCACGCCGCGAAAAGCGGCGCCCATGCCGATCGGCCAGTTGACCGGGGCCACGTCGAGGGCAAGCCGGCTCTCGATTTCATCCATGATCTCAAGAGGATCGCGCGCTTCCCTATCCATCTTGTTGATAAAGGTCATGATCGGCACGTCGCGGAGCCGGCAGACCTCGAACAGCTTGAGCGTCTGCGGCTCGATGCCCTTGGCGGCGTCCAGCACCATGACCGCCGAGTCGACGGCGGTGAGCGTCCTGTAGGTGTCCTCGGAAAAATCCTCGTGGCCCGGCGTGTCGAGCAGGTTGAAGGTGCAGCCGCCGTAGTCGAAGGTCATCACCGAGGTCGTGACCGAGATGCCGCGCTTCTGCTCGATCGCCATCCAGTCCGAGCGCGCCCGCCGGCGCTCGCCCTTCGCCTTCACTTCGCCCGCCAAGTGGATGGCACCACCGAACAAAAGGAGCTTCTCGGTCAGCGTCGTCTTGCCGGCGTCGGGGTGCGAGATGATGGCGAACGTGCGGCGGCGGGCGACCTCGTCGGCCAGCCGTACCGCGTCGGGTTGGCTCACGCGCGAAGAACTCCTACATGTGGCTGATCCGGAAAAGGACCATATCGGTCAGCGGGACTTGGAACACAAGCCCCGGCCCCCGGCCCATGCGAGACGAGTGAGCGAGATGTCCAAACCCGACGTGAAGCGTTTCAGGAAGCTGCTGGACGAGAAGGCGGCCGAACTGGCCCTGTCCATCAGGCCCCACGAGCTGGAAGGCGCCGCCGACCAAGCGCGCGCCGGCCCGGCCGAGGCGATGCAGGAGCAGGCGATGGCGATGGCGATCGAGCAGCGCCGCGAGCGCGAGCTCGTCCGCGTCCAGGCGGCCATCGAGCGGATCGATGCCGGCGAATACGGCGACTGCGTCCGCTGCGGCGAGCGCATCCAGGACCAGCGTCTGGAGTCCGATCCCGCCGCGCCCCTGTGCATCGACTGCGCCAGCGCGGCGTAACGTCCAAAGGTTGCAAACGGCGGCGTCCCCCGCCACCTTCCCGGCCACCCTCACCCAAGGAGCCGGGCCTTTGCTCAAGACCCTCACCCTATTAGCAGGACTGATCCTCGCCATGACCGCACCCGCCGGCGCCAAGGCCGCCGACCTCGAGAACACGCTCTACATCGACCTGAAGGACGGCCGCGTCACCGTCGAGATGTTCCCCGACGTGGCGCCGAAGCACGTCGCCCGGATCAAGGAGCTGGCCCGCGAAGGGTTCTACGACGGGGTCGTGTTCCACCGCGTCATCCCCGGCTTCATGGCGCAGACGGGCGATCCCACCGGCACCGGCACGGGCGGCTCCGACAAGCCCGACCTCAAGGCCGAGTTCAGCCGCGACAAGTCGTTCGAGCGCGGCACGATGGGCATGGCCCGGACGGCGAATCCGAACAGCGCCAACGCGCAGTTCTTCATCATGTTCGCCCCGGCCCCGCACCTCAACGGCGAGTACACCATCTGGGGCAAGGTCGTCGACGGGATGCAGTACGTCGACAACATCACCCCTGGCGAGCCCCCGCGCAACCCGGACAAGATGATCAAGGTCCAGGTCGCGGCGGACGCGGAGAAGTAGACACGCTCCGCGTCCGCTGGCGCGGGGCCTTCTTTTTCTTCTTTCTGTTTGTTGTTCGAGGCTGGCACGAACGGTGGAGCCAACCTTCAACAAACAGAAAAACAGAGGAAAAAGGCCCCGCGCCAGCGGACGCGAAGCGTTCACCGGCTCCCCCGCTACCCCAGGCAGTGGTCCTGACCCTTCGCCGCCCGTTGGGGCATGATCCGGGCAACGTCTTTCAGGAAGGGGCTTGCCCGTGCCCACGAACGATTTCGGCCAGCCGGTCGGCCACGTCGTCCCCGGCTGGACGACCCGCCCCCGCCCGCCGCGCGCGCCGATGGCGGGCCGCCATTGCCGCATCGAGCCGCTCGACCCCGAGCGCCACGGCGCCGACCTCTGGCGCTTTCTCTGCGTCGAAGGCGAGGTCCGCAACTGGACCTACCTGCCCTACGGCCCATTCGATGATGAAGACGAGTTCCGGGCATGGCTCGCCGACCGTGCCAAGAGCGATGACCCCCTGTTCCACGCCGTTCTGGACGAGGCGGGACGGGCGGTCGGGCTCGCGTCCTATCTGAGGATCGACCCTGCGAACGGCGCCATCGAGGTCGGCCACATCCATTTCGGCCCCCTTCTCCAGCGTACGGCGGCCACGACCGAGGCGCTCTACCTCTTCATGCGCCGCGCCTTCGCCGAACTCGGCTACCGCCGCTTCGAGTGGAAGTGCGACGCCCTCAACGCGCCCTCGCGCCGGGCGGCGCTGCGGCTCGGCCTCGTCTTCGAGGGGGTGTTCCGGCAGGCGACGGTCGTCAAGGGCCGCAACCGCGACACGGCGTGGTTCAGCGCCACCGACGCCGAGTGGCCCCGCCTCGCCGCCGCGTTCGAGGCGTGGCTGGAGCCCGCCAACTTCGCGGACGGCAGGCAGATCCGGCGGCTGGAGGATCTGCGCGACCACCCTTCTTAACCACGAACAAGTAAGGAGGTTTATTTTAAGATTTAATAAACGGTCATACTATACAATCTATTAACCCTGCGGGCGATTTTGCTCTCGGGGACTTGAGGTATGTTCGTCCTAGGCCGGAAACGGCGCCTCTCGCAAGGAAAAGGTGACAACATGCTTCGCACCCCTCTTACCCTCACGGCCGTCGCCCTCATGCTCACGCTCGGCGCCTGCAGCGGCGGCGGCGGCGATCGCCCCTCGACCCCGGCTGCCGGCAACGGCGGCAGCGACGCCGACAACGGCGGCGACACGATCAAGCCGGGCAACAACAGTGGCGCGTCGAACGGCGGCAACACTGGTGGTTCCACGGGCGGCACGACCAATCCTACCCCGGTCCCCGGCGACAACACGGGCGGCACGACCGACCCGGCCCCCGGCGGCAACACGGGCGGCGGCACCGACCCGGCCGACCCCGTCCCCGGCGGCAACACGGGCGGCAGCCCGGCGGCCGAACCCCTCCTCGCCGGCAACGCCCCGATCGAAGCGGCGCTCAAGACCGGCGAGCCGGTGTTCTTCACGGCGCGCGACTCGGACGTCGGCAACAAGATCAAGGTCGAGATCGACCAGGAAGGCACGATCACCCTGACGGACGTGACCGCCGGGACCGCCACCGCCTTCGGGCAGGCGCAGGCGCTGGAGACGCGGGACGGCTTGGTCTCCTACCTCGCCGGGGATGGCCCGGCCGTCGCCCTCGACATCAACGACCTCGGCGGCGAGGTCATGGGGCAGCAACTCGACTACACCGCGTTCGGCGTCTGGGGCAGCACCGCCGCCCTCCCCGACTCGGAGGACGCGCCCGTCGTCCTCAGCGATGTCGGCACCTACTACGGCGGCCTCCGCACCGACAGTGCGGCGATGCCGACGACGGGCACGGCGGCCTACGCCGGCGCCGTCGACGCCATCGAGTACGACGCCGCCAGCCGTCTCGTCGTCAACGACCTCACGGGTGCCGCGAGCCTCGCGGCCGACTTCGGCAACAACAAGCTCAGCGGCAGCATGAGCCTCGTCCAGGAGAACGGCGACGCCTGGGGCACCTTGAAGCTCGGCACGGTTGCGATCACCGGCAACGGCTTCAAGGGTGGCATCACCTCGAACCGGGGACACAAGACCGGTTCCGTCGACGGCCACTTCTTCGGGCCCAACGCCGACGAGATCGGTGGCCAGTTCGGCATCGGCGCCGGCTCCTCAGGCACGGCGACCACGGAGATCCGCGGCGCCTTCGGCGCGAAGAAGTAGCCGACCCTCCTCCTCCAGCCCCGGCCGGGCGCCCCCAAGCGCCCGGCCTCTTTTTCATTCGGCATGGCGCCCGCACGGCCCATCTCCATTCCCCGGTGCGCCTTTTTGGCCGAAACACTTCCCCGGGGCGGCGCGCAAGGTTAAAGGAGACCCGACGCCTCGGACGGGATGAAGAAAACCATGCTGCGCACGCTCCCCTGCCTCACGGCCCTCGCCTTGGTCCTTGCTGCCTGCAGCGGCGGGGGCGGCGGCGACAGCGGCGGCACCCCCGGCGGCACGACTTCCGGCGGCGCCCCCACGACGACGGGCGGCACGACGACCACCGGCGGCACCACCACGACCACCGGCGGCACCGGCACCACGACCACCGGCGGCACCGGCACCACGACCACCGGCGGCACCACGACCACGACGGGCGGCACCACCACCGGCGGGACGACGACCCCCACCCTCTCGCAGGCGATCAGCGCCGGCGGCGGCGCCGCGTTCGACGCCCAGAACGCGCAGGGCGGCGGCACCGTCGGCCTTACCGTCGGCACCGATGGCGGCCTCGCCTTCACCCGCAGTCGGGGCGCGCTCGCGTTCGGCACCGACGCGCGCAGCGACCAAGGCGACGGCTTCTTCATCTACGAGAACCAGACCAGCAACGCGGTGGCGACGTTCAGCCAGCCGGGCAACCCGCTCGACTACACCGCGTTCGGCTTCTGGGCCGTCGTCAACCCCGCCCAGACCGGAAACGGGACGGTGACGCTGAGCGACGCGGGCAGCTTCTTCGGCGGCGTGCGCACGGCCAGCACCGCCGTGCCGACGACGGGCACGGCGGGCTACGCCGGCAAGGCCGCGGCCCTCGCCTACGGCAGCGACCTCAAGGCCAGCGTCCTCGACGGCGGCTTCGTGGCCAGCGCCGACTTCGCAGCCCATACGCTCAGCGGCACGGCGACCTTGAGCGACCAGACCGGGGCCGCCTGGGGCACCGTTCAGACGGGCACGCTCAGCATCACCGGCGGCGGCTTCTCCGGCAGCGGCGCCACCTCCAGCCTCGGCCACACCGGCAACGCCAACGGCCGCTTCTTCGGCCCCGCCGCCGACGAGATCGGCGGCGCCTTCAGCCTCACCGGCCCCTCGACCGTCAAGGGCAGCTTCGGCGCCGCCGCCCAGTAAGGCTTCGCCCCCCCCGGAAGAACTGCCAGAACAATACGTCGCCCTGAAAGTGAATTCAGGGCGACGAGCGGTGTTTCCTTGACAGTCGGTCCATATTGCCATCCTATCCTGGACCAAACGGCGACGGGATGGAAACGATGCTGCGACTGTCGGTTTGTTTTACAGCCATGACTTTGATCCTTGCCGCGTGCGGCGGCGGCGACAACGACAGCCCGGGCACGCCCGGCGGCACGACGACGGGCGGGACCACCGGCGGCGACACCACCACCGGGGGGACGACGGGCGGGGATACGACGACCGGCGGCACCACCACCGGGGGTGATACTACGACGGGTGGCGGCACCACCACGGGTGGGACGACGACCGGCGGCACCACTACGGGTGGGACGACGACCGGCGGAACCACCGGCGGCGGCACCACCACCGGCGGGGCCACGACCGGCGGCACCGCGACGCCGACGCTCGGCGAGGCGATCGGCGCCGGCAGCGGCGCCAGCTTCGAGGCCGGCCCGTCGAACAAGGAAACGGCGACAACGGCGGCCTACGGCGGCGACGGCGGCATCACCATCGCCCAGGGCGGCGCCACGGTGGCGGTCCTGACGGCGGGGGCCACCGACGACGGCTTCACCGACTACGCGAGCGCGGACGGCAAGGCGATCGGCCTCGCCAGCGAGCCGGGCGGCTCCCCCCTCGGCGCGGGTCCTCTCGACTACACGGCGTTCGGCGTCTGGGCGACCGCGACCGCCGACGGCGGCGGCTACGACGAGGCCGGAGCCTTCTTCGGCGGCGTGCGGACGGCGGCCGACGCCGTGCCGACGACCGGCAGCGCCGACTACACGGGTGCCGCCACCGCCGTCGAGACCGGCGGCGACGCGGGCGGCCTGCTGCTCGGCACGTTCGAGGCGGCCGCCGACTTCGCCGCCGGCAGCGTCCGGGGCGACATCGCGCTCAAGGACGCCGCCGGGACCTGGGGCACGATCGACACCGGCCCGCTCGCCATCGCCGACGCCGCCTTCTCGGGCGACGGCATCACCTCCAGCAACGGCCACGTCGGCACCGTCGGCGGCCGCTTCTTCGGCCCCGCCGCCGAGGAGGTTGGCGGCACCTTCTGCCTCACCGGCCCCTCATCCGTCAGGGGCAGCTTCGGCGGGGCGCAGCAGTAGGCGACAAATCGGATGGGCCGGAGAACCCTCTTCGGCCCCTCCACGGTCGTTCAGAACCCTTCCAGCCGCTCCGCTTCGATCGTCACCCGCTCGACCATCTCGACCTTCACCCCAAGGCGGAGGTCCTTCATCAAGTCGCACAACGCCTCGCCTATGGCGTTCGCCGTGAAACGGCCCGTCGTCAGGATCAGGCCCTTGTCGGCGCGCCCGATCATGGCGCCGCGAAAGTCGCGCACCGTTCCCGGCCCCACCGCGTCGGTGTAGCGCTTGCACTGGAAGAGCACCTGGAACGAGAGCAGGTTGACGCGCAGCACGCCGAGCCCGTCGATGCCGCCGTCCCCCAATCGGCCCGTGACCTCGACCCTGGTGAACCCGGCCTCGCGCAGCAATTGCTGGCAAAGCCGCTCGAAAGCGGCGGGCGGCATCCGCCGCATCGCACCGAGCAGTTCGTCCTTCCAGCCGAGGGCCTCGTCGATCGTTTCAGGTTCGATGCCCGCTTCGTCCGACTCCTCGTCCGTCTTGGCACGTGACGGTTTACGTCCAAGGGACCGGACGCGCCTGCGCAGTTCCTGCGCCTGCGCGAGAGACATACGGCGGCCCTTGTCGGTAAGGGACCATACGCCCCGCTCCGAGTTCGTGGCGGCGCCATCCTTCTTGAGGTAGGAGCGCGCCCAATGAAGGCGGTAGGCGACCTCGCTCATCGGCCCGTCGCCGTGCGGCACCTCCTGTACCGCTTCGGACAACCCCATGGACTGGGGCACGAGGCTCAGCAGTTCCGCGTTGGTGGCAGACCCTCCCTGGGCGCGCAGCACCTCAAGGGTCGGCCAGATGAATTCATGATAGGACGGTACCGATACGCGCATGTGTGGCCGGTTCCGTGCGGACGTGCGATGCCGGGGCTTTAGCACGCATCGGCTCTGACGGCAGCGCCTTCCATCCCCCTCGCCCCCCGCCGGGGTTTTCGCTAGAACCCTGGCGCCATGCTCCATTTGAACGACGTCACCCTCCGGGTTGCCGGGCGCCCCCTCCTCGAAGGCGCCTCGATCCACATCGCCCCCGGCCAGCGGGTCGGGCTCGTTGGCCGCAACGGCACCGGCAAGTCAACGCTCCTCAAGCTCATCGACGAGGGCGGGCAGCCGGACGCCGGCGAGATCCGCCTCCAGCGCGTCGCCCGCGTGGCGATGGTGGCGCAGGAGGCGCCGGGCGGGGCGATGACCCCGCGGGACGCCGTGCTCGCCGCCGACAGGGAGCGGGCATCCCTGCTCGCCGAGGCGGCGACCACAAAGGATCCCGCCCGGATCGCCCACGTCCAGACCCGCCTCGCCGAGATCGGCGCCGACGCCGCCCCGGCCCGCGCGGCGCGCATCCTCAAGGGCCTCGGCTTCGACGAGGCGGCGCAGAACCGGCCGCTGTCGTCCTATTCCGGCGGCTGGCGGATGCGCGTCGCGCTGGCCGCGACCCTGTTCATCGAGCCCGACCTCCTCCTCCTCGACGAGCCGACCAACCACCTCGACCTCGAGGCCGTGACGTGGCTCTCCGAACACCTGCGCCGCTACCCGCGCACCCTCATCCTCGTCAGCCACGACCGCGACCTGCTCAACGCGGTGCCGGAGCGGATCGTCCACCTCGACGGCGGCAAGCTCACGGGCTACGCCGGCAATTACGACCGCTTCGCCCGCACCCGCGCCGAGCGCCTCGTCCTCCTCGAAAAGCGGCGCCAGAGCGAACTGGCCGAGCGCGCGCACATCCAGAGCTTCATCGACCGCTTCCGCTACAAGGCGTCCAAGGCGCGGCAGGCGCAGAGCCGGATCAAGATGCTGGAGCGGATGGGTCCCTTGGCCGAGGTGCCGATCGAGCCCGAGGTGCGCTTCAGCTTCCCCGAGCCCAAGGTGCCGCCGCCGCCGCTCGTCACGCTCGACCGTGCCGACGCCGGCTACGACGGGCGGATCGTCCTTCGTGGCCTCGACCTCCGGATCGACCCCGACGACCGCATCGCCCTTCTCGGCGCCAACGGCAACGGCAAGTCGACCTTCGCCAAGCTGGTCGCCGGGCGGATCGAGGCTTCGGGCGGCGAGGTGACGCGCGCGCGCGGCCTGGGCGTCGGCTTCTTCGCCCAGCACCAGATCGAGGACCTCGACCCCGACGCCGACGGCATCGTCCACCTGCAACGCCGCCTGCCCTCGGCCCGCGCCGAGGCCCTCCGCGCCCGCCTCGCCCGCTTCGGCCTCGGCGGCCCCAAGGCGGAGACGAAGGCGAAGAACCTCTCCGGCGGCGAGAAGACCCGCCTCGCGCTTTGCCTCATGTGCCTCGGCGACCCGCAGATCCTGATCCTCGACGAGCCCACCAACCACCTCGACATCGACAGCCGCGACGCGCTCATGGAGGCCATCAACGACTACGCCGGCGCCGTCATCCTCATCAGCCACGACCGCCGCCTCGTCGAACTCACCGCCGACCGGCTCTGGCTCGTCAGGGACGGAGGGGTCCGGCCCTTCGACGGCGACCTCGACGACTACCGCGCCCAGATCCTGTCGGCCGCGAAGGAACGCGAGGCCGAGGCGAAGGCCGAGGCCAGGACCGAGCGCGTGCCCTCCCTGAGCGCCGCCGAACGCCGCCAGCGCCTCGCCCCCTTGCGCAAGCGCGCCCGCGATGCCGAGGCCGACCTCGCCCGCCTCCAGGCCCGGAAGGCGAAGCTCGCGGCCAGGCTCGCCGACCCTGCCACCTACGCCAATGGCGCCGACATCGCCGCCATGAACCGCGAGGTCGACGCGCTCGGCACGAGGATCGAGGCGGCGGAGACGCGGTGGCTCGAAGCGGAAGCGGAAATCGAGGCGGTCGACGGTTGAACGCGCTTCGCGTCCGCTGGCGCGGGGCGCGATCTTATAGAAGCACCAAGTCGTCCCTATGGACGATCTCGTCCCGCCCCCTGTACCCGAGCACGGCCTCGATCTCGTCCGTGCGGCGGCGGGCGATTCGCCTTGCGTCGGCGCCGTCGTAGGCGACGAGGCCCTTGGCGAGCGGGGTGCCGTCGGGGGCGTGGATGAGGACGGCGTCGCCCTTGCCGAAGGCGCCTTCGACGGCGGCGACGCCGATCGGCAGAAGGGAGGATCCCGCCTGGAGGGCGCGGACGGCGCCCGGGTCGACGGTGAGCGTTCCCGCGACGCCGAGCGAGGCGGCGATCCAGTGCTTGCGGGCGGTGCGGGGGGTCGACGTTGCCTGAAACAGAGTCGAGCGCCCGCCTTGGCGCAGCGCCCGGAGCGGCCGATCGGCGCTTCCCTTGGCGAGCAGCATCGCCGTGCCGGAGCGGGTGGCGATCCGGGCCGCCGCCAGCTTCGAGACCATGCCGCCGGTGCCGACGCCGGAGACGGGTCCGGTCGCCATCGCCAGGATGTCGGGGGTGATCGCGGCGACGACGGGGACGTGCCGGGCGGCGGGGTCGGTGCGGGGGTCGGCCGTGTGGAGCCCGTCCACGTCGGAGAGGAGGATCAGGGTCTCGGCGGACGCCATGACGGCGACGCGGGCGGAGAGGCGGTCGTTGTCGCCGAAGCGGATCTCCGCCGTCGCCACGGTGTCGTTCTCGTTGACGACCGGCACGGCGCCGAGCCTTAGCAGGGTTTCCAGGGTCGCGCGGGCGTTGAGGTAGCGCCGCCGCCCCTCGGTGTCGTCGAGGGTGACGAGGACCTGCGCCGCCGGGACGCCGTGGCGCCCCAGCGCGTCCCGCCACGCGCCGGCGAGGCGGATCTGCCCCGCCGCCGCCGCCGCCTGCTTCTCCTCCAGCTTCAAGGGGCCGCGCCCGAGGCCGAGGGCGGCCCGGCCGAGGGCGATGGCGCCCGAGGTGACGACGATCACCTGCCGCCCTTCGGATCGAAGATCGGCGATGTCGGCGGCGAGGCCTTCGAGCCAGCCGTCGCGTACGTCGCCCGCCCCGTCGACGAGGAGCGCCGAGCCCACCTTGACGACGAGGCGCCGGGCGTCGAGGGGATCGCCGTTCATGGTTCCTCCGCCTGCCCGCGCTCCGCCAGGCGCCGGCGGCGGACCTCGGCCAGGACGAGGCGCAGCACCGCCTCCAGCCCCCGGCCGGCAACGCCCGAGACAAGGTGGACATCGGCACCCCCGGCGGCGCCCGCGAGCGCGTCCCGCCGTTCGGCCGCCTCTTCTTCGGTCAGCGCGTCGACCTTGTTGAGGCAGAGGATCTCGGGCTTTTCGGCCAGCCCGTTGCCGTAGGCTTCGAGTTCGGCGCGGATGGTGCGGTAGTTCGCGGCCACGTTCCCGGCGGTGCTGTCGACCAAGTGGAGCAGGGCGGCGCAGCGCTCGACGTGGCCGAGGAAGCGGTCGCCGAGTCCGACGCCCTCCGACGCACCCTCGATGAGGCCGGGGATGTCGGCGATGACGAAGGCGGTCTCGTCGACGACGACCGTACCCAGCTTCGGCTCCAGGGTCGTGAACGGGTAGTCGGCGATCTTCGGCCGCGCCCGGCTCACGGCGGCGAGGAAGGTGGACTTGCCGGCGTTGGGCAGGCCCACGAGTCCGGCGTCGGCGAGCAGCTTCAGCTTCAGCCAGACCCAGCGCTCCTCGCCCGGCCAGCCGGGTTCGGCCCGCCTTGGCGCGCGATTGACCGCCGACTTGAAGTGCATGTTGCCGCGCCCGCCGTCGCCGCCCTTGGCGAGCACGACTTCCTGCCCCGCCTCCTTCAGGTCGAACAGCAGGGTCTCGCCGTCCTCGTCCAGGATCTGCGTGCCGACCGGCAGGCGGAGCGTCACGTCCTCCGCCGCCTTGCCGCTCCGCTGCCTGCCCATCCCCCCCTGGCCGCGCTTCGCCTTGAAGTGCTGCTGGTAGCGGTAGTCGATCAGCGTGTTGAGGTCGTCGTCCGCGACCGCGATCACGCTGCCCCCCCGCCCGCCGTCGCCGCCGTCGGGTCCGCCCTCCGGGATGAACTTCTCCCGCCGGAAGCTGACGGACCCGGACCCGCCGTGCCCGCTCTGGATGAAGATCTTGGCGGAGTCGAGAAAGCGCATGGCGCTAAACTTTCAATTGGAGGTTGCTTTGGTGTGTCAAAAATAGCGAAAGGGGCTGGCTTGGCTAAGGTGGTTGCGCTGGCGCTTTTCGAGCAGGTGGAGCCATGCTTGCGGCGACAGGTGAGGCATCCGAGACGGATCTTGGCGCAGACTTTGCCGCCGCGAGGATGCCGAACACCGCCGCCTTGCCGGTCGCGCCTACAGGCAAGGGTGCTTACCGAGGCCAGCCCCAAAAGGAAACAAAAAGGCCCCGCACACCGGTCGCGCGACGAAAACCTACCCCGCCGCCCCGTCGCGGCTCCGGCTCGGGGGGACGCCGTAGGCGCTTTTGAACCTGTGGGCGAAGTGGGAGCGGGAGGCGTAGCCGACCGCTTCGGCCGCCTGGGTGACGGTGCCGTTGCCCGCCCTGAGCATCTCGCGGGCGAGGCGCATCCGGGCCTCCCGGACGATGCGGCGGAGCGAGCGGCCTTCCCGGGCGAAGCGGCGGCGCAAGGTGGAGGCGCCGACGCCGAGCTTGGCCGCGATCTCGGCGGCGGTCCAGTCGTGCGCCGGGGCGTTCAGGACCATCCACGTCACCCGGTCGGCAAGCCCGGCCGCGAAAAGGGGCTTCGCCGCGGGCATGTTTTTCAGGAGGAGGAGCACCTCCGCGAGGCGGTGTTCGGCCAGCGCCTCGGCGTGGTCCGACGCGGCCAGCGTGATCGCGGCGTGGCCCAGCGCGTCGACGAGGTCCGGGGTGAGGGGGAGCTTGATGTCGAAGCCGGGGGGGGCGTCCGTGCCGGCGCCCGCGAGCGACGCGGGCAAAGCGGACACTTCGAGCAGGAGCGACTCGTAGAGGCCGGCACGGTCGTCGGGGACGTTGACCACGTCGAGGTCGAGGCTGCCCGGAAAGACGAAGACCTCGCCGGGCAGGAGGCGCTGGCCCGAATCACCCATCCAGACTTCCTTGTTGCCGCTCAGGACGATGCCGATCGCGGGGTGGGCGAGCCGCGCCCGCGTCAGCCGCTCGGTCGCAAGTGCGCAGTAGCTGAACAGCTGCGGGCCGTGGACGTGGATGCCGGCCTGCCTACGGTCGTGCGCCGCCAGCGGGCGAAGACGTTCGAGCAGGCGCGCCCGCAGGCGGGACTGGTCGGGTTCAGGCGGGGTGCTCATCCGCCCATCCTGCGCCGGTCGGCGGCGGGAAGCAACGGTGCGAGCGTTTCAGGCTCATAAAAGGGCGTTCCCGGCCCATCCTGTTCCGGCTCGACGGCTAGGAATGTCGGCGAAACACTCTATTGGAGACATTGGAGACGAAGATGATGACGTTCAGGACGCTCGCCCTCGCCGCTCTTGGACTCCTCGTCCACGGCGCGGGCGCGCAAGCGGCCGAGCTTCGCTTGTGGCGGCTCGACTGCGGGACGATCCAGGTCAACGACCTGGACCTGTTCTCCGACACCTTCGCCTACGCGGGCCAGTCGAGGAAGCTCACCGACGGCTGCTACCTGATCCGGCACGACGCGGACTACATGCTCTGGGACACGGGGCTTTCGGCGGATCTGCTCGGCAAGCCCATCGGGAAGGAGGCGCTGAGCCCGACCCTGGATCGGACGATCGCTGCCCAACTGGCAGACATCGACGTGAAGCCCGAGCAGGTGACGACGCTCGGCATCAGCCACTACCACTTCGACCACCTGGGGCAGGCCGCCCTGTTCCCCAAGGCCAAGCTCCTGATTGGCGCGGCCGACCTCGCGGCGCTCAAGGCGGAGCCGCCGCCGTTCGGGGCCGACCCGGCGCTGATGGCGCCCTGGCTGCAAGGGCGCGCGCCCCTGGAAGCCGTGGCCGGCGACGGGGACGTGTTCGGCGACGGCAGCGTCACCATGCTCTCGATGCCGGGCCACACCCCCGGCAGCCATGCCCTGCTCGTCCGTCTGCCCAAGACCGGCCCCGTCCTCCTCAGCGGCGACGTAGTCCACTTCGAGGGGCAGTTTCCCACAGGTAACGTACCCTCGTTCAACACCGACCGCGCCCAGTCGCTCGCCTCGATGGACCGCCTGCGCAGGATGGCGGCGAACCTGAAGGCGGTCCTGGTCGTGCAGCACGACGCGAGCGACATCGCCAAGCTGCCGGCGTTTCCGACCGGCGCCGACTAGCGGCTGTACGCGCTTCGCGCCCGCTGGCGCGGGGTCTTCTCTTTTTCTTTTTCATCTGTTCGCCGTCCTTGATCCCGGCGCCGGGATCAAGGACGGCGAACAGATGAAAAAGAAAGGAAAAACCTCGCGCAGCGGACGCGAAGCGTGTTCCCATCGCCTCGCTTGACCGTCGCTCCCCGCATGAACACATAGTGTCCGCATGGACGCATCGACCACCATCGCCCCGCCCGCCGCCGGGCATCGCTCGTCTTCCGCCGAGGGGCTGGAGGGGGCGGCGCTGATCCGGGCGCACCTGCTCACGCTGCCGAACGCGCCCGGCGTCTACCGGATGGTGGGGGCGAAGGGGGACGTGCTCTACGTCGGCAAGGCGAAGTCGCTGAAGAAGCGGGTCGTGACGTACACGAAGCCGCAGGCCCTGCCGTCCCGGTTGCAGCGGATGGTGGCGCTGACCCGGTCGATGGAGTTCGTGCAGACCAGGAGCGAGGTCGAGGCGCTGCTGCTCGAAGCGAACCTCATCAAGCGCTACCGGCCCTCGTTCAACATCCTGCTGCGCGACGACAAGAGCTTTCCCTTCATCGCCCTTCGCCACGGCCACCCCTTCCCGATGCTGGCCCGGCATAGGGGGCAGAAGGTGGCGGGGGCCGAGTATTTCGGGCCGTTCGCCTCGTCGGGGGCGGTCCACGAGACGATGAACGCCCTCCTTCGCGCGTTTCCGCTTCGGTCCTGCACCGACGCCGTGTTCGAGGCCCGGACGAGGCCTTGCTTGCAGCACCAGATCAAGCGGTGCTCCGCGCCCTGCGTCGGGCGGATCGACGAGGGCGCTTACGGCGAGCTGGTGCGCGAGGTGCGGGGCTTCCTCGGCGGACGGACGCGCGAGGTGCAGGAGCGGCTGCAGGGCGAGATGCGCGCCGCCTCGGAGCGGCTCGACTTCGAGCAGGCGGCGGCGCTCCGCGACCGGCTCAAGGCCATCGCCCACATTTCGAGCCGCCAGGGGATCAACACCGACGCGGTCGACGACGCCGACGTGATCGCGCTCCACGAGGAGGCGGGCGAGGCTTGCGTCCAGGTGTTCTTCTACCGTTCGGGGCGCAACTACGGCAACCGCGCCCACTATCCGGCCAACGTCGGCGACGCGGGCGAGGGCGAGGTGCTGGCCGCGTTCATCGCCCAGTTCTACGCCGAGCGCCCGGCGCCGGGGCAGGTCCTCCTCAGCCACGCGGTGCCGGAGGACGGGCTCCTGGCCGAGGCCTTGGCCGTCCGCGCCGGGCGGCGGGTCGAGCTTCTGGTGCCCAGGCGCGGGCCGAAATGCGAGCTGGTCGCCATCGCCAAGGGCAACGCCGAGGCGGCGCTGGCCCGAAAGCGCGCCGAGCAGGGGGCGCAGCGGCGGCTGGTCGAGGGGCTGGCGGAGCGGTTCGGGCTCGAAAAGGTGCCGGAGCGGATCGAGGTCTACGACAACAGCCACATCCAGGGCGCGCACGCGGTCGGCAGCTTCGTCGTCGCGGGGCCGGACGGGTTCGAGCGCCGGGCCTACCGCACCTTCAACATCAAGGAGGCGACCCCCGGCGACGACTACGCGATGATGGGGGAGGTGCTGGGGCGCCGCTTCAGGCGGCTGGCGAAGGAGGACCATGACGCGGGCGCGCGGCCGGATCTGGTGCTCATCGACGGCGGGGCGGGGCAGCTCGCGGCGGCCAAGGCCGTGCTCGACGGCCTCGGCGTCGAGGGGGTCGAACTCCTGGGCGTCGCCAAGGGGCCGGAGCGCGACAAGGGCGAGGAGCGGTTCTTCCGCCCCGACAGGGAGCCCGTCATGCTGGCGCCGCGCGACCCGGTGCTCTACTTCATCCAGCGCCTGCGCGACGAGGCGCACCGCTTCGCCATCGAGACCCACCGGGGCAAGCGGCGCCGCGCGATCGGCACCTCGAAGCTGGACGCCATCCCCGGCATCGGCGGCAAGCGCAAGAAGGCGCTGCTCGGCCATTTCGGCTCGGCGCGCGGCGTTCAGGGCGCCAGCCTCGCCGATCTGGAACAGGTGCCCGGCGTTTCGAAGGCGGTGGCGCGGGCGATCCACGACCATTTTCACGAAGGAGGATAGATCCGATGAAGGTCCGTTACTTCGCGTGGCTGCGCCAGCGCACCGGCTGCACGGGGGAAGAGGTCGACCCGCCGGAGGGCGTGCGCAACGTCGCGGACCTGATGGCCTATCTGGGGGGGCGCCACCCGCGCTTCGCCGAGGCCTGCGCCGCGTCGGGCGTCGTCCGCTGCGCCGTCAACCAGGAGCACGTCGGGCCGGAGCACCCCTTGGCCCCGACGGACGAGGTGGCGTTCTTCCCGCCGGTGACGGGCGGTTGACGAGGGTGGCGCGGGCGCTGGTCCAGGTACAGGAAATGGCGTTCACCCCCGGCGAGGAACTGGACGCTTTCATCCGCGCCGGCCGGGCGGACGAGGGCGCCGTCGTCAGCTTCACGGGCCTCGTCCGCGACATGGCCCTGAACGACGGTCTGAAGGCGCTGACGCTTGAACACTATCCAGGCATGACCGAGCGACAGCTGATCGCCATTGCCGACGAAGCGCTCACGCGCTTCGGTCTTCACCGCTGCCTCGTCCTCCACCGCTACGGGCGGATGTCGCTGCGGGAGCCGATCGTCTTCGTCGCCACGTCCGCGGCACACCGCGGCAGCGCCTTCGAGGCCGCCTGCTTTCTCATGGACTGGCTGAAGACGAAGGCGCCGTTCTGGAAGCTCGAGGAGACGGCCGAGGGCGAGCGGTGGGTCGACGCCAGGGCCGAGGACGACGCGGCCGCCGCGCGCTGGGTCTCCTAGGGCGCGGCGGCCGCGCCGTCTCGAGGTCTATTCGAGGACGAAGGTGACTTCGAGGTTGACCTTGTAGGCGCTGATCTTGCCATCTTCGATCGTGACTTCCTGCTCCTTGACCCAGGCGCTCTTGACGTTGCGCAGGGACTTGGTAGCGCGGTCGATCCCTTCCTGGATCGCCGCCTCGAAGCTCTGGTTCGAGGTGACGCTGATCTCGGTGACGCGTGCGACGGACATGGTAAGGTCCCCTCCCTCGTTTCGTTGTCGACCTTAAGGCAACGCCCGCCGACGCCGCAGGTGCCAGGGGACAGGGGAGGAACTTATGCCGCGATCACGATCCCCGCGTCCCGGCAGGCCGCCTTAAGCTCGTCATGGCCGATCCGCGCCATCGCCGAGGGGTTCGCCTTGGCCGGATCCTGCTCGGCCTCGACGACGACCCAGCCCGCGTAGCCGATCTCCTTCACGACCCGCATGAAGGCGCGAAAGTCGATCGTCCCGTCGCCCGGCACGGTGAAGACGCCTTCGAGCACGCCCTTCAGGAAGCTCCCGTCCTCCGCCCTCAGCCGGGCGAGCACGCCCTCGCGGACGTCCTTGACGTGGACGTGGTTGATCCGCTTGCCCCACCGCCGCGTCGTCGCCGGCACGTCGCCGCCCGCGAAGGTGAGGTGGCCCGTGTCGAGGAGGAGGCCGACGGAGTCCCCCGAGTTCTCCATCAGGAGGTCGACCTCGCGCTCCTTCTCGATCACCGTGCCCATGTGGTGGTGGAAGGTGAGCGGGCAGCCTTCGGCCTTCAGCCAGTCGGCAAGGTGCGTGAGCTTCTCGCCATAGGCGCGGATCGCGTCGTCCTCGAGCACTGGGCGCGCCGAGACCGGGGTGTCGATCATCCCCTGCACCGTGCCCGTCGTCTCGGCGTAGACCATGACCGGGCAGCCCATCGCCAGATAGAGGTCGAGCTGGCTCCGGATGCGCGCCTTCTCCTCCTCCACCGAGCCGTCGAGCAGGCGGCCGGAGAACCAGCCGGAGACGAGGGCGAGGCCATGTTCTTGCAGGATCGGCCCGAGCACGGCAGGGTCGGAGGGGAACTTGCCGCCGCGCTCGACGCCGCCGAAGCCGGCGGCCTTCGCCTCCGTCAGGCATCGCTCCAGCGTGATGTCGCCGCCGAGTTCGGGCAGGTCGTCGTTGGTCCAGCCGATGGGCGCGATGCCGAGGCGGATCGCCATGGGTGTCTCCTGGCAGGTGCTGGTGTTCAGACGCCCTGGCGCTGGCGCTTCTTGCCGGCCTCGTGGTCGGCGCGCGCCTGCCGCACCGTCTCGCGCGGGCTCACCTCGGGCACGCCGACCTCCCACCAGGAGCCGTTGCCCTCGGTCCAATCGCGGGGGTCGATCTCGACGTGGATCAACGTGGTGCGGTCGTTCGCCTGGGCTTCGCGGAAGGCGTCTTCGAACCCGCTGACGCCCCTGGCGCGCAACCCTATCGCCCCCAGCGACTCGGCGTGCTTGGCGAAGTCGACCCGGACGAGGTCGCCCGCGTGCTTCGTGTCGGCCAATTGGTTGTTGAACGACGGGATGCCCTGGTTGCGCTGGAGGCGGTCGATCACCGAGAAGCCCGCGTTGTCGCAGACGACGATGATGAGCTTCATGCCGGTCAGCACGCTGGAATAGACGTCCGTGTTCATGAGCAGGTAGCTGCCGTCGCCGGCCAGGACGACGACCTCGCGCGAAGGATCCGCCATCTTGGCGCCCCAGCCGCCGGCCACCTCGTAGCCCATGCACGAAAACCCGTACTCGCAGTCGAAGCTGCCGACCGAGCGGGCGCGCCAGTTCATCGCCAGTTCGCCGGGAAAGCCGCCCGCCGCCGTGAGGGCCAGCGCGTCCTCGTCGCACAGGCGGTTCACGGCGCCGATGACCTGGGCGTAGCTGGGCAGCTCCTGGTTGGTCGGCTTGATCCTGCCGTCGACGAAGGCGTTCCACTCGGCGTAGCGCCGCTTGGCCGTCTCGCCCCATTCGGCCGGCGCCTTCCAGCCTTCGAGCCCGGCGCCGATCTCCCGCAAGCCCGCGAGCGCGTCGCCGACGACGGGGCGGGCGCGGTGCTTGTGCGCGTCGAAGCGGGCGGCGTTGAGGCCGATGAGATTCGCGTCGGGGGCGAAGCCGGCCCAGGACGAGGTGGTGAAGTCCTGCAAGCGCGTGCCCACGGCCAGCACCACGTCGGCCTCGGCCATCATCCGGTTGGCGCTCCTGGCGCCCAGGCCCCCGGCGGCGCCGACGTTCATCGGGTGGTCGTGCAGGAGCACGGCGCGGCCCGCCACCGTCTCGGCGACGGGGATCCCGTGCCGCTCGGCGAACGCGGCGAGTTCGCCCTCGGCGTCGCTGTAGCGCACGCCGCCGCCGGCGATGATCAAGGGGCGCTTCGCCCCGCGCAGCAGGCCCACCGCCGCCTTGACCTGCTCCAGATCGGGGCGGGGGCGGGGGACGCGGTGGGTGACGGGCTCGAAGAAGGCTTCGGGGTAGTCGAAGGCTTCCGCCTGCGCGTCCTGGGCGAGGCCGAGGAAGGCGGGGCCGCACGCGGCAGGGTCGAGCATCAGGGCGACCGCCTGCGGCAGGCTTTGCAGGATCTGCTCGGGCCGGACGATGCGGTCGAAGTAGCGCGACACCGCCTTGAAGGCGTCGTTGACCGAGACGGAAGGCTCGCCGAAATGCTCGACCTGCTGGAGGACGGGGTCGGGCAGGCGGCTGGCGAAGGTGTCGCCGGCGAGCAGGAGGACGGGCAGCCGGTTGCTGTGCGCGACGCCCGCCGCCGTCATCATGTTGAGGGCGCCGGGGCCGATCGACGAGGTGGCGACCATGATCTGCCGGCGCTTCTTCGCCTTGGCGTAAGCGATCGCGGCGAGCGCCATCGACTGCTCGTTCTGCCCGCGCCACGTCGGAAAATCGTCCCTGACCGCCTCCAGCGCCTCGGACAGCGCCGTGACGTTGCCGTGGCCGAAGATGGCGAACACGCCGGGGAAGAGCGGTGCGTCCCGGCCGTCGATTTCCGTTCGCTGCGCCATCAGGAACCGGACCAGCGCCTGCGCCATCGTCAGCCTTGCGGTAGCCATCGTCGTTGCCTCCCCCTCGTGCCTCGCTCCCTGGCCCCTACGGGGCGCGCTTTCGGAGGATAGCCGCGCGGCACGGCCCGGCAAGGGCGAAAATGGAACGGACATTCCAAAAGCACCGTGCTACGGAACGTTTCGTTCAACGAGGGAGGGTTCCCATGCTCCGCTTCGCGCTGTTCGGCGCCGGCCGGATCGGCCGGATGCACGCCGACAACCTGGTCAAGCACCCCAAGGCGGCGCTCGCCTGGGTCTACGACGTGGTGGAGGCCTCGGCCGGGGAGGTGGCGAAGCGCCACGGCGCCGAGCGCGCGTCGAGCGTTGGAGAGGCGCTCGCCGACCCCGCCGTCGACGCCGTCCTCATCGCGTCGTCGACCGACACCCACGTCGACCTGATCCAGGCCGCTGTCGAGGCGGGCAAGGCGGTGCTCTGCGAGAAGCCGATCGACCTCGACATCGGGCGCGTCGACGCCTGCTGGGCGGCGATCAGGGACCGGAACCCCCGTGTCATGCTGGGCTTCAACCGCCGCTTCGACCCCTCGTTCAAGGCGGTGCGCGACGCCTGCCAAGCCGGCGAGATCGGCGCGGTGCGGCAGGTGCAGATCACCAGCCGCGACCCCGAAGTCCCCTCGGTCGCCTACATGAAGGCGGCGGGCGGGCTGCTCCGCGACATGACCATCCACGACTTCGACCTCGCCCGCTATCTGCTCGGCGAGGAGCCGGTCAGGGTCGCCTGCTTCGCGCAGGCGCTCATCGCCCAGGAGGTCCGCGACCTCGACGACCACGACACGGCGATGGTCCTCCTGGAGACGGCGGGCGGCAGGCAGGCCTGCATCACCAACTACCGCCGCGCGGTCTACGGCTACGACCAGCGGATCGAGATCGTCGGCGAGACGGGGATGCTGAAGGCCGAGAACCGCCGCCCCACCACCGTCGAACGCTGGACGAAGGACCGCACCGAGGCGAAGGACCCCATCCTCCACTTCTTCATCGAGCGCTACCAGGAAGCCTACAACGCCGAGATCGGGGCCTTCGTCGAAGCGGTCGAGGCGGGCGCGCCGATGCCGGTCACGTTCGAGGACGGACGGCGGGCGCTCCTGCTGGCGAACGCTGCCTACGAGTCGCTGCGCACGGGGGCGGCGGTGACGGTGGAGGAATAGGCGCCCGCGCCCCGCTTTGCGGGACGGGGGGAGCGGCGTGCGGCGGCCGTTCAGCGACCGACCCTTGCCGCCAGATGCGGGGGGTTTTTAGCGATCCCCCTGCACCGCGATGCCGGCGAGGGCATCGTCGATGGCGCGAAGATCGTCGGGCGTCAGTTCGACGGCCATTGCCCCGAAGTTCTCGTCGAGGCGGTGCCGCTTCGTGGTGCCGGGGATCGGCACGATCCACGGCTTTTGCGCCAGCAGCCACGCGATGGCGATCTGGGCGGGCGTCGCCCCCTTCCCGGCCGCGATCCCGCCGAGCCGGTCGACCAGGGCTTGGTTCGCCCTTCGGGCCTCCGGGGTGAAGCGCGGAACGACGTTGCGGAAGTCGGAGCCGTCGAACGTCGTGCCCTCGCCGATGGCGCCCGTGAGGAAACCCTTGCCCGGCGGGCTGAAGGGGACGAAGCCGATCCCGCTCCTCGAACGCCGGCAGGACCTCCGCCTCCGGCTCCCACCACCACAAGGAGCATCCGCTTTGGACCGCCGCGACCGGCTGGACGGCGCGCGCGCCGGATCGTCGCGGCACCCGCTTCGGAGAGGCCGAAATGCCGCACCTTGCCCTCCCCGATCAGGTCCCCCACCGCCCCCGCCACGTCCTCGACCGGTACGTTCGGATCGACGCGGTGCTGGTAGAGCAGGTCGATCGCGTCGGCCCCCAGCCGCCTGGGCGAGGCCTCGGCGACCGCCCCGACGTGCCCGGGCCGGCTGCCCATGCCACTCTGCCCGCCGTTCCCGTCGAACGCGAAGCCGGACTTGGTGGCGATCACGACCCGGTCGCGCACGGGCGCCAGCGCCCTGCCCAGGAGTTCCTCGTTCGGGAACGGGCCGTAGGCCTCGGCCGTGTCGAAGAAGGTGACGCCCCCACTCGACCGCGGCCCGGACCAGCCCGATCGCCTCCTCGTCGCCCGTGGCGGGGCCGTAGCCGTAGCTCAGCCCCATGCAGCCGGGCCCGATGGCCGAGACTTCCGGGCCGCCGTCGCCGAGCCTGCGCTTTTGCATCGTTCCTCTCACTCGATACGAGACCGGCGGGCGGTCAGCCCCCGTACTGCTCGTCGCTCACCTGCTCCATCCACGCGACGGCCCTGCCGTCGAGCCGTTCCTGGACGGCGATGTGGGTCATCGCCGTGGTCGCCGCCGCCCCGTGCCAGGGCCTCTCGCCGGGCGGGAACCAGACCACGTCGCCCGGCCGGGTCTCCTCGACCGGCCCCCCTCGCGTTGCGCCCGGCCGCACCCGGCCGTGACGAACAGCGTCTGGCCAAGCGGGTGCGTGTGCCACGCGGTGCGGGCACCGGGCTCGAAGGTGACGAGGGCGCCGACGGCGCGGGCCGGATCGGCCGCCTCGAACAGCGGATCGACGCGGACGGCGCCGGTGAACCATTCCGCCGGGCCTTTCCTGGAGAGCCGGGAGCCGGCCCGCTGGCCGGAGGGCCGGGAGCCGGCCCGCTGGATCTCCATCGTCTCTCTCCTCGGATGATCGGGTCGGATGATCGGGGGTGGGCCCGCGCCTCGACGAGATCGACGCCGAACTCGCCGCCTTGACCGAACTCCGCGACAAGCCCGCCGGCGCCGTCCGGATCACGGCGGGGGAGCACCCGGCCGCGGCGATCCTCTGGCCGGCCCTGGCCGACCTCCTGCCGGCCTACCCGGACATCAATGTCGAGATCGTCGTCGACCACGGCCTGACCGACATCGTGGCCGGGCGCTTCGACGCCGGCGTGCGCCTCGGCGAGCGGGTCGAGAAGGACATGATCGCGGTCCGCGTCGGACCGGACGGTAGTGTCTCAGTTTGAAATCAAA
>JAGRGG010000269.1 GCA_020445645.1 Geminicoccaceae bacterium | reverse complement strand
GCGCCGTTCTCGCCGAGAAGGGCGTGGATCTCCCCGACCCGCAAGGCGAAGTCGACCGCATCGAGCGCGCGCACGCCGGGGTAGGTCTTCGACAAAGCGTGGGTTTCGAGCAGGACGCCGTTCGTCATCGGTGGGTTCCGTTCGCGGCGTTGCACGACGCTTCGCGTCCGCCGGCGCGGGGCCTTTTTTTTGTCTGTTGGTCGAGCTTGGCATGGGCGTTCGTGCCAAGCTCGACCAACAGACAAAAAAAAGGCCCCGCGCCGGCGGACGCGAAGCGTAACGGCTCAGTTCCTAGTAACCGAGGTCCTTCTTGCTCTCGTAGACCTTCATCGGGTCGTCGTCCTGGGTGTAGAGCTTCGACTCGGTCTGGATCCACTTCTCGGGCTCGGTACCGTCCTTCATGTAGGCGTCGAGCGCGTCGAAGGCGGGGCCGGCCATGTTCGGGGTGAGTTCGACGGTGGCGTTGGCGTCGCCGTCGGCCATGGCCTTGAAGATGTCGGGCACGGCGTCGATCGAGGCGGTGAGGATGTCGGTGCCGGGCTTGAGCCCCGCCTCCTTCATCGCCTGGATGGCGCCGATCATCATGTCGTCGTTGTGGGCGTAGACGGCGCAGATGTCCTTGCCGCCGTTCTCGGCCTTGATGAAGCTCTCCATCACCTCCTTGCCCTTGGTGCGGGTGAAGTCGCCCGTCTGGCTGCGGGCGATGGTGATGTTGTCGTGGCCGGCGATACCCTCCTCGAAGCCCTTCTTGCGGTTGATGGCGGGCGACGAGCCGGTCGTGCCCTGAAGCTCCATCACCTTGCAGTCCTTGTCGCCCACGGCCTTCGCCAGCCACTCGCCCGCGACCTTGCCCTCGTAGACCTGATCCGAGGTGACGGCGGTGAGGTAGAGTGAATCGTCGCCGTCGATCGTCCGGTCGAGAAGGACGACCGGGATCTCGGCGTCCTTGGCCTCGCGCAGCACCGAATCCCAACCCGTCTCGACGACGGGGGCGAGCAGGATCGCGTCCACGCCCTGCGCCACGAACGAGCGGATCGCCTTGATCTGGTTCTCCTGCTTCTGCTGCGCGTCGGCGAACTTGAGGTCGATGCCGCGATCCTGGGCCTGCTGCTTCGTCACCGTGGTCTCGGCGGCGCGCCAGCCGGATTCGGAGCCGATCTGCGAGAAGCCTACGGTCTCGGCGGCGGCGTGTGCCGCGGGCACGAGCGCCGTCAGCGCGAGCGCCGCAAGCCATGAGCGTGATCCGAGCACGAGCGTTCCTCCCTATGGACCCGTTTTCTGAAAAGAGGGTGGTCCTGGGGGCGATCCTAGCCGCCAAAACGCATTTGTCATATAAAAATGTTAATGCTCTGCCCATCGTACCTGAGAGTTTCATGTCCGATGCGCGGGGCTGCCTTGATTTGTGGGACAGCCTTTCCTTCTGGCTCTGCCTGCTCCGTGTCGTCCGCAAGGACGTGGTTTGCTTCTGCCATCCGCTGCGTGAGACCATCCCTTGATACCTTGCCGCGGCTGTGCCGGTGGACAGCTTGGGCAAGGTCGACGAGAACCGTTTTGGCGGCCGAAGCAGAGGCGGTCGCGGCGGCAAAGCCCATGCCGCGGTGATCTCGGACACGAGGCGTGAGACTTCGATGCTGACCATCCGTAAGAAGGGTGTCCCGGATGCCGTAGTCTACGCCGACGGCTGCGGGGTCAATGATGCCCTCGAAGTTGCCGGGTTCCGCCGCTTTCGGATCAGGCCCTGTCATCGCTTGAGGGTGAACCCATCCGTTTGCCTGAATGATGGATAGAGCCGGAGGCTGGTATTGAGCGGCGCGCAGTGATGGGGGGTTCGTATCCCCTTGATCGAGGGTTGAACGCGGCTCGCCCAACCGACCGAAAGGTATGATGCCGCCGCAGGACCTGCGGCACACCATGGAAGCGATCCTCTGGCGGCACCAGAACGAAACGATCGGCTGAGCTGCCCCCTTTTTCCGAGTGATCCACCGA
>JAGRGG010000268.1 GCA_020445645.1 Geminicoccaceae bacterium | reverse complement strand
GGTCGACGCGGTCGGCAAGCGCCTCGCCGAACTGGAGCAGCGGCTGGCGCAGGCGCCGCAAGGGGCGGCGCTCGACGAGGTGCGCCAGAGCCTCGGCACCAGCACCGCCCGCCTGCAACAGCTCGAGGCCAGCCTCCAGGCCCTGTCCAGCAACGCCACCAGCAGCGGCGAGCAGCTGGCGAAGCTGCAGCAGCCGATCGACCGGCTCAGGACCGACCTCGACGCGCTCCGCCAGCGGGTCGACGGCGGCCAAGCCGACGCCGCCGCGACCCGAACGGCGCTCGAAGGCCGGATCGACGGCGTCCAGAGCGGCATCGAAAGCCGCATCGCCCAGACGGAGAAGACGCTCCAGGACCAGATGGCGCAGCTCGCCCAGGCGATCAACGCCCAGGCGGGCGCGCTCGACGCCCTGAACGGTACGGCCGGCAATTTGCAACAGCGGATCGAGGCCAACGCGCAGGCGACCAAGGCCAACGCGCAGGCGGTTGAGGCCAACGCGCAAGCGGTCGAGGCGGTGAACCTGCGCCGCGAACGCACGGTCGGCGCCGCCCTCGTCCTCCAGGACGTGGACAAGGCGCTCCGGTCGGGCGGCGACATCGAAGGCTCCGTTGCGAGGCTGGAGCAGATGGCCGGCAAGGACGGACCCCTGGCGCCGGCCGTGGCCGACCTCAAGGCGGCGGGCGCCTCGGTGCCGACTGTGGCCGAGCTTCGCCAGGGCCTGGAGAAGGCCGCCGACGCGCTGCGGGGTGCCGAGGGCAAGGGCGGCTGGCTCGGGCAGACGGTGGGCAACCTGTCCAGCCTCGTCGAGGTCCAGGGGCCGAACGCGCCGAACCCGACGGCGGCCACCGTCGGCAAGGCCGACGCGGCGCTGGAGGACGGCGACGTCAAGGGCGCCGTCGACGCCATCCAGGGCCTGCCCGACGCGGGGCGCCGGTTGCCGGCCGTCCAGTCCTGGCTCGAACGGGCGCGGTCCCGCCTCGCCGCCGAGGACGCCGTCGCCAAGCTCCAGGACGGCGTCAACCAACTGCTCGCGACCAGCAACTAGGCTTCGGCGAAGGCATTCACGCATGATCCGGCTGCTCATCTACCTCGTCCTCGTCTCCGTCCTGGCCTTCGTCGCCTACTGGCTCGCCAACTCGGGCGGCACCGTCGCCATCGACTGGCTCGGCTACAGCGTCAGCCTCAAGGTCGGCATCGCGATCGCCCTCCTCCTCGTCCTGATCGGCGTCTGCATCCTCCTCTTCGAGGCGTGGCGCTACCTCGTCCGCCTGCCGAGACGGGTGAACCGCCACCGCACCCACACCCGCACCGTCAGGGGCTACGAGGAGCTGACGGCGGGGCTGATCGCCGCCGCCGCCGGCGACGCCGCCCACGCCCGCCAGCGCAGCCGCCGGGCGGAAAAGCTCCTCCAGTCGAACCCGGCGACCCTGCTCCTCACCGCGCAGACGGCGCAGCTCGAGGGCAAGGAGGACCTGGCGCAGCTCAAGTTCCAGCAGATGCTCAAAAGGCCGGAGACCGAGTTCCTCGGCCTGCGCGGCCTGCTCGCCGAGGCGATCAAGCGGGGCGATACGGAAGAGGCCCTCGCTCTGGCCAGGAAGGCGCAGCAGCGCAGCACGAACACGCCCTGGGTGCTGACCACCCTCTTCGACCTCCTCACCCGCGACGAGCGCTGGGAGGAGGCGTACAACATCGTCGGCGACCTCGCCCGCCTCAAGATCCTGCGCGACACCGAGGTCCACCGCCGCCGCGGCCTCCTTCGCCACATGATGGCCGAGCAGGCGGCGGCGAAGGGGCGGCGCGACGACGCCCTCGTCCACGCCAGGAAGGCGACGAAGCTCCTGCCCGCCTTCGCGCCCGCCGCCATCGTCGGCGCCCGGGTCGCGCGCGAGCAGGGCAACGCCTCGGTCGCGCGCAAGATGATCGAGCGCGCGTGGCGCCTGGAGCCGCACCCCGAGCTTGCCCAGGCCTACGCCGAGCTGGAGCCCGAGGAGGCCCCCCAGAGCCGCCTCGCCCGCTTCGCGCGCCTCGAGAAGCTCCACCCCCGCCACAAGGTGAGCCAGACGGTGATGGCCGAGCTCGCCATCGCCGCCGGCCGCTTCGACGAGGCGAGGAAGCACCTCGACGAGGCCCTGAAGATCGAGCCATCGGCCGGCGTCTACCGCCTCTACGCCGACCTGGAGCGCGCGTCGGGCGGCGGCGAGGGCAAGGCGCGCGACTGGCTCGCCCGCGCCGTCGACGCCCCGGCCGACCGCGCCTGGGTCTGCGAGGATACGGGGGAGATCCTGCCGCACTGGCAGATCTTCGGCCCGTCCGGCCGCTTCGACGCCGTCCACTGGGACTACCCGCCCCGCGTCGCCCAGCTCGCGGGCGAGCACCGCCTCGGCCTCACCCTGAGCCACGCGCCGGAGCCGGAGCCCCCGGAGCCTAAGCCGGTCCGGCGGGCGTCGTCGGCCCCGGCCCCCGACCGGACGCCGGTCCCGGATCAGGCCCCGAAGCAGGCTCCGAAGCAGGCGTCGGCCCCGGCGTCGGCCCCAGCGTCGGCCCTGTCCCGCCGGACGGCGGAGGCGGCGCCTCCGGCCGCCGCGTCCCCGGCGGCACCCCCCGCCGCGCCCCCTGCCGTGCCCAAGGACGACGGCG
>JAGRGG010000267.1 GCA_020445645.1 Geminicoccaceae bacterium | reverse complement strand
TGGCACGGCCAGCAGACGAAAAAAGAAAAGAAAAAGCCCTACGCAGCCGACGCGCAGCGTGGCGGCACCGCCCTCTCCCGCCTACCTCTTCCCTCGACCAACAGGGAGACGGCCGATGCCCAAGCTCTACACCATGCCCGGCACCTGCGCCTTGGCGCCCAACATCGCCGTCGCGTGGCTGGGCGCGCCGATCGAGATCGCCAACATGGCCTACGGCGACCACAAGAAGGACGCCTACCTCGCCATCAACCCGCGAGCGCAGGTGCCGGCCCTCGTCTTCGACGACGGCGACGTGCTGACCGAGGCCGCCGCCATCCTCGCCCATATCGGCGCGGCCTACGGCAAGGAGAGCTACGCCCGCGACGAACGGCTCGGGCGCAAGGAGGCGCTGTCCTACATGACGAGCGAGGTCCACGGCGCCTACGGGCCCCACTTCGCCGCCGCCCGCTACGCCGACGGCGAGGCGGCCCAGGCCGAGGTCAAGCGCAAATCCTACGACAGGCTGCACGAGCACTTCGTCCGCCTGGAAAAGACCCTGAACGACGCCGGCGGCGAATGGTACTTGGGCCGGCGCAGCTTCGCCGACGCCTACCTCTACGTCCTCACCCGCTGGATCAAGCAGACCCCCCTCTCGATCGACGACTACCCGGCCCTGAAGGGGCACCGCGCGCGCATGGAGGCGGACGAGAAGGTGGGGGTCGCGCTCAAGCGGCAGGGGATGGACCCGGTGGGGTAGAGCCTGTAAACGCTTCGCGTCCGCTGGCGCGAAGCGTGGAGGGCACTGCCTTTGGACGACCTCATCGCCGGCTACCGCCGGTTCCGCGCCGCCGGCTGGCCCGAGCGGCGCCGGGTGTTCCAGACGCTGGCCGTCGACGGCCAGCGGCCGATCGCCCTCGTCCTCGGCTGCGTCGACAGCCGGGTCGATCCGGGCATGATCTTCGACGCGGCGCCGGGCCAGATCCTAACGGTGCGCAACGTCGCCAACCTGGTGCCCCCCTACGCCCCCGACGCCGCCTACCACGGCACCAGCGCCGCCCTGGAGTTCGGCGTCCGCGTGCTGGAGGTGCCGCACCTCGTCGTCCTCGGCCACGGCATGTGCGGCGGCGTCCGTGCCCTCCTCGATGGCGCCCCCGCCACCGCCCGGGATTTCGTGGCGCCCTGGATGTCGCTTGCCGAGCCCGCCCGCCGCCGCGCCCTCGAATCCGCTCCCGACGACCTTCAGCGCGCCTGCGAGCACGAGGTCGTCAAGGTCTCGCTCGCCAACCTGATGACCTTTCCCTGGATCGCCGAGCGCGTCGCCGCGGGCTCGCTCACCCTCCACGGCGCGTGGTTCGCCATCTACTCGGGGCGCCTTACGGTCCTGGGGCCGGACGGGACGTTCGCGCCGGTCGGGGCGTAGGACGCCGGCCCCTCCCCTTCGAGCCTGCCCCGCAGGGTCCGGAGCAGCCTCGCGGCGGCGGCGATATCCCCCCCGTCCAGGCCCTCCGCCAGCGCGTTCGCCCAGGGAACCTGCGCCGCGTCGATGGCGTCGAACGCGCCCTGCCCCTCGTCCGTCAGGTGGACGAGCGACGCCCGCCGGTGGTGCGGGTTGGGACCGAAGGCGACGAGCCCTGCTTTCTCAAGCTCGTTCGCCGTCCGCTGCACCGACTGGCGGGCGAGCCCCATGATCCGGGCGACGTTGGCGACCGTCTCCGGCCGCCCCGCTCTTGCCACGACGCTCAGCACCTGCCAGCGCGCGGCCGTGAGGCCGACGCCGCCCGCCAGCCGCTCGCCCGCCGCCATCAGCGCGCCCTGGAACGGGAACGCCGCCAGGAAGAGGTCGGTCAGCGCGGCGCCCTCGGCCGTGCGGGTCGCGTCCATCATGACAGTGTTCTTTCATATTAACAGTTTACTGTCAATATGGCAGTTTAGCCCCAAAATGCACCGTCCGGCGGCCCCGCGCAAGCGGGCGTCCGCCGGCGGGTGCCAGGGGGAGGAACCGTCATGCGGCGCTTCGACATCGACGCCACGGCGATGGTCCTGATCGACCATCAGGTCGGCACCAATACCTGGGCGCGGACGACCCCGCTCGACCTCCTGCGGCGCAACGTCGTCACCCTGGCGACGTTCGCCAAGGGCACCGGCATCCCCGTCGTGCTCACCTCCAGCCAGGAGACCAACGTCGAGGTGCAGGGTCCCCTGATGCCCGATCTCGCCGGGATCCTGCCCGAAGCCTTCGCCGCCCGCGTCAGGCGGCAGGGCGTCGTCAACGCCTGGGACGACGAGGCCTTCGCCGCCGCCTGCCGCGCCACCGGCAGGAAGAACCTCGTGATGGCCGGCGTCACCACCGACATCTGTGTGGTCGCGTCTGCGATCAGCGCCGTCGAGGAAGGCTACGACGTCCAGGTGGTCTGCGACGCCTGCGGCTCCACCAACCCGATCGCCGAGGAGACGGCGTGGCGCCGCATGGAACGCGCCGGCGTCCGCCTCACCGGCACCGGCGCGATGGTCGCCGAACTCGCCAAGGACTGGGCCTCGCCCGCGGGCGCGGTCGCGTTCCCGCTGCTGACTTGGAGCTTGGCGGCGGTTGTCGTCGCCGAGCCATCCGCCAGCGCTTTGCCCCTTTGGGCGGCGTCGACCTCAACCTGCCGCCCGTCCTAGCCCTTTCCATCATACTCGGGCTTGGACCTGAGGAGCCACGGCTAGGGAATGGTTAATAAGGTACATGTCCCCTTTTCCCCTAAGGTACATGTCCCCTTTTCCCCATCGCAGGCGCCCTAGCGCGGGGTTCGGCGAACTAAGTCCGCGCGAAGCTAGAGCGTTTTTTATCTTGACGG
>JAGRGG010000266.1 GCA_020445645.1 Geminicoccaceae bacterium | reverse complement strand
CCAGCGGACGCGAAGCGTAACCTTTTCCGGGTTCGACGGCTGTTGCTGCATCGCATCAAAGGTGGCATAAGGCGCCGCTTCGCCGGGTTTCGGCGCCAGGGCGTATGCCCGGCCGGGTTGCGGACGGCGGGCGGCGGATGGTATGGACGCAAAGCCCCTGCCCGTTCCGTTCGTCCGCACGGGCTGGAGACTTTCATGCTGCTCTACATCATGAGCCGGCCGCACAGCGGCAGCACGATCCTCGACATCCTGCTCGGCAACAGCGCCGCCGTCGCCAGCATCGGCCAGCTCATCTCCGACATGGGCAAGCCCCACAACCCTTGCGCCTGCGGCGAGACCGTGGGCGGGTGTCCTTTCTGGCGGGGCGTGCGGGCGCGGGTCGAGGCGGAGGGGATCGCTTGGGACGAGGCCGTGCGCCTGAGCATGGGGCAGGGGCACGTCACGCGGTTCCCGAAGACCCTGATGGCGGGCGCGGGCGACGCAGGGCTCGGGCGCTTGGCGACGATCACGCACGCGATCGAGCGGGCGATCGTGGCCGAATCGGGCAAGCCCGTCGTCTGCGACAGTTCCAAGGAGCCGACGCGGGCGCTTTTCCTCCTCAAGCGCTACCCCGACGCCCGGCTGATCCACCTCGTCCGCGACCCGCGGGGCGCGATCGCCAGCCACTACTGGCGCCTGAAGGACAAGGGCTTCTACCACTTCCTGCGCAAGGACTACCGCCAGCCCTGGCTCGGCCCCCTGTTCCTGGCGCTCGCCGCCGCGAGCTGGAGCGTCGGCAACGCGCTGTTCGAGGTCGGCATCCGCCACGATCCCAAGCGCGTGCTCAGGCTGCGCTACGAGGATCTCCGCGACGACCCGAAGGGAACGCTCGGGCGGGTCGGCGCCTTTCTCGGGCTCGCGCTCGACGACGTGGCCCTGAAGCTGGACGCGGGCGAGACCCTGAGCGCCGGCCACCTGATCGGCGGCAACGACGTGCGGCTGGAAAAGGGGCTGCGCTTCGACCCGGTCAAGGAGACCAAGCGCCGGCGGCTGCCGGGGTGGGTCGAGGCGATGACGGTCGCCTTCTGCTGGCCCCTGATGCGCCGCTACGGCTATTCGATCCGGCGCCGCTCGCTGCACCGGACCGCCGCCGGCGCCGCGGGCGCGAGCGGGGCCTCGTAGGGCGGACGGGAGCGAACGGGCATGGCCAGCGTCGTCGATCTGGAGCAAGGGAGGGCCTACGAGGGGAGGGACGACCGCCGGGGGCTCGCCGCGGGCGCCGGCTGGCTCCTCCACCACCTGCTCTCGTTCGAGCTGGTCTTCGTGCTCTTCTTGTACTCGAACGAGATCAAGATGTTCCTCGGCTGGATCCCGGGGGACGAGACGGTGGCGCTGGGGGCAGTCTCGATCGGCATCGGCGGCTACGTCATCCTGCGCGAGGGGCTCTACCTGCGGGGGCTCTTCACGCTCGCCGCCGCGATGGCCTTCATCGGCTGGGCGCTCATGACCGTGGGCTGGACGCCGTCGGTCGAACTCGTCAAGCGGACGACGACCTACCTCGTCACCTTCAACCTCTGGTGCGTCGTCGCCGGCGGGATCATCATCGCCAACCGGCGCGAGCGCGTGGTGCGCTTCCTGTGCTTCGTCGCCGCCCTGGCCTTGTGCCTCGCCCTCATCGGCGTCGCCGTCTACCTCTCCTACGGCGCCTTCCGGCGCCTGGACCTCTGGGGCATCCGGCGCGTCTACCTCGGCTGGGGCTACACGGTCGCGGACGGCACGGCCGTTCTCCTGTGCATCGCGCTGTTCTCGCGCTTCGGCACGCCCAAGCAGATCGTGGCCACCGCCCTGTTCGGGGTCACGGCCTTCTTCCTCCTCGTCGGCGGGGCCAGGGCGCCGCTCCTCGGCGTCGGCTTCGCCTGCGTGCTGGCCTTCGTCCTCAACCCGCCCGTCGTCGGCCGCAACCGCTTCGACGTGCCGGTGGCGCAGGCGCTGGCGATCGCCGTCTTCGTCATCGCCGCCTGCTACATCGGCTACCTGTTCCTGAGCGGCGAGACGACCAACACGCTGGAACGCTTCGTCAAGGCGTTCAACTCGGTCGAGGACACCTCCGTCGCCGAGGGGCCGAGCCGGGTGTTCTACTGGCCGGCGGCCTACAGGATGTGGCTCGACGCGCCCTGGGTCGGCAACGGCCTCGCCTCCTTCTCGATGCTCTTCTACGGCCGCGAGATCGAAGGCGGCCACCCGCACAACATCGTCCTGGAGATCCTGGCCGAGCAGGGGGTCGTCGGCCTCTCCTTCTTCCTCGTCTTCGTCTGGAGCGCCGCCCGCGGCATCTCGTTCCGCCGCCTGCGCGCCGATCCCCTCCTGCTCGCCGTCATCATGATCGCGACGACGACCGCGATGAGCGCCCTGTTCGCCAAGGATCTGGCGGGCGGCAAGAAGATCTTCTTCATGATCGCGCTCCTCGCCCTGCGCCCGCCGCCCCGCCTCGAAGAGGAGGACGAGGACGAGGACGAGGAGGCGGAAGCGCCGTCCCCGCGCCGCCGCCTGCGCCCGGTCCGGACGCCCTGACCCGTTCCATTCCGCCGAAAGCCCTTCATGCCGCAACCGTCCCCGCGCCCGCTCGCCGACGTCCTGGCGCCGGCCCTCTTCTTCTTGGGCCTGCTCCTGCTCGTCTTCGGCCTCGGCATGTTGAGCGCCTACGCCAAGGTCTTTCCGTATCCCTACATCGCGCGCGCGGAAAGCTCCGCCCGCGCCGTCTGGAACGCCTACTTCGACGACCCGCCCTTCGACCTCAAGGGCTGGGACCAGACCCCGGCCGAGAGCGGCGCCGTCGTCCACGACCGCGCCAGGGTGGCGCCGGGGCTCACCTTCCTCGCCGCCTACGCGGCCGACGGGTTCGAGGGCCGCCTCGTCGACGGGGAGGGCAAGACCGTGCACAGGTGGCACGCCCGCTTCTCGGAGGTCTTCAAGGAGGCCCCGCATCTGCGCTGGCAGGCGCGGGACATCGTAATCGCCTGGCACGGCGTCCACCTGTTCCCGAACGGCGACGTGGTCTTCAACTTCCAGGACGCGAGCTTCCCCTACGGCGGCGGCCTCGTTCGGATCGACAGGGACTCGAAGGTGCTCTGGACCCTGCCCCGGAACACCCACCACGACGTCTTCGTCGACGACCAGGGGATGATCTGGGTGCCGGCCCAGCGCTACCACGACGACGGGGTCGAGGGCTTTCCGGACCTCAAGGGCGGCTACTACGAGGACCTCGTCCTCAAGGTCTCCCCGAAGGGCGAGGTCTTGAGGGAGATCTCGGTCCTGAACGCCTTGAAGGACCTGCCGGGCCTCCTCAACGTCAACTACAACGACCGGCTCGAGGTCGAGCAGGAGGACCCGACCCACCTGAACAACGTCGAGGTGCTCCAGCCCCGGATGGCGGCCGCCTTTCCCTGGCTGAAGCCGGGCGACCTCATGGTGTCCTTGCGCAACGTCAACGCCCTCGTCTTCATCGACGGCGCGACGGGCCGTGCCAAGGGCACGCTCCAGAGCCTCTTCGTCCGCCAGCACGACCCGGACTTCCTGCCGAACGGCCACATCATGGTCTTCGACAACCGGGGCGGCGACCCGACGTGCGGGGGCAGCCGGGTCCTGGAGATCGACCCCGCCTCGGAGAAGACCGTCTGGTCCTTCGACGGCTGCGGCGGCGAGCCCTTCTTCAGCGAGACCCGCGGCGAGCAGGAGGTCCTGGAGAACGGCAACGTGCTCATCACCGAGTCCAAGGGCGGGCGCGTCCTCGAGGTGACGCACGATCCGAAGCCCGAAGTCGTCTGGGAATACTACAACGTGCTGGGCAAGGTTGACGGCAAACCGCGGGTCGGGCTTATCACCCACGCGCAGCGCGTGCGGCCGGAAACGCTCGCCTTCGTCGACCGTTGAAGCCTTCTTCCGCCACGCTTTGCCCTAAGGAAACGCCATGACCATGAAACCCTTCCGCGTCGCCTACCTCGCCCTGATCGTCGTCACGCTGGCGACGCCGGCCTTCGCCTATATCGGCCCCGGCGCCGGGATCACCATGCTGAGCGCCCTTTGGGGCGTCGTCGTCGCCGTGGCGCTCGCCATCGGCGCCGTCCTGTTCTGGCCGATCCGCGCCCTCATGCGCCGGTCGCGGCGCAAGGCCGACCCGGCCGCGCCGGCCCCGACCCTCCAGGCGCGGGACGCGGCGAAAGACGCCCGCCCTTGAACGGCCTGCTCAACCTCGCCTTTCCCGTCTTCAACGCGATCGACGGCCTCCTGGCGCTGGCCCTGCCGGCCGTCCTTCGCGTCGTCGTCTGGGGCGGCGTCTCGGGCGCCCTCGCGATGGGGCTCTACTGGCTCCTCTCCGACCAGGAGGGGGTGCGGGAACGTCAGGCGAGGATGAGGGATCTGCGCGCCGAGATGAAGGCGAACGAGGACGACTTCCAAAAGGTGATGGCGCTGTCCCGCCAGAACCTGAAGGAGTCGTTCGGCCTCCTCGGCCGCGTCCTCGGCCCCGGCCTGCTCTCGGGCCTGCCGGTGCTCTTCGTCATCGCCTGGATCAGCGCCTACTACACCTACGCGACCCCGGCCCCCGGCACGCCCGTGGCGCTCGAAGCGGCGCCCGCGGGCAGCGGCCTGAAGGCGGAGCCGGCGGCGGGCAACCCCCTTACCCTCGCTTGGCCGGCGGCGGCAGGGGGGGCGAGGCTGGTCGACTCGAGCGGCACGGTGTTCGAAGGCCTGCCACTCGACCCGCCGGTGAACGTCGTCCACAAGCCCGCGTGGTGGAACTGGCTCTGGGGCAACCCGGCCGGCTACCTCGACGCGAACGGCGCCACCGAGGCCGTGACGTTCGCCCTCGACCGCTGGGTCCTCCTGCCGGGGGTGCCGGGCTGGATGGACGGCTGGGAGTTCGCCTTCTTCGCCAGCACGATCCTGGTCTCGATCGTCCTCAAGGTGGTCTTCAAGATCGCCTGATCCCTCACCCTGGAACGGTCTTCGATGAGCGACACGCCCGCGATGGAGATGCCCGGCTGGCTCGATATGCTGGGCGGGCTGGTCGAGCGCGCCCCCGGATTCTGGCGCCGCGTCGGCGGCCTCGAATCGAACGCCAACCGGGACGCGCTCGACGCGATCAGGGTCGACCGGCCGGTCTACGTCGCCGGGCTCGCCCGGTCGGGCAGCACGATCCTTCTCGAATTGCTGGCGGGCCACCCCGACACGGCGACCCACCAGTACCGCGACTTTCCGATGCTGTTCGCGCCCGTCTTCTGGAACCGCGCCTTCGGGCAGGTCTACAGCAGGAAGGCCGAGCCGGCGGAGCGGGCGCACAAGGACCGTATCCTCGTCACCCCGGACAGCCCGGAGGCGATGGAGGAGATGCTGTGGATGGGCTTCTTCCCCCGCGCGCACGACCTGGAGGGCAGCCACGTCCTCGACGGCCGCACCGCCAACCCGGCGTTCGAGGTCTTCTATCGGGACCATGTAAGGAAAATTCTCCTTATACGCGGCGGGACGCGCTACCTCTCCAAAGGGAACTATAACCTGACGCGTCTCGCCTATCTAAGGAAATTGTTCCCCGACGCCCGCTTCATCGTCCCGGTGCGCGAACCCCGCTGGCACGTCGCCTCGCTCCTGAAGCAGCACCGCCTGTTCGCGGCCGAAGAGCGCCGCGACCCCCGCATCCTCAAGCACATGCGCCGCGTCGGCCACTTCGAGTTCGGCCTCGACCGCCGGGTGGTCAACGTGGGCGACGACGACCGCGCCCGCTCGATCGACCGGCTCTGGCACGAAGGCGCCGACGCGCGCGGCTACGCCCGCCTCTGGGCCACGCTCTACGGCTTCGTCCAGGACCAGTTGGCAGCCGACCTCGCGCTCGCCGCCCAGACTCTCATCCTCCGCTACGAGGACCTCTGCGCCGACCCGAAAGCCCGCCTCCGCCAGGCCCTCGATCACGCGGGGCTCGATCTGGAGCCGGCGAAGATCGACGCGGCGGCGGCGCGGGTCAGCCCGCCCACCTACTACAGCCCCGACTTTTCCCCCGAGGACGAGGCGGCGATCCGGGAGGAGACGGAGGGCGTGGCGGCTCGGTACGGGTACGGGTGAAGGGAAGACACGCTTCGCGTCCGCTGGCGC
>JAGRGG010000074.1 GCA_020445645.1 Geminicoccaceae bacterium | reverse complement strand
AAAAGCCCCGCGCAGCGGGCGCGAAGCGCATACGTTATTGCAACGCAGCAATGCGTTCCACCTATTTGCCATAGACTCCCCTTGAACCCTACCGCCGATTATGGCACCCCCCACCGCATTGACCCTTGCCAGGACCTCGTGAAAGGAAGCGATGATGGGTGCGTTCAAGGACGCGCACGGCGGCGGCGCGCTGCGGGACCTTTATCTGGACGCGGCGGGTGCCGAGGCCGCGAAGGCCGAGGCGCGGGATCTGCGCTCTTGGGACCTGACCGAGCGCCAGGTGTGCGACGTCGAGATGCTCCTGAACGGCGCCTTCTCGCCCTTGCAAGGCTTCCTGAACCAAGGCGACTACGAGCGGGTCGTCAAGGAGATGCGCCTCGAGAGCGGCGTCGTCTGGCCGATGCCGATCACGCTCGACGTGTCGGCCCCGTTCGGCGAGGCGACGCAGGTGGGCGAGACCTTGGCGCTGCGCGACCGGGAGGGCGTGCTGCTGGCGCTGCTGACGGTCGAGTCGAAGTGGCAGCCGGACAAGGAGGCGGAGGCCGGGGGCGTGTTCGGCAAGGCCGACGAGGCGCACCCGACCGTGCGCTACCTCTACCGGCAGGCGGGGCCGGTCTATTTGGGCGGCACGCTGCGCGGCGTCGAGGCGCCGATGCACTACGACTTCAAGCACCTGCGCGACACGCCGAAGGAGCTGCGCGCGCGCTTCCAGAAGCTGGGCTGGCGGCGCGTCATCGCCTTTCAGACCCGCAACCCGATGCACCGGGCGCACCAGGAGCTGACCTATAGGGCGGCGAAGGCGGCGGAGGCGAACCTGCTCATCCACCCCGTCGTGGGCATGACGAAGCCGGGCGACATCGACCACTACACCCGGGTGCGCTGCTACGAGAAGCTGGTCAAGGCCTACCCCGAGCAGACGACGCAGCTCTCGCTCCTGCCGCTGGCCATGCGGATGGGCGGCCCGCGCGAGGCGGTCTGGCACGGCATCATCCGCAAGAACTACGGCTGCACCCACATCATCGTCGGCCGCGACCACGCGGGGCCGGGCAACGACAGCAGGGGCCAACCCTTCTTCGGCCCCTACGAGGCGCAGGAGCTGTTCAAGAAGTACGAGGACGAGATCGAGATCTCGATGGTGCCGTTCCACCAGCTGGTCTACAGCCAGGACCGGGCGCAGTACGTCCAGACCGACGAGGTCAGCCAGGGCGAGACGGTGCTCAACCTGTCGGGCACCGAGCTTCGCCGCCGCCTCGCCGAGGGGCTCGACATCCCGGAATGGTTCTCGTTCCCGGAAGTCGTCGCCGAACTCAGGAAGACGCATCCCCCCCGCCACAGCCAGGGCTTTACCGTCTTCTTCACGGGGCTGTCCGGCTCCGGCAAGTCGACGATCGCCAACGCGCTCATGGTCAAGCTGATGGAGCTGGGCGGGCGCCCGGTGACGCTGCTCGACGGCGACCTCGTGCGCAAGAACCTCTCCTCCGAGCTGGGCTTCTCCAAGGAGCACCGCAACCTCAACATCGAGCGCATCGGCTACGTCGCCTCCGAGATCACGAAGAACCGCGGCATCGCCCTTTGCGCCCCGATCGCCCCCTACGCGGCGACCCGCGCCAAGGTGCGGGAAGCAATCGAGCGGTACGGCGGCTTCATCGAGGTCCACGTGGCGACGCCGGTCGAGGTCTGCGAGCAGCGCGACCGCAAGGGCCTCTACGCGAAGGCCAGGGCGGGCATCATCAAGGAGTTCACCGGCATCTCCGACCCCTACGAGGCGCCGGAGAACCCCGAGATCCGCATCGACACGGGGGAGCTGTCCCCGGACCTCGCGGCGCACCGCGTCCTGGTGAAGCTGGAGGCGATGGGCTTCATCCGGTAGGACGCGCTTCGCGTCCGCAAGTGCCGGGCCGCCTTCAGCCCAGCGCCGCGAACGCCTTCGGATAGACGAGCCGCAGCGCCATCGGCTCCGCCGGGGCGGGGCCGAGGTGGCGGGCCATGAGGTTGGGGCCGGCGTATTCGCAGGTCATGCGGCCGGCGGCGGCGGCGGTGAAGCCGAGGCGGTTGTACCAGCCGACGTCGCCGAGCGCGACGACGACGCCCTCGCCCGCCTTAGCGGCGGCGACGCAGGCCTCGGCGACGAGGGCGCCGCCAACGTGCTCGCCCTGGCTGCCGGGGTCGACGGCGAGCGGGGCGAGGGCGGACGCCTTGACGTTCGAGGGCCTCGTGCGCAGACGGCTGAGGAGGACGTGGCCGACGAGCCTGCCCTCGGCCAGGGCGACGTGCTCCAGCACCACGTCGCCGTCCGCCCGGAGCGCGTTCACCAAGTCGGCCTCGGCCGGCTCGGGGAAGGCGCGGCGGAGGAGGGCGTCGATCAGCGGTTGGTCGGGGACGTCCGCCGGGCGGATGACGAAGGCTCGGCTCAGATATGCCCCTCCTCGATCAGCGCCTGGGCGATCTGGACGGCATTCAACGCCGCCCCCTTGCGCAGGTTGTCCGAAACGCACCAGAAGGCAAGGCCGCTGTCCACCGTGGGGTCGCGGCGCAGGCGCGAGACGAAGGTGGCGTGCTCGCCGACGCACTCCACCTGGGTCGCGTACTGATCCTCCTCGGGACGGTCGAGGAGGACGAGGCCGTCGAAGTCCTGGATCGCCTCCCTCGCCTCGTCGAGGTCGATCGGCTCCTCGAACTCGACGTGGACGGCCTCCGCGTGGCCGACGAAGACGGGGACGCGCACGCAGGTGGCGACGACCTCGATCATCGGATCCAGGATCTTCCTCGTCTCGACCCGCATCTTCCACTCTTCCTTGGAAAAGCCGTCCTCCATCATCACGTCGATGCGCGGGATGCAGTTGAAGGCGATGCGCTTGGGGAAGATCACGGGCTCCTTCGGGTCGTTCATGAAGATCGACTTCGTCTGGTCGAACAGCTCGTCCATCGCCTCCTGGCCGGCGCCCGAGACCGACTGGTAGGTGCTGACCACCACCCGCTTCACCCGCGCCAGGTCGTGGAGCGGCTTGAGCGCCAGCACCATCTGGATCGTCGAGCAGTTCGGGTTGGCGACGATGTTGCGGTTGCGAAAATCCGCCAGGGCCTCCGGGTTCACCTCGGGCACGACGAGGGGCACGTCCTCGTCCATGCGGAACTGCGAGGTGTTGTCGATGACGACGCACCCGGCGGCGGCGGCGCGGGGGGCGTGGACCTTGGAGACGGCGGCGCCGGGCGAGAACAGGCCGATGTCGACCCCCTCGAAGTCGAACGAGGCGAGGTCCCTGACCTTCAGGAGGACGTCGTCGCCGAACGCCACCTCGCGGCCGACCGAGCGCTCGGAGGCGAGCGGGATTACCTCGTCGGCGGGAAAGCGCAGTTCGTGGAGGATGTTGAGGATTTCCTGGCCGACGGCGCCCGTGGCGCCGGCGACGGCAACGCGATAGCCCATGGGGAAGGCTCCAGAAGAAAGGGAGTAGGCTAGCCGAGTTCGGCCAGGACGGCGTCGCCCATCTGGGCGGTGGTCGCGGCCCGCTTGCCCGGCTGCATGATGTCGGGGGTGCGCCAGCCCCGATCAAGGACGGAGGCGATCGCGGCCTCGACCCGGTCCGCGAGGCCGCCTTGGTCGAAGGCGTAGCGAAGGGCCATGGCGAACGAGAGCAGCATGGCGAGCGGGTTGGCCTTGCCCTGGCCCGCGATGTCGGGGGCGGAGCCGTGGACCGGCTCGAACAGGGACTTGCGCCGCCCGCCCCCGCCGAGGGCGCCGAGCGAGGCCGAGGGCAGCATCCCGAGCGAGCCGGTCGCCATCGCCGCCGCGTCCGAAAGGAGGTCGCCGAACAGGTTGTCGGTGACGATCACGTCGAACTGCTTGGGCCTGCGGATAAGCTGCATCGCGCAGTTGTCGGCGTACATGTGCGACAGCTCGACCTCGGGGAACTCGTCGCGGCCGACCCTGGTCACGACTTCGCGCCAGAGAATGCCGGTGTGCATCACGTTGGCCTTCTCGACCGACGTGACCCGGCCCGCCCGCTTCTTGGACAGCTCGAACGCGACGCGGGCGATGCGCTCGATCTCCGTCGTCGTGTAGACCTGGGTGTCGATGGCGCGCTTCCGCCCGTCGCCTAAGTCCTCGATGCCGCGCGGTTCGCCGAAATAGACCCCGCCCGTCAACTCGCGCAGGATCAGGATGTCGAGCCCGTCCACGAGGTCGGGCTTGAGGCTGCTGGCATCGGCCAGCGCCGGGAAGACCATCGCCGGGCGCAGGTTGGCGAACAGGCCGAGGTCCTTCCTCAGGCGGAGGAGGCCCTGCTCCGGCTTCAGGTGGAAGGGGTTGGCGTCGTGCTTCGTCGCGCCGACGGCGCCGAAGATCACGGCGTCCGCCGCCTTCGCCTTCTCCATCGTCGAATCCGCGATCGGCGACCCGTGCGCGTCGAGCGCCGCCCCGCCGACCAGATCCTCCTCGACGGCGAAGGTCGTGCCCTCGTGCTCCGCGAGCCAGCCGAGCAGCTTTTTCACCTCGGCCATGACCTCGGGGCCGATCCCGTCGCCGGGCAGGAGGAGGAGCTTGCCAAGCCGCGCCATCGTTCGATCCGCTCTGATTAGGTGCCCGCGGGCTCTTTAGACCGGGTGTGCGCTCATGGCAAACGTCGGAAGGAAGACACGCCTCGCGTCCGCGCCAGCGGACGCGAGGCGTCGTCCTACTGCGCCGAGGCCACCGCGTCTGGCGTGAAGAGCTTGATCGCGGACTCGGGCAACAGGAGGCGGTCGATGCCCTGGACGACGGCGCCGCCCGCCGCGATGTCGGGGGCGACGACGCGGGCCACCTGGGCGATCGCCGTCTTCGGGTCATCCTTGGCCTCGGCCGCGTCGGCCTTTGCGACCGGGGCGGCGGTGCTGGCACCCGCCGCCTTCTCGTTCGTCGCCTGCGCTTCAGGGTTGCTCTTGGCGCCCACGAGCGGGTCGGGGGTGGTGTTCGACTCGGTCGCGGCGAGCGCGGTTTCGTTGCCGGCCTTTTCCTGGCCTTCGCCGGACGCCTTCTGCGTGTCACCGGCGGGGGCGGGGCTCTCGCCGGTCGCCTGCTGGGCGTTGCCTTCGGGCTTGGCCTTGTCGGCCGCCTGCTGCGTGTCACCGGCGGGCGGGGGGGGTTCGCCGGATGCCTGCTTCGCGTCGCCACTCTCGGGCTTGGCTTCGCTACCCGCCTGCTGCGCCTCGCCCGTCGGCGCGGTTCCCTCCTCGCCCGTGCGCTTCTCGGGCTTGTTCTGCGCCCGCACCAGGGGGTCCGGGGTCGCCGGTGAGGCGGAGGCGCCGAGCGGCTTCGCGTCGCCCTCGGGCTTGGCGTTGGCGGCGGCGTCGGGCTTGGTGCCGGCTTGGGCGTCGGCCTGCTTCGCATCGCCCTGGCCCGCGGGCTTGGCGTCGGCTTTGGGCGCGGCGTCGGCCTTGGAGATCGTCAGCTTGCCGTCCGGCCCGAGGGCGACCTTGATCCCGGGCGCGGCGCCGCCGCCCGCGGCGGGGCGGGCCGGCGCCTCGGTGCGGACGAGGAGGTTGTCGCCGAGGCGGCTCAGTTCGGCGCCCGGCTGGAGCAGATAGAGCCTGCCCTCCTTGCCGGTCTCCGCTTCGATGCTGCCGCCGTCGGCGGTCTTGAGGGTCTTGCCGCCCAGGTCGGCGCTCTCGATCGCCTCGCCCTGGACGAGGTGGTGGCGGAGCACGGCGGCGAGCTGGTCCTTCTCCTTCAGCCGCTCGATCGCGCTGTCCGGGATCATGACGAAGGCGGCGTTGGTGGGGGCAAGCAGGGTCGCGGCCCCGGCGTTCTCGAGGTCGCCCGCGATCCCCGCCTCGTCGACGAGGGCTACCAAGCGCGAGAACTGCGGGTCGCCCTTCAGCGTCTCCATGATCCCCGCCGCTGAGGCGGGTTGGGCAAGGAGGACGAGGGGTGCCGCGAGGGTGCAGGTGCGGATGATCCAGCGTCGCATGTCGTCAAGCCTCCCGATTCGTCCGCCTGCCCCTAAGGGTGCGATCGGGGCGGGGTCCGTCAAGCCCCTTGCATGGCGAGCCAGGGGTGGGCCTCGGCCCGCCGCGCCTCGAAGGCGTCGATCGCGGCCCCCTTTTGCATCGTCAGGCCGATGTCGTCGAGGCCGTTGAGGAGGAGGTGCTTCCTGAAGGGGTCAACCTCGAACGCGAACGGCCGGTTGCCGGACGGGCGCTCGATCGTCTGCGCCTCCAGGTCGACGGCGAAGACGGGGTTCTGCGCCGTCTCGGCCTCCTTGAGGAGCACGTCGATCTGGTCTTGCGGCAAGACGATCGGCAGGACGCCGTTCTTGAAGCAGTTGTTGAAGAAGATGTCGGCGAAGGAGGGGGCGATCACGCAGCGTATGCCGAAGTCGAGGAGCGCCCAGGGGGCGTGCTCGCGCGAGCTGCCGCAGCCGAAATTGTCGCCGGCGATGAGGATCTCCGCGTGGCGGTAGGGCTCGCGGTTGAGGACGAAGTCGGGCCGCTCCTTGCCGTCGAGGTCGTAGCGCATCTCGTCGAACAGGTTCGCGCCGAGGCCGGTGCGCTTGATCGTCTTCAGGAACTGCTTGGGGATGATCATGTCGGTGTCGACGTTGATGAGCGGCAGGGGTGCCGCGACGCCGGCGAGCTTCGTGAAGGGCTGCATGGAAAGGGCCTTCGAGTCGGAGGGGGTCAGGGCTTGCCGCAGCGGCGGAAGAGGCGGCCGTCGAGGTTGCGCGGCTTGAAGAGGAGCTGGACGCCCAGCTTCTCGGCCTCGGCGCAGTGGCGGTCCATCGCGGCGCGCTCCGTCTCGTACTCGATGACGTAGACGGGCTTCCTCGCGTCGAGGAACGGCCGGAGCAGGTGGCATTCCCCGTAGGTGAAGCAGGACTCGTTGAGGGCGAAGTCGAAGCGCGGGACCAGCGCCGCCGCCTGCTCCAGGTCGTTCTTGAGCCCGACGGCGAGCCCGGCCTTCCTCGCCTCGTCGGCCAGCATCCGGTTGTAGCGAAGCTGGCTCGTCGCGCGGAGGCCGAAGCCTGTGTCGTTGGCGTAGCCGTCGACGTTGTCGAATTCGACGGCGTCGAACCCCTTGTCGGCGCAGAGGCGGACGCGCGCGCGCATGAGGGGGCGCAGCAGGTCGATGCGGCGGATGTCGAGCCAGCGCTCGCCCGGCCAGCCGTCGACGGGCTTGCCGATCAGCTTCGTCGGGAAGCGCCCCTTGTCCGGGCGCCAGTCCTCGAAGGTGCCGGCGCTGACGTAGCAGACGAGGCGGCGGCCCTTGGCCTTCTGCCGGGTGATCGTCTGGGGGGACGTGTCGACGGCGTCGAGGTCGAGGATCTCGACGGGGCGCTCCAGGCGCAGGGGCGCCGTGAACTGCACGTCGAAGCGGTCGTCCGGGCCGGGCGTCCACGCCACCGCCGGGAGGCCGAGCCCCGCCGCGAGCAGGAGGCCCAGGAGGGCGCACCGCCAGTTCCAAGCCATCGAGCGTCGATCCTCGTTCGTGAAGGGCAAATCTGGTCTAGCATAGTGCCTTTAACAAAGGGTTTCCACAAGGACCAGAGGGCCAGGGCCCGCCTTCGGGAGCCTTCGCCCGCCTTGGGCGTTGCAAGGGCCGTCCAGCCACGGGAGTTAGAGCCGATGCTCGTCAGCACCACGAACACGCTCGAAGGCCACCGCGTCCGCGAGTACCGCGGCCTCGTCGCCGGCGAGGCGATCCTGGGCACCAACTTCGTCCGCGACTTCTTCGCCAACATCCGCGACGTGGTCGGCGGCCGCTCCGGCGGCTACGAGAAGGGCCTGCGCGAGGCGCGCGAGATCGCCGTCAAGGAGATGTGCGACAAGGCCAAGGACCTGGGCGCCAACGCCGTCATCGGCGTCGACATCGACTACGAGACGGTCGGGGAAAAGGGCTCGATGCTCATGGTCACGGCGGCGGGGACGGCGGTGGTGGTGGATTAGGGGCGGGTGAGTGGGGATGGGAAGGAGACAAGCTTAATACCTGTCTCCCTCCATGTGCCGATTTGCTTTCTCCTAGCAGAGGATGGTCAAGAATTGTTGTTCTTGCGGAGTCGGGCCTGAAGAATGGCAGCGGCAACTTCATCGGCGAAGGCCTCAGCTTGTGCAAGAGCCTCTTGATCACGAGCATTAGGACCGCTAAGTAACCCAAACGATCGAGCAAGCACTAGAATTTCTGTTCCTGGCTTGAACAGTTCAATTGTAAATGAATAATTAACCCAACAGCCTCTGCGAACGTTATCATAATTATAGCTGCCATACCCTAAGAAACTTGCCATAAGCGTATAAGGAGATAAATCACTAACTTTGATAGCATCTCGTCCTAATGAAACTTCGAGACGCTTTTTAATGTTATTAGGATGAAGAATGCAGCCATCTTTCACTTGATTATCAATAACAACATTTAATTATCTGAAGTAATTAGGGGCTGAGTTCTCAGCCCAAACCTCAGCATGAGAAGTCCCAACAATGAGGTACAGAACGGTGGCGAGAAAAATATGGCGCATGACTTGAGCTCCTATGGCAGATTGTTGCAGCATCCTGCCATATCCCGTTCCCCAAGGTGCGACATAAGTCTTCAGAATGTCCTATAGAATGTACTGCCGTTAATGATGACGAAGGGTTGAAAGCACAGCCTAAAAGCTTATCAAGCAAGCAGAGTGCTTCAAACCCGCACGATATCCGCGTAAATCCCGACCGTGAACGGCGCCTCCAGCAGCGGGAGCCGCCGCAGGGCGCGCATGGCGCCCATGAGGGGCTTGTCGCCGGGGTTGTAGCGGATCCGCTCGATCCGCCAGCGGTCGGGGGCGAAGAGGGCGCGGAAGCGGCGGGGGGTGAGGCCGTTGAGGCCCACGTCGGCGAGGCCGGTGATGCGCCGGCCGCGCCTCCGGCCGGCGAGGGGGAAGAGGAGGGAGTCCGGCAGGACGGCGTGCAGCCAGGGCAGCGGGTGCCAGAGGCGGCCGTGGTCGCCCCAGGGGCTGTAATAGAGGGGGCTGAAGCCGACGAGGAGGCGGCCGCCGGGGCGGAGCAGGCGGCGGACGTGGGCGAGCACGGCGGGGAGGTCGCCGACGTGCTCGAACGTGTCCTTGCTGAGGACCGCGTCGAAGGGGCCGTCGTCGAGGTCGGCGATGTCCCGGGCCTCGAAGCGCACGCGGCCGGCGAGATCCGGGAAGTCGTCCCGCACCTTGCGCCGCGCGAAGGCGATGCGGGCCTCGTCGAGGTCGAGCCCGACCACGTGGGCGGCGCCGCGTTCGGCGGCGGCGACGGCGAGCGCGCCGTGGCCGCAGCCGAAGTCGAGCACGCGTAGGCCGGCGAGCGGGGTCTCGCCGCCCATGCGCCGCCACCACTCGCGGCTGTCCTCGCGCTGCTGGTCGAAATAGGCTTGGTCGCGGCGCTCCCGCAGCGCCGCCTCGCTCTCGCCCGGCAAGGGCGGCAGCGCCCAGGGTTGCGCGACGGCGCGTCCGATCATGCGGGGTCCCTCTCCCGTTCCACCACGCCCGGCGTTGTGCCGGCGTTTGCCGTCCGAGCGTCGAGGCGATCGACCCTGCACGTATCATGGTGCTTGAAATTGCGGCGTGGTTCTACGCTTCGCGCCAGCGGACGCGAAGCGTAACCGGCGCGACCGTTCAGCCCTCCTCCTGCCGCGCCTCGACCTCCTCCGCCGAGACTTCCACGTCGAGGGTCGCGCGGTCGAGGTCGAGGACGACCTTGCCGGCTTCGGGGAAGTTGACGGTGACGCGGCGGCCGATCGCGGACTGGACCTGACCCAGGCCCCAGTCGGGCCGGTCCTGCAGGCGGACGAGGGCGCCGGGGGTGATGCTCATGGCGGGGGTCTTCCCTTGACTGTCCTTGTCCTGACATGGGGGATGCCGCTCCCGCCGCCAAGGGGGTAGCGCGCGAGTCATGCAGCTTCGGGTTGAAATTCAGGGCGCGCAGTCGAGGAGGGGGCCGAGCTGGCCGACGCGGCGCTCGATCGACCGGGCGCGGCCGGCCTGGCCCTTGGGCGTCCAGTGCAGGGGGTTGGGGAGGATGACGGCGAGCCTCGCCGCCTCCCGGGGGGTGAGGTCCGCGGCGGGCTTGTCGTACCAGTGCCAAGCGGCCGCCTCGGCGCCGTAGACGCCGGGCGCCCATTCGGCGACGTTGAGGTAGAGTTCGAGGATGCGCCGCTTGCCCAGCACGAGTTCGAGCTGCGGCGCCAGCCACGCCTCGGCGAGCTTGCGGGCCACGTCGCGGCCGGGCCAGAGGAGGAGGTTCTTCGCGGTCTGCTGGGTGATGGTGCTGGCGCCGCGCGGGCGGCGGCCCCGGATCGCCCGGTCGATCTCGCCGTGGAGCGCGTCCAGGTCGAAGCCCCAGTGGCGGCAGAACAGGTTGTCCTCCGAGGCGATGACGGCGCGGGCGAGGTGCGGCGAGATGGCAAGGAGCGGGCGCCAGCGGTAATCGGTCCCCAGGCCCTGGAACGCGCGGACGAGCATGAGCGGGGTGCCGGGCGGCGGCAGGAAGCGGTAGGCGGCGAGGAGGGCCGGGGGGCCAACGAGGAGGGCGAGGAGGATAGCCCAAAGGACGCGGGTCCGGCGCCTCACGCGGAACGGGCCGGGGCAAGCGAACGTCCGACGGTGCCGTTAAACCTAAACTTTCGTCCATCAAGGGAACGTCTTCCCCCCGCCGAAGCTTCTGCGGTATGCGGCGCCCGGTAGGCCGGCCTATTGGGGGCGGTTGACAGGCGGGCGCTGGCAAGTGTCCAGTCCAAGGGCGGCATAGGGCTGCTTCCACCAGGAGTTCGTTCATGAAAACTTTCGCGACGACGGCGCTCTTTGCGGCGATGCTCATGGCCTCGACGGCGGCCATGGCCCAGACCGGCGGGCAGGATCCGGCCTGCCCCGAGGGGCAGGCGCGCAACAACGACCAGGAATGCGTGGCGATGGACGCGAACGGCGGCGTCATGCCCCAGACGACGCCCGGCCCCGACACCAGCTCGATCACGACCGACGACACCAAGATGGACGCCGACGGCGACGAGATGATGAAGACGGACGACATGAAGGAGGGCGAGATGTCCTCCGGCGACGCGATGATGAAGGACGACCCGGCTTGCCCCGAAGGGCAGGCCCGCAACAACGACCAGGAATGCGTGGCGATGGACGCGAACGGCGGCGTCATGCCCCAGACGACGCCGGGCGCCGACACCAGTTCGGTCACGACGACGAAGTAGTCTTCGGGCAGCCCCATGAGGGGAAGGGGCGGCCGGGCGGCCGCCCCTTTTCGTTGGGAAGAGCCGGCATGCGCTTCGCGCCCGCTGGCGCGAAGCGCACATCGACCTAACCCGAAGCGAGTTCCCGCACGTCGGTGAGCCTGCCGGTGATCGCCGCCGCCGCCGCCATTTCGGGGCTCATGAGGTGTGTACGGCCGAGGCGCCCTTGACGGCCCTCGAAGTTGCGGTTCGAGGTCGAGGCACAGCGCTCCTGCGGCGCCAACTGGTCCGGGTTCATGCCGAGGCACATGGAGCAGCCGGCTTCCCGCCACTCGAAGCCGGCCGCTCTGAACACCTCGTCCAGCCCTTCGGCCTCGGCCTGATGGCGGACGAGGCCGGAGCCGGGGACCACCATCGCCCGCACGGTGTCGGCGACCTTGTGCCCTTCCACGATCTTCGCCGCCGCGCGCAGGTCCTCGATGCGGCCGTTGGTGCAGGATCCGAGGAACACGCGGTCGATCGTGACCTCGCGCAGCGGCGTGCCCGGTTCGAGCCCCATGTAGTCGAGCGAGCGGCGGATGGCGTTCCTGCGGAACTCGTCGCCGACGGCAGCCGGGTCCGGCACTTGGCCGTTGATCGAGGCCACGTCTTGCGGGCTCGTGCCCCACGTCACCTGCGGCTCGATCTCCTCGGCCTTCAAGACGATCTCGCGGTCGAAGCGGGCACCCTCGTCGGAGGGGAGGGTGCGCCAGTAGGCGACGGCCTCGTCGAACGCGGCGCCCTTGGGGGCCATCGGCCGGCCCTCGACGTAGGCGAAGGTGGCCTCGTCGGGGGCGATGAGCCCGGCCCGGGCGCCGGCCTCGATCGACATGTTGCA
>JAGRGG010000007.1 GCA_020445645.1 Geminicoccaceae bacterium | reverse complement strand
TACAAGGGCAAGGGCGTGCGCTACAGCGACGAGGTCGTCCTGCGCAAGGAAGGCAAGAAGAAGTAGCCATGTTCAAGCCCCAGGACAGGTACGAGCGGCGCCGGCGGCGGACCCGCTACGCGCTCAAGATCGCGGGCGGCGGGCGGATGCGCCTTTCCGTCTTCCGCTCCGGCAAGCACATCTACGGCCAGATCGTCGACGACGCCCAGGGCCGCACCCTCGCCGCCGCCTCGTCGCTCGACAAGTCGCTCCGCGAGGATCTCAAGACCGGCGCCGACCGCGAAGCGGCGAAGCGGGTCGGCCTGGCCCTCGCCGAGCGGGCGAAGGCGGCCGGCGTCGAGGCCGTCGTGTTCGACCGCGGCGGCTACCGCTACCACGGCCGCGTCAAGGCGCTGGCCGACGGCGCCCGCGAGGGCGGGCTGTCGTTCTAGCCCCTTTTAGGAAGGTACGAAGTCATGGCTCCAAGGGGGCGTTCACACGACGACCGGCAGGGCGGCGGCTCCGAGCTGATCGACAAGCTCGTCAACGTCAACCGCGTCGCCAAGGTGGTCAAGGGCGGCCGCCGCTTCGGCTTCTCGGCCCTCGTCGTCGTCGGCGACGGCAAGGGGCAGGTCGGCTACGGCAGCGGCAAGGCACGGGAAGTGCCCGAAGCCGTGCGCAAGGCGACCGAGCAGGCGAAGCGCTCGATGGTAAGGGTGCCGCTCCGTCAGGCGCGTACGCTGCACCACGACATCGAGGGCCACTACGGCGCCGGCCGCGTGCTCCTGCGCGCCGCCCCTCCCGGCACCGGCATCATCGCGGGCGGCCCGATGCGCGCCGTGCTCGAGGCCCTTGGCATCCACGACGTGGTGGCGAAGTCGCTCGGCACGTCGAACCCGCACAACATGATCAAGGCGACCTTCGAGGCGCTTCGGCTCGTCAACTCGCCCCGCTCGATCGCCGCCAAGCGCGGCAAGAAGGTGGGCGACATCATCGGAAGCGCCAAACGCGAGGGCGGCGAGGCGCCGAGGGCGGAGGCGGGCTGATGGCGAAGATCAGGATCACCCAGACCGGCAGCCCGATCGGGCGCCGGGGCGACCAGCGGGCGACGCTCGTCGCCTTGGGCCTCAACAAGATGCACCGCACGAAGGAGGTGGAGGACACCCCTTCCACGCGCGGCCGCATCGACAAGGTGAAGCACCTGCTGCGGGTCGAAGAAGCGCGGCAGGACGGCTGAGGAAGGGATAAGGGGTCATGCGCCTCAACGAACTGAGCGACAACCCGGGCGCCCGCAAGCCGAAGAAGCGCCTCGGCCGCGGCATCGGCTCCGGCCTCGGCAAGACCTCGGGCAAGGGCCACAAGGGCCAGCGCGCGCGCAGCGGCATCGCCGTCAACGCCTTCGAGGGCGGGCAGATGCCGATCTACCGCCGCCTGCCCAAGCGGGGCTTCAAGAACGTCAACCGCCGCGACTACGCCGAGATCAACCTCGACCGCCTCCAGGACGCGATCGACCGCGGCAGCCTGGACGCGGGGGCGACGATCGACGCCGAGGCGCTGGTCAAGGGCGGCGTGCTGCGCCGCGCGCTCGACGGCGTGCGCCTCCTGGGCCGGGGCGAGCTGAAGCAGGCGGTGACGATCGAGGTCGCGGGCGCCAGCAAGGGCGCCGTCGAGGGCGTCGAGAAGGCGGGCGGCAAGGTCGTGATTCCGGGCGCCGCCGCTTCGAACGAGGCCCCGGCGGCCGGCGAGGGTTAAAGGGATGGCATCGGCGGCGGACCAGCTGGCGGCGAACATCAATTTCGGCGCCTTTTCCAAGGCGACCGAACTCAAGAAGCGCATCTGGTTCACGCTCGGCTGCCTGATCGTCTACCGGCTCGGCACCTACATCCCCCTTCCCGGCATCGACCCCGAGGTGATGGCGCAGATCTTCCAGCGCCAGCAGCACGGCATCCTGGGCATGTTCAACATGTTCGCGGGCGGCGCCCTGGAGCGGATGTCGATCCAGGCGCTCGGCATCCTGCCCTACATCTCGGCGTCGATCATCATGCAGCTGATGACGGCGATCTCGCCCACCGTCGAGGCGATGAAGAAGGAGGGCGAGCAGGGCCGCAAGAAGATNNGAAGATCAACCAGTACACCCGCTACCTCACCGTCCTCCTCGCCGCCTTCCAGGCATGGGGCTTGGCCGTGGGCATGGAGGGCATGGAGGGGCCGGCCGGCAGCGCCGTCATCGACCCCGGCTGGTTCTTCCGGGCGACCACCGTCATCACCATCGTCGGCGGCACCCTCTTTCTCATGTGGCTCGGTGAGCAGATCACCGCGCGCGGGATCGGCAACGGCATCTCGCTCATCATCTTCGTCGGCATCATCGCGTCGCTGCCGGGCGCGCTCGCCTCCCTCCTCGAACTCTCGCGCACGGGGGCCATCTCGGCCTTCTTCATCATCTTCCTCGCCCTCCTGGCGCTCGCGGTCATCGCCTTCATCGTCTTCATGGAGTCGGCGCAGCGGCGGGTCCTGGTCCAGTACCCCAAGCGCCAGCAGGGCAACCGCGTCTTCGGCGGGCAGTCGTCGCACATGCCCTTGAAGCTCAACACGTCGGGCGTCATCCCGGCGATCTTCGCTTCCTCGCTTCTCCTGTTGCCGGCGACGGTGGCGGGATTCGCGGCGCAGGGCGGCTCCGACTGGCTCGTCTGGGTCAGCGCCGCGCTCGGCCGCGGCCAGCCGCTCCACGTCCTCCTCTTCATCGGGCTCATCGTCTTTTTCGCCTTCTTCTACACCTCGATCGTCTTCAACCCAAAGGAGACGGCCGACAACCTGAAGAAGCACGGCGGCTTCATCCCCGGCATCCGGCCGGGCCAGCGCACCGCCGACTACCTCGACTACGTGCTCACCCGCCTCACCGCCGTCGGCGCCCTCTACCTCGCCGCCGTCTGCGTCCTGCCCGAGATCCTGATCTCCCGCTACGCCGTGCCGTTCTACTTCGGCGGCACGAGCCTGCTCATCGTCGTCTCGGTGACGATGGACACGGTGGCGCAGGTGCAGTCGCATCTGCTAGCACACCAGTATGAAGGCCTCATCAAGAAGGCCAAGCTCAGAGGGAGACGGGGATGAAACTGATACTGTTCGGCCCGCCCGGCGCCGGCAAGGGCACCCAGGCGGCCCGGATCGAGGCACGCTACAACCTCGCCCACCTGTCGACCGGCGACATGCTCCGCGCCGCCGTCCGCGCCGGCACCTCCGTCGGGCTCCAGGCGAAGGAGATCATGGATGCGGGCCGGCTCGTCCCCGACGACGTGACCGTCGGCGTGGTCAAGGACCGCATCGAGCGCGACGACTGCCACGACGGCTTCGTCCTCGACGGCTTTCCGCGCACGTTCAGCCAAGCGAAGGCCCTGGACGCGATGCTGCACGAGAAGGGCACCCGGATCGACGCGGTCGTCTTCATCGACGTCGACGACGACGTCCTCGTCGAGCGCATCCTCAAGCGCGCCGCCGAATCGCCGGGCGGCCCCCGCGCCGACGACAACGAGGCGACGCTGCGGGCGCGCCTCGCCGTCTACCGCGAGCACACGAAGCCCGTCCTGCCGTTCTACGAGGGGCAGGGGATCGTCCACCACGTCGACGGCATGGCGCCGATCGATGCCGTTTCGACGACGATCTTCGGGGTGCTCGACCCCCTTCGCTAGGTAAGGAATCGCGGGAGCAGGCGTTGACAGCGGGCGTTCGGCCCCTATACTTCGCCGGCTTCCTGAACCATATGGATATCGGGACTGCTTGCCATGTGCGGCAGGCCGGAACAGGAGACTGACAGGTGGCGCGTATCGCCGGCGTGAACATTCCAGCCCAAAAGCCCGTCTGGGTGGCCTTGACCTACATCTTCGGCATCGGCCCGTCCTCGTCGCGGCGGATCCTCGAAGCCGTCGAGATCCCCGGCGAGCGTCGCGTCAACGAACTGAGCGACGCCGAGCTGGCCCGCATCCGCGAGCGGATCGACCGCGACCACAAGGTCGAGGGGGATCTCCGCCGCGAGACGGCGATGAGCATCAAGCGCCTCATGGATCTGGGCTGCTACCGCGGCCTGCGGCACCGCAAGGGCCTGCCCGTGCGCGGCCAGCGCACCCACACCAACGCCCGCACCCGCAAGGGTCCGGCCCGGGCGATCGCCGGCAAGAAGAAGGTGAAGAAGTAGGACATGGCCCAGCCCCAGGACACGCGGCTGCGCCGCCGCGAGCGCAAGAACATCAGCTCCGGCGTGGCGCACGTCAGCGCCACCTTCAACAACACGATGATTACCATCACCGACGCCCAGGGCAACACCATCGCGTGGTCGAGCGCCGGCGCGCAGGGCTTCAAGGGCTCGCGCAAGTCGACCCCGTTCGCGGCGCAGATGGCCGCCGAGACGGCGGGCCGCAAGGCCGCCGAGCACGGGATGCGCCAGCTGGAAGTCATGGTGCGCGGCCCCGGCTCCGGCCGCGAGTCGGCGCTCCGCGCGCTCCAGTCGGTCGGCTTCCAGATCACCAACATCCGGGACGTCACCCCGATCCCGCACAACGGCTGCCGCGCCCGCAAGCGCCGCCGCGTTTGACAGGGCGCGTCCTCTTCCCCATCGAGGCCGGGAAGGCTGCAAGGGCTCGTCGCCCCTGCGGCCTTCGAGGCCGTTACAGGCACATAGTCACGCGAGGTTCCTCGTGATCCAACGAAACTGGCAGGAGCTGATCAAGCCCCAGAAGCTGAACGTCCAGCTCGGGCGCCGTCCCGACCGCGAGGCGACGATCGTCGTCGAGCCCCTGGAGCGCGGCTTCGGCATCACCATCGGCAACGCCCTGCGCCGTCTCCTCCTCTCCTCGCTCCAGGGCGCTGCGATCACCGCCGTCCACATCGACAGCGTGCTGCACGAGTTCTCGTCGATCCCGGGCGTTCGGGAGGACGTGACCGACATCGTCCTCAACCTGAAGTCGCTCGGGCTTCGCCTGCACAGCGACCAGCCCAAGCGCGCCTACCTGCGCGTCGAGGGTCCGGCCGTTGTCACGGCGGGCATGATCGAGGCCGGCCACGACATCGAGATCATGGACCCGGACCATGTGATCTGCCACGTCGACCAGGGCGGCAAGCTCTCGCTCGAGCTTACCGTGAGCACCGGCAAGGGCTACGTCGCCGCGTCCCTCAACAAGGCCGAGGACGCGCCGATCGGGCTCATCTCGATCGACGCCATCTACAGCCCCGTCCGCAAGGTGGCGTTTCGCGTCGACAACGCCCGCGTCGGCCAGCAGACCGACTACGACCGCCTCGTCATGCAGATCGAGACCAACGGCTCGGTCAGCCCGGAAGATGCGCTGGCGCTCGCCGCGCGCATCCTCCAGGACCAGCTCCAGCCCTTCATCAACTTCGAGGAGCCGCACCTCGGCCAGTCGCAGATCGCAAGGCCCGAGCTGCCGTTCAACCCGAACCTCCTCAGGAAGGTCGACGAGCTGGAGCTTTCGGTGCGCTCGGCCAACTGCCTGAAGAACGACAACATCGTCTACATCGGCGACCTCGTGCAGAAGTCCGAGGCCGAGATGTTGCGAACGCCGAACTTCGGCCGCAAGTCCCTGAACGAGATCAAGGAGGTCCTCACCCAGATGGGCCTCCACCTCGGCATGGACGTGACCGGCTGGCCCCCCGAGAACATCGAGGACCTCGCCCGCAAGGTCGAGGAGCCGTTCTAGCAGGCCTCAAGCAGGCCGAAGGCCGGTAGGCCAGTCGGTCTCGAGCAGGCCGAAGGCCGGTAGGCCCACCAGAGGAAAGAAGCCATGCGCCACCGCAAGAGCGGCCGGAAGCTCAACCGCACCGCCAGCCACCGCCGCGCCATGTTCGCCAACATGGCGCAGGCGCTCGTCAAGCACGAGCAGATCACGACGACCCTGCCGAAGGCGAAGGAGCTGCGCCCCCTCGTCGAGAAGCTGGTCACGCTCGGCAAGCAGGGCGACCTCGCTGCCCGGCGCCTCCTCATCGCCCGCACCGGCGCCGAGGCGACGGCGACGAAGCTGATCGACGTGCTCGGCCCCCGCTACGCCACCCGCATGGGCGGCTACATCCGCATCATGAAGGCGGGCTTCCGCTACGGCGACAACGCGCCGATGGCGGTGATCGAGTTCGTCGACCGCGACGTCGACGCCAAGGGCAAGGACAGCGGCCCCGTTTTCCGCGACGACGATGAGGACGAGGAACGTCTGGCGGCCTAGGCCGCCCTTTCGGGCGTGCCTGACGGGGCGGGCGCGGGCCGCCCTGCTCGCCCTGTGCCTTGCCCCCTGGTTCGTCTCGTACGCTCCAGCGGCCCCGGCCGCCGAGGCCGCGCGCGCCATACCGGCGGGTCCCGCTGCCGTCCGCCTGTCCTTCGCGCCCGTGGTCAAGAAGGCGAGCCCGGCCGTCGTCAGCATCACCTCGAAAAAGCGCCTCCCCGACCAGCGCAGCGCGCTCCTCGACGACCCCCTCTTCCGCTTCTTCATGCGGGGCGCCCCCGGCCCGGACGCGCCGCAGGTGCGCGAGCAGACGGCACTCGGCTCCGGGGTCATCGTCCGCGGTGACGGGCTCATCGTCACCAACAACCACGTCGTCGAGGGCGCCGACGAGATCACCGCCGTGCTCGCCGACCGGCGCGCGTTCAAGGCCCGACTCCTCAGCACCGACCCCCGCTCCGACCTCGCCTTTCTCAAGGTCGACGCCGGCAGGGTGCCGGCGCTGCCGCTCGGCGACTCGGACACGATCGAGGTCGGCGACCTCGTGCTCGCCATCGGCAACCCGTTCGGCATCGGCCAGACGGTGACGTCCGGCATCGTTTCCGCGGGCGCGCGCGCGACCCCGATCGAGGGCGGTGCCGGCGATGTCGCCTTCATCCAGACCGACGCCGCGATCAACCCCGGCAACTCGGGCGGCGCCCTCGTCTCGCTCGACGGCGAACTGCTCGGCATCAACACGGCGATCTTCACCCGCTCCGGGGGCTCGATCGGCATCGGCTTCGCCATCCCAGCGAACTTGGTCAAGGCCCGCCTCGCCACCCTCGACGCGGGCGGCACCCCCGTCCGCCCCTGGCCCGGCCTCGACCTTCGGGAAGTCGACGGCGACCTCGCCCAAACGCTCGGCCTCGACCGCCCGGAGGGGGTCGCCGTGGCCGGCGTGAACCCGAAGGGCAGCGCCGCCGCCGCCGGCGTCAGGAAGGGCGACGTGATCCTCGCCGTCGACGGGGTCGCCGTCCAGGACGTGCCCTCCTTCAACTACCGCCTGTCGCTGAAGCCGCTCGGCGCCGCCGCCGCCCTCGACCTCGTGCGGGCCGGACGGCGGCACCGCCTCGACCTGCCGATCCGGGCGGCGCCGAAGGAGCCGCCCCCCGACGCGACGACCCTGGGCGGCCGCCAGCCGCTCGCCGGCGCCACCGTCGCCAACCTGTCGCCCGGCCTCGCCGAGGAACTCGGCCGCGACCCGGACGAGTCCGGCGTCGTCGTCCTCGAGGTCGAAGGCGCCGCACGGGCCTACGGGCTGCGCCCCGGCGACGTGATCCTCGCCCTCGACGACGCCCGGATCGGCAGCGTCGCCGACCTCCGTCAGGCCCTGCGCGGCTGGCGGGAGTGGCGGCTCGTCATCCGCCGCGAGGGGCGGGTGCTCGCCGTGAGGCTCGGCTGATGGACCTGTTCGGGGATGGATCCCCCAGGCCCGCCGCCCGAACGAACCCGGCGCGCCCGCTCGCCGACCGCCTGCGGCCGAAATCGCTGAACGAGGTCGTCGGCCAGGACGCCGCGCTCGACGCGCAAGGCCCCCTCGGCCGGATGCTGGCCGCCGGGCGCCTCGCGTCGCTCCTCCTCTGGGGTCCCCCCGGCTGCGGCAAGACGACGCTCGCCCGCCTCCTCGCCAAGGCCGCGGGCCGCCCGCTCATCGCGCTTTCGGCCGTGATGTCCGGGGTCGCCGACCTCCGCCGGGCGTTCGACGAGGCGAGGCGGCTGGCAGGGGGCGGCGCGGCCCCCGTCCTCTTCATCGACGAGATCCACCGCTACAACCGCGCCCAGCAGGACGGCCTCCTCCACGAGGTCGAGGCCGGCGTCGTGACGCTCGTCGGCGCCACGACCGAGAACCCCTCCTTCGCCCTCAACCCGGCCTTGGTCTCCCGCTGCCGCGTCGTCGTCCTGGAGCGCCTGGACGGGGCCGCGCTCGCGGGCCTCCTGGAACGTGCCGAGGCCGAACTCGGCCGCCCCTTGCCCCTCGACCCCGCCGCCCGCGCCCGCCTCGCCGACCTCGCCGACGGCGACGGCCGCCACCTCCTCAACATGGTCGAGACCCTGGCCGACCTGCCGAGCGACCCCCCCCTCGACGTGGACGCGCTCGCCCGCCTCCTCCAGCGCCGCCTGCCGGTCTACGACAGGGCGCAGGAGGCGCACTACAACCTGATCTCCGCGCTGCACAAATCCGTGCGCGGCAGCGACCCCGACGCCGCGCTCTACTGGCTCTGCCGGATGCTCAAAGGGGGCGAGGACCCCCGCTTCCTCGCCCGGCGCCTCGTCCGCATGGCCGTGGAGGACGTGGGCCTCGCCGCCCCCGACGAACTCCCCCGCGCCCTCGCCGCCGCCGAAACCTTCGAGCGCCTGGGCTCGCCCGAGGGTGAACTGGCGCTGGCGCAATGCGCCGTGGCGCTGGCGCTCGCCCCCAAGTCCAACGCCGTCTACACGGCCTACAAGGCCGCGATGACGGGCGCCGAGGCGAGCGGCTCCCTTCCGCCGCCGCTCCATGTCCGCAACGCGCCAACCAGGCTGATGAAAGGCATGGGCTACGGCCGGGGCTACGCCTACGACCACGACGCCCCCGACCGCTTCTCCGGCCAGGACTACTTCCCCGAGGGCATGGACCGGCCGCGCTACTACGCACCGACCGGGGAGGGGGCCGAGGCGGCCTTGAAGGCCCGCCTCGCCCATCTGGAGCGCCTGCGCCGGGAGCGTGCGTCTTGAGCGGCGTGCAGCACCGCGAGGTGGGATCGTCCGAGGACGGGATGCGCTTCGACCGCTGGGCGAAAAAGCACTTCCCCGCGCTCGGCTTCGTCGACCTCCAGCGCCTGTTGCGCTCCGGCCAGTTCCGCCTCGACGGCAAGCGGGTCGCCGCCTCCGACCGGATCGCCAGGGGCCAGAGCGTCCGCGTCCCGCCCCTCGCCGACGCCCCGCCGCCGCGAGCGAAGCCCCCCGTCGGCGCCCGCGACGCCAGGTTCATCCGGAGCCTCGTCCTCCACGAGGACGACGCCGTCATCGTCCTCGACAAGCCCGCCGGACTCGCCGTCCAGGGCGGCACCGGGACCGAGCGCCACGTCGACGGGATGCTGGGTGCCTTCGGGGAAGGGGAGGGGCGCCCCCGCCTCGTCCACCGCCTCGACAAGGACACGTCCGGCCTCCTCGTCCTCGCCCGTACCGCCCCCGTCGCCCGCGCCCTCATGCACGCCTTCCAGGGCCACGAGGTAAGGAAGCTTTACTGGGCCATCGTCCAGGGCCGGCCCGACCGCAGCGAGGGTGTCGTCGACCTCCGCCTCGGCAAGGCCGGCCCCCCCGGCCGGGAGCGCATGGGGCCGGAGGCGCTCGACGCCAAGCGCGCCCGCACCGGCTTTCGTGTCATCGCCCGCGCTGGGGGCGTCGCCGCCTGGGTCGGCCTCCTCCCCCTCACCGGCCGCACCCACCAGCTCCGCGCCCACTGCGCCGCCGTCGGCACCCCCATCCTCGGCGACGCCAAGTACGGCGCCTCCAGGGAAGGGGTCGACCAGCTCCCCCAGGGCCTCATGCTCCACGCCCGCGCCATCGACCTGCCCCACCCGACGCGGAAGGGCCGCCTGCGCGTCGAGGCGGAGCCGCCCAAAGCCTTCAAGGAAGCGCTCGCCTTCCTGGGGATGCCGGTCGAGAACCTGCCCTTCAGCCGCCTCGACGACTGGCCGGACGAGCTTTGACGCGAAGCGCGTTCAGCGTAACCCGATCTTAACGCGACGCCGGCATCCTCCGGGCATTCGCCGCCCTCGAAGGATCCCTCGCATGACGCGATCCGGCCTCGCCGCCCTCCTGGCATTGCCCCTCCTCTCCGGCTGCGGCAGCACCTTGCGCGCCACCGACGCCGCCTGGGCCGAATTCACCCGCCCGGCCCCGCCGGAACACGTCTTCAAGGCCCCCGCCTACGCCCTCGTTCCGGCGGAAGGCGGCGCCCCGCAACGCGTGGCGCTCGTTCCCGTCCCGTCGGCGCCGGCGGCATCGCCCGGCGACCTCGCCGCCCTGCCCACGGCGGCGACCGCCCCCGCCCGGCCGCTCCCGCCCCGCCCGATGCTCGCCCCCGTCGCGCACGGCGGGCCCGCCGGGGACGGCCACGGCCCCGCCCCGGCGAAGGCCGAGGAGCACCACGGCGACCAACCCCCGCATTGGGCCTACGCCGGTCGAGGCGGACCCGAGGAATGGGGCGGCCTCGACCCCGCCTTCGGCGCCTGCGCCGCCGGCAGGAAGCAGTCGCCGATCGACCTCACCCGCGCCGAGACGACCGACCTCCTGCCCGCCATCGCCTTCTATTATCAGCCGGTGCCGCTCAAGCTGCGCAACAACGGCCACACCATCCAGGCCGACGTGCCCGCCGGCAACTGGATCGAGATCGCCGGCACCCGCTACGAACTGCGCCAGTTCCACCTCCACGCCCCGAGCGAGCACCTGATCGACGGCCGCGCGGCGCCGATGGAAGTCCACCTCGTCCACGAGAACGCGCACGGCCAGCTCGCCGTCGTCGGCGTCATGGTCGAGAACGGCGCCGCCGCCGACGACACCCTCGACCTCGTGCTCCGCCACGCCCCCCGCGCCGAAGGCGTGCGCACCGTCGCCGAGGTGACGATCGACCCCCGCCGCCTCCTGCCCGCCGACCGCGACGACTATCGCTACGTCGGCTCGCTCACGACCCCGCCCTGCAGCGAGGGCGTCGCGTGGCACGTAATGAAGTCCCCGATCAAGGCCGCCACCAACACCCTCGCCGGTCTCGCCGCCATCATGCCGAACCACAACGCAAGGCCCGTGCAGCCGCTCAACGGGCGGGCGCTGGTGCTGAAGTAGAAGGTTACGCCCCGCGCCAGCGGACGCGAAGCGTTCAACCTTCTTCGAGCCAGCGCCCAAGCCGGTCGAGAAAGGCGAGGCAGTCCTCCAGCGCCGCGACCTCGACGTACTCGTCCGGGGTGTGCGCCTGCCGGATCGAGCCCGGCCCGAAAACGACGGTGTCGAGCCCGGCCGCCTGCAGGTGGCCGCCATCGGTGCCGAACGAGACGACCTCTCCCGGCGCGTCCGTCCAAAGGCGCCGCACCAAGTCCGCCGCCTTGGAGCGGGGGCGGGCGGCGAGGCCGGGGAAGTGCGCCTCCTGGACGAAGGCGAGGCCGGCTTCGGGGTGGCGTGCTTGCATCTCCGGCAGGAGCGTGTCCCTTGCGAAGCCCTCGATCCCCGCGACGATCGCGCCCCCGTCGTCCTCGGGCAGGGGCCGGACTTCCCAGACGATCCGGCACGTGTCCGGGATGACGTTGCGGGCGATCCCGCCCTCGATCCGCCCGACGCTCAAGGTGGAATAGGGCGGGTCGAACGGCGACCCGTCGCGCGGCGCCGCCGCCAGCCGCGCCGCCGTCGCCTCGATGTGCGCGACGAGGCGGCCCGCGTAGTAGACCGCGTTGAGGCCGCGGCTTGGCGTCGCGGCGTGGCCCGCGAGCCCCGTCACCGTCGTGATCAGTTCAAACCCCGCCTTGTGGCCGACGATGGGCCGCATCCCCGTCGGCTCGCCGACGACGGCGATGCCCGGCCTGAACGGCCGCCCGGCCAGGAACCCCGGCAGCCGCGCGGCGCCGAAGCTGCCCACCTCCTCGTCGTGGGTGAATGCGAGGTGGACCGGCCGCCGCAGCCGGCCCTTCGCCCAGACGGGAACCATCGCAAGGCAGCAGGCGAGGAAGCCCTTCATGTCGACGGCGCCCCGCCCGATCAGCCGCCCCTCCGCCTCGCGCAGCACGAACGGGTCGCCGCCCCAGCCTTCATCCCCCGCCGGCACCACGTCGAAATGCCCCGACAGCACCACCCCGCCGTCGACCTCGGGGCCGATCGTGGCGAACAGGTTCGCCTGCCCCCCGTCCCCGTCGAGGCACCAGGGCACGCCGCAGGCGTCGAGGCAGGCCCCGACGTAGCCCGCGATCGGCAGCGTCGTCGTCCGGCTCAGCGAGGGAAAGGCGACGAGGTCGCGCAACAGGCCGATCGCGCGGCGGATGTCCGTCATATGCACGCTTCGCGTGGCGCTGCACACGGCCTTTCTTCTTCTTTTTTATCTGTTGTCCGAGCTTGGCACGGGCGCCCGTGCCAAGCTCGGACAACGGACAAAAAGAAAAAAGGGAAGCCCCGCGCAGCGGACGCGAAGCGTAACCTTCTACTCCTTGACAAGGATGCCCGGCGGCACCTGGCAGAACGTCTCCGCCGGCCCGTCGTCCTTGATCAGGATGCTCTCGGTGATCTCGATCCCCCAGTCCTTCATCCAAAGGCCCGGCATGAAGTGGAACGTCATGCCGGGGCGAAGCTCGGTTCGATCGCCCGCCCGGAAGCTCGCGGTGCGCTCGCCCCAGTCGGGCGGGTAGCTGAGGCCGATCGGGTAGCCGCAGCGGGGCTCGCGCTCGATGCCGATTTTCTTCAGCGCCTTCGCCAGCGCCGCCGCCACGTCCTCCGTGCGATTGCCCGGCCGCGCCGCCTCGATCCCGTCCGCCAGGCCCTCGACGAGCGCCTTTTCCGCCTCGACGATGTGGGCGGGCGGGGCGCCCAGGTGGACCGTGCGCGAGAGCGGGCAGTGGTAGCGTCTGTGGCAGCCCGCGACCTCGAAGAAGGTCGCCGCCCCCACGGCGAACGGCCTGTCGTCCCAGGTGAGGTGGGGGGCGGCGGCGTCGCTGCCGGTCGGGAGCAGCGGCACGATCGCCGGGTAGTCGCCGCCGTAGTCCTCCGTGCCCGCGATGCCGACCTTGTAGATCTCGGCGGCGAGGTCGCACTTCCGCACCCCCGGCCCGACCCGCTCCCTGATCATCGCGTGCATCGCCTCGGTAATTTTAGCCGCTTTTCGCATGTAGCCGATCTCGGCCGGCGACTTCACGATGCGTTGCCAGTTGACGAGCCCCGTCGCGTCGGAAAAGCGGGCGTCGGGCAGCCCTTCCTGGAGGGTGAGGCAGGCCTTGGCCGAGAAGTAGTAGTTGTCGAGTTCGACCCCGATCCGCCGCCCGCCCCAGCCCCGGTCCCGGATCAGCCCCGCGAGGTGCGCCATCGGGTGCCGTTGCGGGTTCTGCACCAGCGTGTCCGGGTAGCACTCCACCCGGGCGTCCGCCATCCACACCGTCCGCACGGCCCCGTTCGCGTCCTGGGTACGGCCCCACCAGACCGGCTCCTCCTCCAGCGGCAGGAGCACGCCCTGATGGACGTAGAACGACCAGCCGTCGTAGCCGGTCAGCCACGCCATGTTGGAGGGATCGGTGATCCAGAGCAGGTCGACCCCGGCCGTCTGCATGGCCATCTTGGTCTTCGCCAGCCGCGCTGCGTACTCGTCGCGCGCGAACGGCAGGTCGGTTGCGGGCAAGGCGTTCTCTCCCCGAACGTGAACGGCCGAACGCTAGACCGTGCCGGCGGCGACGGCAACGCATCAAAGCGAAGAGGGGCGCGTGCCTCCCGGCACGCGCCCCTCCCCTCGCGCTCGGATCCGGCCCATGCCGGGGCGGGACTACTCCTGGTAGGGCGTGTAGACGCCTTCCTCTTCCCGGTAGCGCGGCAGCTGCTTCAACTGGTCCTCGGTCATGTCGACCTGGAGGCCCTTCTGGCCGTTGCTGAGATCGCGCATGTTCAAGGCCACCGTGCGCTCACCGAAGCCGAGGAACCCGCCGACGTCGATGACGACGCGCTGCGCCTGCTTGCTGGAGCCGACGAGCAGGTCCGAGATCTCGCCGACGTTCTCGCCGTTCGAGCCGTAGACCGTCTGGCCGATCAGGTCCTCGGCCCTGAAGCCGTTGTCGAGCTGTATGCCCTGCCGCATGTCGGCGGCCTCGTTGTTGTAGGAGCGGTAGCTGGGCTCGTCGACGAGCGGGGTCATCCCGGCGGCGCCGGCCCCGGTGGCGGCGGCGCCGACGGTGGTGGCGTTCATGTCGGACTGGTCGTTCGTCGTGCCGGTCGCCGGCTGCTGGTTTTCGGTCGCCGCCGAGCCCTGCACCGGCTGCTTTTCCTGGTCCACGACCGTGGTCTGCTGGTCGCTCTGGCCCTGCTGCCCGCTGTCCTGCGCCTGCTGGCCGTCCTGGCCCTGCTGAACGTTGACATCCACGTTGGCGGGGTTGTCGCCGCCCGCCTGCTTCACGTTCACCTGCGGGTCGGACTGGTCGACCGTGACCTTCGGCTTGGCCTGCTCGACCGAGACCTCAGGCTTCGCCTGCTCGACCTGGACGTTGGGCTGGCCTTCCTGGACGACGTTGACCTCGGGCTTCGGCTGCTGGACGGTGACGTTCGGCTCCGGGACCTTCACGTCGACCTGCGGCTGCTGCTGCTCGACCTGGACGTTGGGCTGGGCCTGCTGCACCTCGACCTGCGGCTTCGGCACCCTGACCGTCACGTCGACCTGCGGCTTCGGCTGCGTGACCGTGACGTTGGGCTCCGGCACCTGCACGTTGACGTTCGGGTCCTGCTGCTTCACGTCGACCTGCGGCTGCTGCTGCTCGACCTGGACATTAGGGGCGGGCTGCTTGACTTCGAGCTGCGCCGCCTGCCCGCCGTCCTGCTGGTCCTGGCCCTGCGCGTTCTGGGCCATCTGGTCCTGGTTCTGGCCCTGCGTGCCCTGCGCCTGGACGACGACGTCGATCTCCTTGCCCAGATCGCGCAGGCTGGTGACGGCCTTCTGCTGGTCCTTGTCCTTGACCGCCTGCATCGCCGTGTCGAGCTTCTGTTGCGCGGTCTGCGGGACCTGCGCGCCCTGCATCTCCTTTTGCAGGTCCGTCAGCGCCTGCTCGACCTTCGAGAAGGCCTGATCGCCGCCCTGCTCGATCTGCTGGACCATCTGGTTGATCTGGTCCGGCGTATCGGCGAACTGCTGGGCGCTGACCGGCGTGACCGCCAGGGTCAGGGCCACGGCCGTGGTCATCAGGAAGGCGTTGCGCATAAGGTGTCTCCTCGATGTCTCTCAACGTGAGTTAGGTTAAAAGCGCCGCCACCGGCGTGGAGACAAAGCCTGAGACAAGGCGTTCCGGAAGATCATTCCTAGGAACATCGACCTTGACATCGGCAATTGGCTCGCTCGCCTTGAAAAAGGGGGCCGCTCTGCGTGCTAATTCAACCGGGAGATCCCAATAGGGATCCCAGAAAATTGAAGATCGGCCCGATTTCGTTTCAAGCCGGCTTTTTGCGGGTTCGTGCGCGGCGCGCGATCGGCCGCGGGGTCGTCTGCCCGGCGGACGCGACAGCCGCCCGGCATCCTCGTCCTCAATCCTTGGCGTAGGGGTTCTCGCCGTGGCGGAAGCGCAGCCGCAGCGGCACGCCCTGGAGGCCGAAGGTCTCGACGAAGCTGGAGAGCAGATAGCGCTTGTAGCTGTCCGGGATGTCGGCTTCGGGCTTGTTGGCGAAGAGGGCGATCGTCGGCGGGCGGGTCGCCGCCTGGGTCGCGTAGCGGATCTTGATGCGCCGGTTCTGCGCCATGGGCGGCGGGTTCTTCGCCAGCGCGTCCCCGAGCCAGCGGTTGAGCCTCGATGTCGGCACCCGGGTCGACCAGCGCTCGAACGCCTGGGCGACGGCCGGCAGGAGCCGCTCCAGCCCCCGTCCGGTCAGCACCGAGAACGGCACGAAGGGGAGGTCCTTCAGCTGCGAGAGCTTGTGCTTCATGCGAAACAGGATCTCGTCCCGCGTCTCCTTCTGGTCTTCCACCAGATCCCACTTGTTGGCGGCGAGCACCAGCGCCCTGCCCTCGTCGAGGGCGAGCCCGGCGATGGCGAGGTCCTGCTTTTCGAGCGGCTGCGTCGCGTCGACGAGAAGAAGGACGACGTGCGCCTCACGGATCGCCCGCACCGAGGCGCTGGCCGAGATCCGCTCCAGCCGCTGGTCGATCCTGGCCTTGCGCCGGAGCCCCGCCGTGTCGACCAGCTCGACCGGCCGCCCGCGCCAGCGCCAGGGCAGGCGGACGGCGTCGCGGGTGAGGCCGGGCTCGGGGCCGGTGAGTTGCCGCTCCTCGCGGAGAAGGCGGTTGACGAGCGACGACTTGCCGACGTTCGGGCGGCCGACGATGGCGAGCCTCAGCGTTTCCGGCTCGCCTTCGTCCCCCTCGCCCGCTTCCTCCTCCTCCCCGGCGCCGACGTAGGGGCGCAGCCGCTCCGCCAATTCGTCGAGCCCGAGCCCGTGCTCGGCCGAGAGCCAGACCGGCTCGCCGAGGCCGAGGCCCCAGGCGCCCGCCGCCTCGGCCTCGGCGGCGCGGCCCTCGCACTTGTTGGCGGCGAGGACGACGGGCTTGCCGCGCTTGCGGAGCAGGTCGGCGATCGTCCGGTCGAGCGCCGTGACGCCCGCGCGGGCGTCGATCAGGAACACGCCCGCGTCGGCCTCGTCCAGCCCCTTGAGGCTCTTCTCGACCAGCCGCTCGCTCAAGGCCCCCTCCAGCCCGACCTCGAGCCCCGCCGTGTCGACGACCTTGAAGGCGAGGTCGAAGAGCCGGGCCTCGCCCTCGATCCGGTCGCGGGTGACGCCGGGCTCGTCGTGGACCAGCGCCTGCCGCCGGCCGACGAGGCGGTTGAAGAGGGTCGACTTGCCCACGTTGGGGCGGCCGAGGATGGCGATCGTTCGGGTCATGGGATCAGCGATAGGCGACGAGGTCGCCGCCGTCCGTGAGGAAGTAGAGCGTGCCCCCCGCCACCAAGGGCGGCACCGACACCCCCCCCGGCAGCTTGATCCGGCCCAGCACCTCGCCCGTGTAGGGCGAGACGCTGACCGCCTCGCCGTCGCTGCTGGCGAGCACGAGCCGATCGCCCGCGAGGATCGGCCCGGTCCAGAAGACCCGGCTGGAGTTCGAATCCTTGGGATCGCGCAGGCGCTGGAGCGGGCTCACCCAGCGCACCCGCCCGCCGTCCAGGATCACGGCCACGAGTTCGTTCCGGTCCGTCAGCACGTAGGCGAAGCCGCCCGCGACCCAGGGGGTGTTGGCCGAGGTGAGGTCGATCTCCCAGAGGCGCTGCCCGTCCGCCGCGCGCATCCCCACCATCTCGCCGCCGTTGCCGGCGACGACGACTTGGTCGCCCGCGATGACGGGGTCGCCCGTGATGTCGTTGATGGCGCCGCTCGCCAGCGTGCGGCGGGGGCGGACCACGGTGTCGGTCCAGACGGGGCCGCCCGTCGTCAGGTCGAGCCCGAAGACCTCGCCCGACGACAGGGCGGCGACGACGAGGCCGTTATCCTCGGCGGGCGACGCGCCGCCCAGGATCGCCGTCTGCTCGGCGAGCCCCGCCTGCTGCCAGAGCACGGCCCCCGACCCGGCGTCGAGGGCGAAGGTCTGGTTGCCGCTGGTCGTGACGAGCACGCGCCCCTCGGCCACCGTCGGCGCCGTGCGGATGGGGGCAAGCAGGCCCTGCCGCCACCGCTCCGCGCCGCTCGAAGCGTCCAGCGCCACGACCTCGCCGCTGCCGGTCGTGACGTAGAGGAGCCCGTCGCCGAGCGCCAATCCCCCCGCGCGCAGCCGGTCGGCGTCGGCGTCCCCGCCGGGATCGGCCCGCCACAGCCGCTCCCCGTCCCCGGTCCCGAACGCCGTGACCGCCCCGTTCGCGTCCATGGCGAAGACGGCGTCCCTTCCGGCGACGGGCTGGCTCAGGATCCGCCGCTGCCCCGCGTCGCCTGCGCCGACGTCCGCCCGCCATGCTTCGGCGATGTCGTCGGCCAGCGCCACGTGCCCCAACTGGTGCCGGGCGTTGCCCATCGCCTCCGGCCAGACCGGGTTCGCCTCCGGCGCCGGCAGGACGATCGGCAGGCTGGCGATGCCGGGGTCGGGGGCCAGCCCCGCGTCGATGAGCAGCACCGATTCGCGTTCGCCCGGCAAGGGGGGCTCTTCGGTCTCGCCGTACCAGGAGCTGCACCCGACGAGGAGCCCGGCGAGAAGGAAGGGGAGAGGCAAAGCGAGGCGGCGGCTCACGGCTTGTCTTTCAAATCTGGCGAATCTGGCGGGGCTGGGGTCGGGGCAGGGGCGGGGGGAAGCGTGCCGAGCAGCTCGGCGGTCCTGGCCTTCAGCCCCGGCGGCACGCCGGCCGCCTTTTGCAGCCCCTCCAGGAGGCCGCGCGCGCGCTCGGTTTCGCCGGCGCGCAGGTCGACGAGGGCCAGGAGTTCGGTCGCCGTGAAGCGGAACGGCCGCCCGGCCTCGCTCAAGGGGGTCAGCGCCGCGCGCAACTCGTCCGGGCGCGCGTCGTTCAGCCGGCGCATGGCGAGGGTCACGGCGGCGGCGTCGCGCAGGATCGGGTCGGCGCCCGCCTCCCCGGCGAGGCCTTCCAGCGCCCCGTCCGCCGCCGCCCCGTCCTTCGCCTCGAACAGGGCGTCGGCGCGGAGCAGCCGGGCGAGGTCGGCCGAGCCCCCGCCGCCGTCCGCGACGACGGTGGCGTAGGCGTCCGCCGCCTCCTTCGGCTTCTTCGCCTGGAGGAGGGCGTCGGCCTCGGCGAAGGCGGCGCCCTGGTCCTGGAGCCGCCGCTCCTTCCACGCCTCCCAGGCGACGAAGCCCGCCGTCGCCAGGACCACGCCGACGGCGAGCGCGATGGCGAGCGCGCCGTAGCGCCGCCAGAGGAGCCCCAGGCGGTCCTGCTGGAGGGCCTCGTTGACCTCGCGGATGAAGCTGTCGTCGGATGCTGCCACGTGCCTTGGATCCGGGCGATGGTGGGGGCGGTTGCGGCCCGCGACGCGGAATCCGCCGTTGCGGCGGCGCCCGCCTTGCGTCTACGAACAAGGGGGGCGGCAGCCGGCCGCGCTCCGGCGGCCCCGCGCGCCGCGAACAGGCTTCCTATGGGAGCGCGCGGCGTTTGGCAAGCAGCACCCCCGCGACGGCCGCGCTTATTGCAGGAGACGCCCCCTTGCCCAGGCTCTTCGTCGCCATCCCCATGCCCGGGGAAGCCGCCCCCCCGATCGGGCGCCTCGCGCGCGGCCTGCCCGACGCCCGCTGGACGCCCTTGGGCGACCTCCACCTCACCCTGCGCTTTCTGGGTGAGGTCGACCACGACACCTTTTGCGAGATCGGCGAGGCGCTGGCCGGCATCACGCTCCCGCCCTTCGACCTCGCCCTCAAGGGCATCGGCCAGTTCCCGCCGCGCGGCCCCTTGCGCCACCTCTGGGTCGGGGTCGAACCCTCCGACGGCCTGGAGCGCCTGAAGCGCCGGGTCGACCGCGCCGCCGCCTCGGCCGGCGTGCCGCCGGAAAGCCGCAAGTGGCTGCCGCACGTCACCGTCGCCCGCTTCCGCTACCCCCCGCCCGAGGCCCGCCTCGGCGACTGGCTCCGGAACCGCAGCCTGTTTCGCGCCGAGCCCTTCCCCGTCTCCGCCTTTTGCCTCTACTCGAGCCGCCTCCACCCCGACGGCGCCGAGCACACGCTCGAAGCGTCGTATGATTTCGTCACCGGGTTCATGGAGCGGGTTTAGGAATTGTGCTCCGCGCCAGCGGGCGCGAAGCGCATTTCATCCCACGGAACCCGTCCCGTGCGTCGCCGCTTTCCTCGCCGGACACGAAGGAGGGATCTCCCCATGAGCAGCCCGATGCAGAGCGCGCCCCCGCAGGAGCAGGACCACCAGCCCGGCCGCGAGAGCGAGATGAACCCGAGGCCGGCCTTCGAGCCGCGCCACAAGGGCGCCGACCGGCTCAAGGGCAAGGTGGCGCTGATCACCGGCGGTGACAGCGGCATCGGCCGCGCCGTGTGCGCCGCGATGGCGAGGGAGGGGGCCGACATCGCCTTCATCTACCTGGAGGAGGACGGCGACGCCGAGGAGACGGTGCGCTGGGTCGAGGAGAAGGAGGGCCGCCGCTGCCTCGCCATCAAGGGCGACGTGGGCTTCGAGGACTTCTGCCGGGACGCCGTGAAGCGGACGGTCGACGGGCTGGGCCGCCTCGACATCCTGGTCAACAACGCTGCCGAGCAGCACGAGCAGGAAAGCCTGACCGACATCTCGTCGGAGCAGCTGGAGCGCACCTTCCGCACCAACGTCTTCGGCTACTTCTACATGACGAAGGCGGCGCTGCCCCACCTGAAGGAGGGGAGCCGGATCATCAACACCTGCTCCGTCACCGCCTACAAGGGCAACCCCGTCCTCGTCGACTACAGCGCGACCAGGGGCGCTGTCGTCGCCTTCACCCGTGCCCTGTCCAACCAGCTCGCCCCCAAGGGCATCGCCGTCAACGGCGTGGCGCCGGGGCCGATCTGGACTCCCTTCATCCCGTCCACCTTCGACGCCGACAAGGTGAAGGAATTCGGCACCAACGTTCCCATGGGCCGCCCCGGCCAGCCCTACGAGGTCGCCGCCTGCCACCTGTTCCTGGCGTTCCCCGAGAACTCGTACATGTCGGGGCAGGTGCTCCACGCCAACGGCGGGACGGTCGTGGGGGGATGAGGCCACGCTTCGCGTCCGCCGGCCCGGATCGAGGGCAGGGGCCAATCCGTCACAGCCCTAAAAGCGTCGGGAGCGTTTAAATTCCCTTCGACCGTGCACATCTCTATGCTGAACCCTCTTGCCTTCCCTTGTCGTGACGTTCTCACGGCGTCTTTTTCAGGCGCGCGTAGGGCCGTCAGCCGGGTCGGCGGGGGTGCGCGCGACATATGGGAGTACGATGTTGGACATGCTCGAAAGGTTGCCGGCGCTCGAAGACGAGGCCCTGAAGAACCTCCACGCCAACGCCCAGCGCCTCGGGCAGTCCGGGACGTCCAAGCAGAAGACCTCGGCCGCCGCCCTTCTCCCGGCGATCCAGGCCGAGCTCGACGCCCGCAAGGCGGCGAAGAAGCCCGCGAAGACCGCCGCGCCCAAGGCCAAGGCGGCCCCCAAGGCGAAGAAGCCCGCCGCGCCGAGGCCCTCGCGCGCCAAGGCGAAGAAGGAAGAGGCCCCCGCCGGGGACGCCTGACCTTCCTGCGAAAACAGACGGGGAAAGCCCCGCCAAGAAAGCCCCGCGAGGCGTGGTCTAGCGCCTGTATCCCTCGCTCGCCCTTAGCAGCGTCCGCGCGTATTCCGTGTCGACCCGGTGCGCTTCGAGCGCCGCCGCCTCGAGCCGTTCCACCGCCGCCCCGTGCTGCATGACGAGGAGGCGCTCGCACATGTGGTCGACGACCGCGAGGTCGTGGCTGACGAGCAGGTAGGTGAGGCCCTTCTCGGCGCGAAGCCGGGCGAGCAGGTTGAGCACCTCCGCCTGGACCGAGGCGTCGAGCGCCGAGGTGGGCTCGTCGAGGAGGAGGACCTCGGGCTCCAGGAGGAGCGCGCGGGCGATGGCGACCCGCTGCCGCTGTCCCCCCGAGAGCTGGTGCGGGTAGCGGAAGCGGAAGGCGGAGCCCAGGCCGACTTCGTCCAGCGCCCGCTCGATCCTGTCCTCGCCGTCGCCGAGCCCGTGGATCGCGATCGGCTCGGCCAGGACGCGATCGATTGTGTGGCGGGGGTGGAGCGAGGCGTAGGGGTCCTGGAAGACCATCTGCACCCGCCTTGCGAACGCGATGCCGTGCGGCACGGGCGCGCCGTCCAGGAGGACTTGCCCGCCCGCGATCGGGGCGAGGCCGCAGATGGCGCGAAGCACCGTGGATTTGCCGGAGCCGGACTCGCCCACCAGACCGAACGAGCCGCCGCGCTCCACCGCGAACGACACGTCCTTGACCGCGTGGACCCGTTGCCGGCCCTTGCCGAAAACGACGTTCAGATCCCGGACCTCGATCAGCGCGCCCACGCGGCCTCCCGCCGAAGCGTGGGGAGCGGCGCCTTGCCGCCGCCGATCTTCGGCAGGCAGTGGAGCAGCCCCTGCGTGTAGGGGTGCTTGGCCTCGTCGAGCCGGTCGGCGCGCAGCTCCTCCACGATGCGGCCCGCGTACATGACGAGCACCCGGTCGCAGAAGGTGGCGACGAGGCGCAGGTCGTGGCTGATGAAGACGAGCCCCATGCCGCGCTCCCGGACCAGTCGGTCCATGATCTTGAGCACGTCGAGCTGCACCGTCACGTCGAGCGCCGAGGTGGGCTCGTCGGCGATGAGCAGTTCCGGCCCCGCCATCAGCATCATGGCGATCATGACCCGCTGCCCCATGCCGCCCGAGACCTCGTGCGCGTAGCCGCGCATCACCCGTTCGGGGTCGCGGATCTGCACCGCCTCCAGCATGGCGAGCGCCTGTCGCTTCGCCTCCCCCCGCGACACGCCCGCGTGGACCCGAAGCGTCTCGATGAGCTGCCGCCCGATCCGCATCACGGGGTTGAGGGCGTATTTCGGGTCCTGCATGATCATGGCGATCCGCTCGCCCCGCACCGCCCGCATCCCCCGCTCGGAGAGGCCGAGAAGGTCGGTGCCGGCGAGGTCCAGCCTTTTGGCCGTCATCTCGCCCGGCGGACGGATGAGCCGGAGGATCGCGCGCCCCGTCATCGACTTGCCGGAGCCCGACTCGCCGACGATGCCGAGCCGCTCCCGCCCCACCGTGAAGCCGATCCCGCGCACCGCCTCGACGGTCCGGGCGCGGGTGCGAAAGCGCACCCACAGATCCTCGACGGCGAGCAGCGGCGCCTCGTTCATCGGGGCGCGCTCCTGGGGTCGAGCGCGTCGCGCAGGCCGTCGCCCAGCAGGTTGAAGCCCAGGCTGACGACGAAGATGGCGAGGCCCGGCATCGTCGCCACCCACCAGTGGTCGAGGAGGAACTTGCGCCCCGCCGAGATCATCGTCCCCCACTCCGGCAAGGGAGGTTGGGCGCCGAGCCCGAGGAACCCGAGCCCCGCCGCCGTGAGGATGATCCCGGCCATGTCGAGGGTGACACGGACGATGACCGAGGACAGGCACATCGGCATGACGTGGCCGAGGATGATCCGCGTCGCGCCCGCCCCCTGGAGCCGGGCGGCGGCGATGTAGTCGGCGTTGCGCACCGTCAGCGTCTCGGCGCGGGCGACGCGGGCGTAGGGGGGCCACGCGGTCAGCGCGATGGCGAGGATCGCGTTGCCGACGCCCGCCCCGAGGGCCGCCACGAAGGCGAGCGCCAGGATGAGGCGGGGGAAGGCCAGGAAGATGTCGGTGAGGCGCATGAGCACGGTGTCGACCCAGCCGCCGAAGTAGCCCGCCGCCGTGCCGACGACGAGGCCGAAGACGGGCGCCGTGACCGCGACGATGCCGACGATGTAGAGGGTGATCCGGGCGCCGTAGACGATGCGGCTGTAGATGTCGCGGCCGAGTTCGTCGGTGCCGAGGGGGTGCCCGCCCGCCCCCGGCGGCAGCAGCCGGTCCTTGAGCGTCTGGACGATCGGGTCGTGGGTGGCGACCCAGGGCGCCAACGCCGCCATCAGGACGAGCGCCACGATGATCGCCAGCCCCAGCATGGCGAGCGGGTTGCGGACGAGGTCCCGCCAGCCGTTGTAGGTCTGCCCCATCCGCGCCTGGAAGCGCGAGCGCGGCGTGTCGGTCGTGAGCCACGCCCCCAGACCCATCACCGCGCCCTCGGGTCGACGAGGCGGTAGAGGAGGTCGGAGAGGAGGTTGAGGCCGATGAAGACGAGCCCGACGACGACGGTGCCGCCGAGCACCGCCGCCATGTCGGCCGAGAACAGCGCGTTCGTGATGTAGAGCCCCAGCCCCGGCCACGCGAACACCGTCTCGGTGAGCACCGAGCCCTCCAGGAGGTAGGCGTAGGACAGCGCCACGACGGTGATGAGCGGCACCAGCACGTTGCCGAGCGCGTGGACCCAGACCACGCGACGCTCCGGCACCCCCTTGACCCTGGCCGTCGTCACGTAGTCCTGCGAAAGCTGCTCCAGCATGAAGCTGCGCGTCATCCGGGAGATGTAGGCGAGCGAGTAGTAGCCGAGGACGGAGGCCGGCAGGACGATGTGGGAAAGGGCGTTCCTGAAGATGTCCCAGGCGCCGGCCAGCGCCGAGTCGAGGAGGATCGCCCCCGTCCGGGCCGGCACGTCGAGGTCGTAGACGAACTCATACGACGTATCGAGCCGTCCCGGCCCCCCGATCCAGCCCAGTTTGCCGTAGAAGACGAGGAGCCCGATGAGCCCGAGCCAGAAGACCGGCATCGAGTAGCCGAGGAGGCCCAGGAAACGGATCGTCTGGTCCTGCCAGCGCCCCTGGTGGACGGCGGCGACGACCCCGGCTGGCACCCCCAAGGCCACCCCGATGAGCGTCGCCACGGTGGCGAGTTCGAGGGTCGCCGGGAAGACCCGCGCCACGTCCTCGGCGACGGGCCGGGCCGTGAGCAGGGACGTGCCGAAGTCGCCGCGCAGCACGTCCCAGACGTAGAGCCCGAACTGGACGTAGAGGGGGCGGTCGAGCCCGAGCGACGCCCTGGCCGCGTCGTACTGCGCCGCCGTCGCCCGCTCGCCGATGATCGCCAGCACGGGGTCGATCGGGATCACCCGGCCGATGACGAAGGTGATGAGGAGAAGGCCGAGGAAGGTGACGGCGAGGCTGACGGCCGTTCCGCCGAGCCCCTTGGCGAAGCCGATGACCCGCCCGGCGGCGACGCCGCGGACGGCGGGAAGGACGAAGCCGCCGCCGGGGCCGCCCCGGTGCAGCGCCTCCGCCGGCGGGGCCTCCCCCGTCCGGGCCTTCTCCTCCGCCGCCGCCCTCACGGCCGGGCCGCCCCTACTCGGCCGCCTTGGTCGTGGGCCAGTAGAAGGCCGAGGCGACGGCGCCGCCGACGGTGAAGCCGTCGACGCCCTTTTGCACCCCCGTCGTCTCGACCTCCTGGAACAGTTCGGCGAACGGCGCCTCCTTCTGGTGGATGCGCTGCATCTCCTCGTACATCCGCGCGCGCTTGCCTGTGTCCTTCTCGAGGACGGCGGCGTTCACCATCGGCGTCGTCGTCTCGGCGGGGTACGCCGTCCGCCACGCCAGCAGCCCGGTCGCGTTGGCCGCGTCCGAGTTGTCGGGGTTGCGGGCGAAGGTGTCGGCGTTGGTCTGCGGGTCCGGGTAGTCCGGCCCCCAGCTCTCCAGGATGAGCTGGTGCGTGCGCGCCCGGAAGTCGCCCAGGATCTCCTTGCCGGTGCCGCTCTTGATGTTCGCCTTGATGCCGCCCTGACCCAGCGTGTTCTGGATCGACTGGGCGATCTCCAGCCGGTCCGGGTCGTTCCTGACCAGGAACTCGACCTCGAACCCGTCCGGGTAGCCCGCCTCCTTGAGCAGCCCCTTCGCCTTCTCCACGTCGAGGGAATAGGGCCTGTCGTCGATGGCGCCCAAGAATCCCACCGGCAGGAAGGTCTGGTGCGGCGTCGCCTGATACTTCTTGATCGTGCCGGCGATGCCCTCGTAGTCGATCAGGTACTTGATCGCCTCGATCACCTTGGGCTTCGCCAGTTCCTCGACCTTCTCGTTCATGGCGACGTAGAAGATCCGGCCCCGCTGCTCGTCCTGCACCTTGAGGTCGGGGTTGTTGCGGACGGCCTCGATGTCGTTCGGGGTCAGCCGCCGCGCCACGTCCACGTCCCCCCGCTCCAGGAGCAGCCGCTGCGTCGCCAGCTCCGGCACGTGGCGGACGAAGACCCGCTTCATCGCCACGTCGCCCCGCCAGTAGGGGTGGTCGGGCGCCTCGAGGATGATGCTGTCGTTGGGCTTCCAGGCGCGCAGCGTGAAGGCGCCCGAGCCCGCCGAGTGGGTCTTCAGCCATTCGTAGCCGAAATCGCCGTCCGCCTCGTGCGCCGTCGCCTCCTCCTGGTCGACGATCGACGCCACGACGGCCGTGAGGATGTTGTAGAAGAACGACGGCGCGTAGGCCTTGTCGGTCGTGATCTGGAGCGTCCGGGCGTCGGTCGCCTTGATCATCCCGTCGACGTTGTCCGGGGTGAAGCCGAACTGCGTCAGGATGAACGACGGCGTCTTGTCCAGCTTCACGGCGCGCTGGAGCGACCACGCCGCGTCGGTCGCGTCCATCGGGTTGCCGGCGTGCGAGACGACGCCTTCGCGCATCTTGAAGGTGTAGGTCTTGCCGTCCTCGGACACCGCCCAGCTCTCGGCGAGCCCCGGCACCAGCGCGAAATCGTTCTTGGGGTCGAGCGCGATCAGCGTGTCGTAGACGTTGTTGAGCGCGTCGTTGCCGGAGAACTCGAAGCTCTCGGCCGGGTCGAGCGAGACGATGTCGTCGATCTTGTCGGCGACGACCAGCGTGTCCGGCGGGGTCGCCGCCGCCGCGAGCGACGCCGTTCCCAAAAGGGCCAGGGCGGTCGCGGTCAGGAACCTTGCGTACATCGCTTCTCCTCTCCTCGTTCGGGCTGCCTCTACTGGGCGCTGTCGCCAGTTGAAAGGCTTCCCCGGGCCTTGTCCAGCGGCAAGTTCCAGCCCCGCCGCTCACGCGGATGGCGACGCTGGGCAGGGGGATCGGGCGTAGGATCGAAGACCTCGAACGAACCGCCATTGAGGGAGACGCCCCATGCAGGCCGCCACGACCCCCGCCCACGCCGCCGCCTGGATCCTGGCGCTCGGCGTCTTCGCCAGCCTCCCCTTCATGCCGGGCTTCATCCCTCTCACCTGGATGAGCCTCGTCGGCCACGTCGCGCTGGGCCTCGGCGCCGCCTGGACCTTCGAGGCGCTGGAAGAACGCGCCGCCTGACCTGTTGCGCGAAGCGCATCCTGTACGCCCGCCGCCGCTTGCTGTAGGTTTGCCGTCTCCCTTCGACGGGGAAGACGATGCGCTTCCTGCGGCTGTGCCTTCTTCTCGTCGCCCTGAGCACGGCGTCCCCCGCCTGGGCGGGGAACCGGGTCGCCGTGCTCGTCGGCAACGACGCCTACGGCTTCGCGCCGCTCGACAACCCGATCCAGGACGTGCGCCTCATGGCCGAGGTGCTGCGCGAGCTGGACTTCGACGTGGTCCTGGTCGAGGACCTGAAGCAGGGGGCGATACCGGGTCTGCTCAAGTCGATGACGGCGCGGATGGCGGGCGCCGAGGTCGGGCTCTTCTACTACGCCGGCCACGCGCTCCAGCACGACGGCGTCAACCTCCTCCTCCCCGTCGACCTGGAGCCCACCGGGCTCAAGGCCGTCGTCGACGGCTCGCTCTCGATCCTGGGCGTCATCGACGCGATGGCGGGCGCCAAGGTGAAGGTCGGGCTCGTCCTCCTCGACTCCTGCCGCGACAACCCCTTCGTCAAGGTCGACCCCAGCCTGCGCGCCGGCCTCGCCTCGGTCGACGACGCGCCGAACGAACTGCTGGTCGGCTACGCGACCAGCGCCGGCAAGGTCGCCTACGACGGGCAGGGGGGTGCCAACAGCCCCTACACGACGGCGCTCGCCAGCGCCCTGGAGCAGCCCGGTTGGGACATCTACGAGATGTTCCGCTTCGTCCGCCGGCAGGTGCGCGAAGCGACCGGCGGGCTCCAGATCCCCTGGCTCTCGGGCTCGCTCGAAACGGCGCTCGTCCTCCACCCGGCGGGCGACGCGCCGACCGGTCCGGCGAAGGGCGGGGCGGCGGCGCCGGACGGGCTCACCGTCGGCTGGGTGCTCTGGCAGTTCCTGCGCGACAGCCGCTCGCCCGACGACTTCCGCCTCTACGTCGCGCACTTCCCGAAGTCGCCCTTCGTCGAGGAAGCGGACACGCGCCGCGTCGCCCTCGAGGTCGCCCCGCCCACGCTCCAGGTCGCCTCGCGCGGCGCCGGGGCCGATTTCCAGCCCCTCCCGGCGCCGAAGGAGGACGGCGAGGCGGTGCTGGCGACGACGGGCGACCGCTTCCCGCCCGAGATCATCCGCCGCTGGCCGGCACGGCTGCCCGCCGTTCCCGGCGGGCTCGGCGAACAGGTCGACGACTGCGACCTCCTCGCCGCCGACCCCGACGACCCCGCCCGCGTCGCCCCCGGCGTCAGGGGCGGGCTGGTCAGCATCCGCAGCGCCGTCCGCGCCTGCGCGCTGGCCCTCGCCCGCGTCCCCGAAAACCCCCGCTTCCTGTTCCAGTTCGCCCGCGCCCTCGACGAGGCAAGGCGCTACGACTGGGCCAAGGTGTTCTACGAGCGCGCGGCCAAGGGGGGCTACGGCGCCGCCATCGTCAGCCTCGGCTACCTCTACAAGACGGGCCACGGCGTGAAGAAGGACGAGGCCGAGGCCGCGAGGCTCTACGAGGAGGCGGCCCTCCTCGGCAACCCGCGCGCGCGCACGAACCTCGGCGTGTTCTTCATCGACGGCAAGGGTGTGGCGCAATCGACCGAGGACGGCCTCGCGTGGCTCCGCCTCGCCGCCGCCCACGGCTGGCCCAACGCGCTCACGGCGCTGGGCGACGTCTACCGCCGCGGCAAGGCCGTCCCCGCCGACGCCGACGCCGCCTTGGAACTCTACCGCGCCTCCGCCGACCTCGGCCAGACCGACGCCATGACCAACATCGGCCGCGCCTACATGGACGGCAAGGGCGTGGCGAAGGATCCGAAAGCCGCCGTGTCGTGGCTGGAGCGGGCCACCGCCGTCGGCAACGAGTTCGCCCCCCTCTACCTCGCCCGCGCCGCCCTCGACGGCAAGGGCACGGCGAAGGACCCCAAGCGCGCCCTGCAACTCCTCACGCTCGCCGCCGAACGCGGCTACGACGACGCGAGGCTCGACCTGGGCGACCTCTACGCCGAGGGCACGGGCACCGCCCGAAACCCCGAGGAGGCGTGGTTCCAGTACCGCCTCGCCGAGGCCGGTGGGGCCAAGAAGGCCAAGGACCGCCTCGCAGCACTGGCGCCCTCCATCGACCCCGGCGCTAAGGCCGCCGCCGAGGCCAGGGCCGAGGACTGGCTGCGGCTCAACGGGAGCTGAAAGACGACGCCCCGCGCCAGCGGACGCGAAGCGTCGTCTTTCGACGGTTCTCCTTCTGGCTTAAACCTGCCCGGACGAAAAAGGAGACGACATGGCCGGCATCGGCTTCATCGGCACGGGGATCATGGGCGGCCACATGGCGCGCCGCCTCGCGGGCGCCGGCCACGCCGTCCGGGCCTGGAACCGCACGGCGGAAAAGGCGCAAGCACTCGCCGACGCCGGGGTCGAGGCGGTGGCGAGTGCCGCCGACGCCGCGGCGGGGGCCGAGGCCGTCATGGTCATGCTCGGCGACGGCCCCACCTGCGACGCCGTGCTCCTCGAAGGCGGGCGCCCGGCGCTGGCGGCGATGGGGGAGGGGGCGCTCCTCGTCGTCATGAGTTCGATCCCGGTCGAGACCGCGCGGGGGCAGGCGGAGGCCGCCGCCGGGCGGGGCGTCCTCTACCTCGATGCCCCCGTCTCCGGCGGCGAGCGCGGCGCCAGGGACGGGGGCCTCGTCATCATGGCCGGCGGCGAGCCCGCGGCGTTCGAAAAGGCGAAGCCCCTCTTCGCGCCGCTCGGCCGCGCCACCCTGGTCGGCCCCGCGGGCTGCGGCCAGCTCGCCAAGCTCGCCAACCAGCTCATCGTCGCCAACACCATCGCCACCGTCGCGGAAGCCCTCCTCCTCGCCGAGCGCGGCGGCGCCGACCCCGCCGCCGTCCGCGAAGCCCTCCTCGGCGGCTTCGCCGACTCGACGGTCCTCCGCCAGCACGGCGAGCGGATGCTGAAACGCGACTTCGCCCCCGGCGGCCCCGTCCGCCACCAGTTGAAGGACGTCCGCACCGTCATGGATCTCGCCGAAAAGCTCGGTCTCGACCTGCCGCTCACCGCGAAGACGACCGGCCTCTTCGCCGACCTCGCCGCATCCGGCGGCGCCGACCTCGACCACAGCGCGCTCTATCTCCACCTCGCGCGGAAGAGCGGGATGGCCTGACTATGCGGGGCGTCGTCACTCGTCCGCCAGCACCCCCCACACCGCTCCCCTCGGCAGCCAGCCCGAGCCCTCCTTGACCTCGATCCGGCACCACGACCCCTTGCAGCCGTCGAGCCGGCCGAACACGCCGGGCTCGACCTTCAGCACGACCGGGCTATCGGCCTCGGCGCGGCGGTGGAGGTCCTGGACGCCGTCGCCCGTCACCATGACCGTGCGCCGGCCGGAGAGCAGCGTCCCGTGGATCCAGCCGGTGGCGCCCTCCGGGTCCTCGATCCGCCGCCAGTCGCCCGACTCCTCGACGATCTTGACCGGCACGCCCGGGCGGGTGAAGACCCAGCGGATCGGGTAGTTCTCCCCTGGCCCCGTGCGGACGTTCGCCTTGCCGCTGTCGACCGAGACGAAGCGCGGGACCGGCAGCCCCTCGGGGCCGGGCGTCTGGGCGCCGCCCGGCGGTGCGGGGAGGAGGAGAAGGAGAAGGCCGAGCAGGACCCCGGACCTTGGGCGCATGGGTTGCCTTTCATGAAGGGGCGGGCGCGGCCTTGGTAGCGTCCGGGGCCTTTGCTTGCCAAGCGGGGCCAAGCAGGGCGCGATTGCCGCGTTCCGGTGCCGCCGGCTTTCTGCTAGTCCCTCCCTGCAACGTCCCGAGCCGTTTTCAAAGGGAGGACAGGCATGGCGCGCAGCCGGCCCCTCGTCATCGTCACCCGCAAGCTGCCCGACCCGATCGAGACCCGGATGCGCGAGCTGTTCGACGCCCGGCTCAACGACGGTGATCAACCGATGTCGCGCGCCGACCTCGTCGAGGCGGTGAAGTCCGTCGACATCCTGGTGCCGACCGTCACCGACCGGATCGACAGCGCCGTCCTCGCCCACGCCGGGCCGGGCCTGAAGCTCATCGCCAACTACGGCACCGGCGTCGACAACATCGACGTGGAGGCCGCCTACAAGCGCGGCATCACCGTGACCAACACGCCGGGCGTCCTCACCGAGGACACGGCCGACATGACGATGGCGCTGATCCTCGCCGTCGCCCGCCGGATCGTGCCGGGCGAGCGCCTCGCCCGCTCCGGCGACTGGGCCGGCTGGTCGCCGACCTCGATGCTGGGCACCCGCATCCACGGCAAGCGCATCGGCATCCTCGGCATGGGCCGGATCGGCGCCGCCGTCGCCCGCCGCGCCAGGGGCTTCGGCCTCTCGGTCCACTACCACAACCGCCGCCGCGTCCACGAGAGCGTCGAGGCCGAACTGGAGGCGACCTACTGGGAGAGCCTCGACCAGATGCTGGCGCGCATGGACGTGGTCTCGGTCAACTGCCCGCACACGCCCGGCACCTTCCACCTCCTCTCCGCCCGGCGCCTGAAGCTCCTCCGCCCGCACGCGATCCTCGTCAACACCGCGCGCGGCGAGGTCGTCGACGAGGCGGCGCTCACCCGGATGCTGCGCAACGGCGAACTCGGCGGCGCCGGGCTCGACGTGTTCGAGCACGAGCCCGCGATCAACCCGAAGCTGCGCGACCTCGAGAACGTCGTCCTCCTCCCCCACATGGGCTCGGCCACGACCGAGGGCCGGATGGCGATGGGCGAGAAGGTGATCATCAACATCAAGACCTTCATCGACGGCCACCGCCCCCCCGACCGCGTCCTCCCCTCGATGGTCTGATGTCCCCCCGCACGGCCCCGCCGCGGCCAGCCTCCCCGGCCGTCCTCCTGGCGCTCGCCCTCCTCGCCGCCCCGATGGCGGGAAGGGCGGCGCCCGCTGCCGCCCCGGCGGCAAGCCCGCCGCCCCCCGCCCCGGCGGCGAAGGCGCCGGAAGACAAGGGCAGCCTCACCTTCCTCCTCGAGAACGACCTGTTCTACGACCTCGACCGCCACTACACGAACGGCGTCGAGCTTGCCTGGAGCCCGGCCGTCGGGGACACCCCCGCCTGGGCCGGACGGACGGCGGCGCGCCTGCCGGGCTTTCCCGCGGACGGCGCCGTCCGCGTCGCCTACGCGCTGGGCCAGTCGCTCTACACCCCGGACGACATCACCGTCAAAAACCCGCCGAAGAACGCCCAGCCCTACGCCGCGTGGCTGCACGCCTCGGTCGGTCTCCTGTCCGAACGGAACGGCCGGCGCGACCAGATCGCCCTCTCGCTCGGCATCGTCGGCCCCGCCGCCCTCGGCGAGATCACCCAGAAGACCGTCCACCGCATCGTCGGCTCGCCGCAGCCCAAGGGTTGGGACACCCAGCTCGACGACGAGCCCGCCGTCCTCCTCCTCTACCAGCGAAGCTGGCGCCAGGCGCGGGGCCGGGGCCGGGGCGGCTACTTCGCCTACGACTTCACCCCGCATCTGAGCGGTGCCTTGGGCAACGTCTTCACCTACGCCGACCTCGGCGCCGTCGCGCGCTTCGGCCACGAACTGCCCGACGACTACGGCCCCCTGCGCATCCAGCCCTCGCTGCCCGGCACCGGCTTCCGCCAGGGCAAGGCCAGGGGCACGGGCTTCGGCTGGTACCTCTTCGGCGGCGTCGAGGGCCGCGCCGTCATCCGCAACATCTTCCTCGACGGCAACTCCTTCGGCGACAGCCGCAGCGTCGACAAGCGCACGCTCGTCAGCGAACTCCAGGTCGGCCTCGCCGTCGCGTGGCGGGACGTGAGCCTCGCCTACACCCACGTCTGGCGCAGCGCCGAGTTCCGCTCGCAGGACGCCTACGACGAGTTCGGCGCCATCAGCCTGTCGTTGCGCTTCTAGCGCGTCTTGCGCGGGCTCAGGTTCGCGCAAGACGCCCTGATCCGTTGCCTCCACACATTTCCCGGCCGCAAAGCCGGTTCGGCTTCGCCTGAAAGTGTCCCAGGGGCGCCGCCATCGCGCCGCGCGTCCGCGGGTGCTCGACCTTCTCTCTTGTCACCCCCCACCCGCTGGGGGTCCGGGGCGGCAGGAAAATCTCGACCCACGTTCTGCCATCCGACCTTTCCCGAACGAACGGAAAAAGGGAAAAAAAGGCCCGGCACCCGCGGACGCGAGGCGCAACCGCGTGCCCGCCCGCACCCCGCGCCCGAAAAGGAGCATGAAAGCCCGCATGGCCACGAGTCACCCATCGCCCCCGCCCCCCGCCGGCTTCATGGCCGGGTGCGCCGCGATCGTGCCCGTCCTCGTCGCGGCGGCGCCGTTCGGCGTCCTCATGGGGGCGCTCGCCCGGCAGAAGGGCCTCTCGCCCCTGGAGGTCGGCCTGATGAGCGGGACGGTCTTCGCCGGCGGGGCGCAGTTCGTCGCCGTCGGCCTCTGGACCACCCCGGCGCCCTGGCTCTTCCTCGCGCTCACGGCCCTCCTCGTCAACCTGCGCCACGTCCTGATGGGCGCCTCGATCGCGCCGCATCTGCGGGGCGTCCGGGGCGAGGGCGCCCTCCTCTTCTTCCTCGCCGACGAGGTCTGGGCGCTCGCCCTGCGGCGGGCGCTCGGGGGCCGGCTTACCGCCGCCTTCTACCTCGGCCTCGCCTTGCCCCTCTACCTGAACTGGGTGCTGTTCAGCCTCGTCGGCGCCGTCCTCGGCGACCGCATCGGCGACCCCGCCCGCTTCGGCTTCGACTTCGCGTTCGCCGCCATCTTCATCGCCCTCCTCGCCGGGATGTGGCGCGGCCCTGCCGACCTGCCCCCCTGGCTCGCCAGCGCCGTCGCCGCCACCGCCGCCTGCCTCCTCCTCCCCCCGCCCTGGTACATCCTGGCCGGCGCCCTTGCCGGGATGGCCGCCGGTGCGCTCCGCCCGCCCCCGTCCGCCCCGGCGACGGTGCCCCCTTGAGCCTCGACCCCCGCACCCTTCTCGCCATCCTCGGCATGGCGCTCGCCACCTACCTCACCCGCGTCGCCGGCGCGTGGTTCGTCCGCCGCGTCGCCCTGCGGGGCCGGGCATCTGGCGCCCTGGAAGCCGTCCCCGGCGCCGTCCTCGTCGCCCTCATCGCCCCCACCGTGCTCGCCACCGGCCCTGCCGAATCGCTTGCCGCCCTCGTCACCCTCGCGGCCGCCCGCCGCCTGCCCCTCGTCCTCGCCGTCCTCCTCGGCGTCGCCGCCGTCGTCGCCTGCCGCGCCCTCCTCGGCTGAAGCACGCCCCTTTCATACCCCCGCCGCTTCAAGGAAGGCTGCAAACGCCCCGCGTCCGCAGGTGCCGGGCCTTTCTTGTCTTTTCCCGTTCGGTGAGGGTCCTTGAAGCCGCCGGACGAAACGAACCCGAAGGCCTTCGAGGAAAATCCCCCGGCCTTAAGGCTTCGTTAGCCGGTTCCGACTTATGCTCCGGCGTCGGAAATCCTGGCGTGAGAGGGATGCGTGGTCGAGACGAGAGAGGTGTTCTTCCTGGATCGGGGCCGAACCGCCGCCGAGGACGCGAACCGTTCCGAACGCTGGCCCCTGCTCTACGCCGCCCTGTTCATGGCGCTCGCGGGCGGCCTCTGCTGGCTCGTCGTGTTCGCCCTCCTGGGCGTGGCAACGGGCTTCGTGGCGGGCTGACGCGGGGCGTCGGGACCGGCGCGCGGCCTTCCTGCCGAAGGTCCCGGCCAAGGCGGGCACGAAGGGAAAGCTTCGCACGGCGGGCACGGGGCGGGTGGTGGGCCCGGCAGGATTCGAACCTGCGACCAGACCGTTATGAGCGGCCGGCTCTGACCGCTGAGCTACAGGCCCTGATGCATCCCCGTGCGTCCCGACGCCGCCTTGATAGGCGAGGCGGCGCCGGAATACAACTTCAGGTGTCAAGAAAGCTGCGCAGCCGGCGGGAACGGCTCGGGTGCTTCAGCTTTCGGAGCGCCTTGGCCTCGATCTGGC
>JAGRGG010000073.1 GCA_020445645.1 Geminicoccaceae bacterium | reverse complement strand
CGCCCGGACGACGGGTAGAGAAGAAGAAAAGAAGGCCCCGCGCCAGCGGACGCGAAGCGTGTTCAGCCCCAAGGGAGAGAGGCTCATGCGCTTTGCCGGCAAGACGGTCGTGGTGACGGGGGCGGCGGACGGGATCGGGCGGGCCTGCGCCGAGCGGTTCGCCGAGGAGGGGGCGGCCGTGATGCTGGCCGACATCGACGCCGAGAAGGGGGAGACGGCGGCGGCGGCGATCGGCGGGACCGTACGGTTCCAGCGCGCCGACGTGGGGGATGCGCGGGACGCGGGCGCCCTGGTCGACGCCGCGCTCGAATGGGGCGGTCGCCTGGACGTGCTCGTCAACAACGCCGGCATCATCCGGACGGCGGACTTCCTCGACCTCTCGGAAGCGGACTTCGACGCCGTGCTGCGCGTGAACCTGAAAGGGCCGTTCCTCGTCGGGCAGGCGGCGGCGCGAGTCATGGCGGCAAGAGGCGGCGGGGCCATCGTCAACATGTCGTCGATCAACGCCGTCGTCGCCCTGCCGGCGCAGCTCGCCTACGTCACGAGCAAGGGCGGGCTCAACCAGTTGACGAAGGCGATGGCGCTCTCGCTCGCCGACAGGAACATCCGCGTCAACGCGGTGGGGCCGGGGTCGATCGCCACCGACATGATCAAGGCGGTGATGGGCGACGACGCGGCGCGGCGCAAGGTGCTCTCGCGCACCCCGCTCGGGCGGCTGGGCGATCCTGCCGAGATCGCCAGCGTCGTGGCCTTTCTCGCCAGCGACGAGGCGAGCTACGTCACGGGCCACGTGCTGTACGCGGACGGCGGGCGTCTGGCGCTCAACTACACGGTGCCGGTCGCCGATTGACTCCCCATATAGTTTGACGATGGACCCTCGTGGGGGCTACGCCGCTGCGGCCCCCGCCCTTTGGAGTTTCAAAACATGGACAAGCCGCTCATGCCGAAGGCGACGGCCGTCTGGCTCGTCGACAACACCGGCCTCACCTTCGACCAGATCGCCGATTTCTGCGGCCTACACCCGCTCGAGGTGAAGGGCATCGCCGACGGCGAGGTGGGGCAGGGCATCCGCGGCCTCGACCCCGTCGTCCAGGGAATGGTGACGCGCGCCGAACTCGACCGCTGCCAGAAGGACCCGAAGGCGAGGCTCGCGATCGCCAGGTCGGTCGCCGCCGACGTGAAGCCCCCCAAGCGCCGCGAGCCGCGCTACACGCCGCTCTCGAAGCGCCAGGACCGGCCGGACGCCATCGCGTGGCTGCTCCGCCACCACCCGGAGATCGGCGACCAGCAGGTCTGCAAGCTGCTCGGCACCACGAAGAGCACGGTCCAGGCGGTGCGCGACCGCACCCATTGGAAGAGCCAGGAGATCCGCCCGCGCGACCCCGTGCTGCTCGGCCTCTGCCAGCAGATCGAGCTCGACGAGGCGATCGCCAAGGCGAAGGCGGACCAGGAGCGGACGCGTCCGCAGGCGGCGGCGACGTCCGACGTGGGGGCCTGAGGGCGAGGACGGGGATCCTCCCGCCTTGCGAGCGCCCTGCGTCCTCCTGGAGGACAGCCTGCGGGGAATGGGCGTCCTCTACGCCCGGCCGAAGGCGCTGTTCGTCGCCCGGGCGCCGGGCGAGGTGGCGGGGGTCTTCGAGGAGATGGAGCGGGCACGGGCGGCGGGGCTGCACCTCGCGGGCTACGCCGCCTACGAGCTCGGCCTCGCCCTGGAGCCCCGGCTGTCGCCCCTAATGCCGAGCGGGCGGCGCCTGCCGCTCCTGCGCTTCGGCGCCTTCGAGGCGCCGTCCCCTTACGAGCCTCCCGGCGCCGCGCCGGCCTTCGAGGGGCTCGACCTTCGCCCCGACTGGGGCCTCGCCGCCTACGCCGGACCCTTCCGGCGGGCGATCGACTACATCTTCGCGGGCGACGTCTTCCAGATCAACCTCACCTTCCCCATGCGCGGCCGGTACGAGGGCGACCCGTTCGCCCTCTACCGGATGCTGGCCCGCCGCCAGCCCGTGCCGCACGGGGGGGTCGTGGCGCTGGCGGAAGGGGAGGAGGCCGTCGTCTCGCTCTCCCCCGAACGGTTCTTCGCCGTCGAGGGCGGGCGGATCCGTGCCCGGCCGATGAAGGGCACGGCGGCGCGGGGGGGCGACCCCGAGGCCGACCGGCGGGTCCGGGAGGCGCTGGCGAAAGACCCGAAGAACCGGGCCGAGAACCTGATGATCGTCGACCTGCTGCGCAACGACATCGGCCGGGTCTGCGAGGTGGGCTCGATCCGGGTTCCCGACCTGTTCACCGTCGAGACCTACAGGACGCTCCACCAGATGACCTCGGGCGTCGAGGGCCGCCTGCGCCGGGGCGTCGGCATCGCCGATCTCTTCGCCGGGCTCTTTCCCTGCGGCTCGGTGACGGGGGCGCCGAAGGTGCGGGCGATGGAGGTCATCGCCGAGCTGGAGGACGCGCCGCGCGGGGTCTATTGCGGCGCGATCGGCAGCATCGCCCCGAACGGCGACGCCCGCTTCAACGTGGCGATCCGCACCCTCACCCTCTTCCCGGGCGGCGAGGTCGTCGCCAACGTCGGCTCCGGCTTGGTCGCCGACTCGGACCTGGACGACGAGTACGCCGAATGCCTCCTGAAAGCCCGCTTCGCTTCGGCCTGATCGAGACCCTGCGCTGGACGCGAGGGGAGGGATACTGGCTCCTGCCCCACCACGCGGCGCGGCTCGACGCCTCGGCCCGGGCGCTGGGCTTCGAGGACACACCTTGGCAGGAGGCGCTGAACGCCGCCGTTCAAGGGCAAACGGGGACGCGCCGCGTGCGCCTCGTGCGCTGGCCGGACGGTAGGGTCGGGGCCGAAGCGTACCCTATAACCCTCCCGCCCCCAGGCACGGTCTGGCGGGCGGCGGTGGCGGACGAACGCTTCCGCTCGGACGACCCCCTCCTCCGCCACAAGACCACGCACCGCGACCGCTACGAGGGGCCGCTCGCGGCGGCGACGGCACGGGGCTTCGACGAGGTCGTGTTCCTCAACGAGCGCGGCGAGGTCTGCGAGGGCGCGCGAACGAGCTTGTTCCTCGAAGACCCGGACGGCACGCTCCTCACCCCGCCCCTCGCCTGCGGCCTGCTACCGGGCACGCTGCGCGCCTCGCTCCTCGCCGAGGGGCGCGCGCGGGAGGCGGTGCTACGCCTGGATGACCTTGAAAAGGGGCAGTGGTCCATGGGGAACGCCGTGCGGGGTCTGGTGCGGGCCAGGCTTGAATAGAAGCCCCGCGTCGGCGGACGGGAAGCGTCATCCGATCTCCGCGTCCTCCTCCGGCGGCAGGTAGCGCGCGGCGCGCCAGTGGCGTTGCGAGAGGAGGCGGCGGTCGCTCTCGATGGCGTCGGCAAGGTCGCGGAGCGTGCGGGCCGCCGAGCGGGGCAGGGTGCCGGGCTGGACGAGGACGCGGATCGGCACGTCGTCGGTGAGTTCGTGGCGGAGTTCCACCTTGCGCAGGCCGAGCGCGTCGGCGTCGAAGGCGACGAAGGGGCGGGGCTCGTGGGCGTGGAGGCCGCGCAGCAGGCATTCGCGGCGGGGGAGGGTTTCGGCGCCGCCGACGATCCCGGCCTGAAGCTCCTGACGGACCTCCTTCGGCAGGGCGTTGAACAGCCGCCGGGCGTGACGCAGGCGCTCCAGGGTGTCCTGGCGTACCGCGTGGCGGATGGCGTGGTGGAGGAGGCTCGCGGTGCCGAGCCGGGCCTCGACGACGGGGGCAAGCTCGCGCAGGAACAATCCGAGCCCGCGCCGCTCGCCTGGATAGCGTTCTCCCTGCATCGAACCCCCCAATGCCCTGTCGGCGCCGCGCGTGGCGTCGTCCATCCCTCTGCGCCGCGGGCGGCGCGGTGCGTTCCCTCCGGCCCTTTGGAGGGACCATGAAGGGCATCTTAGCGGATCGGTCCCGGCGGGCAACGCCGAGGAGGGCGGTGCTGCACCATATGGGGAGGGGGCCGGAAAGGACTTTCCTCCTTAACGGGTTAAGCGGCGGGCAGGAGGGCCGAGGCGAGCCGGACCCAGTAGCTGGCGCCGATGGGCAGGGCCTCGTCGTTGAAGTCGAAGTGCGGGCTGTGCAGCCCCGCCTCGCCGCCGGTCCCCATCCAGACGTAGCTGCCGGGTTTGGCCTCGAGGAGATAGGCGAAGTCCTCGGCGACCATCGCGGGCAGCGGCGCCCGCTCGACCCCGTCTTCGCCGACGACGCGGGCGGCGGCGTCCGCGCCGATTCCGGCCTCGGCCGGGTGGTTGACGGTGGCGGGGTAGCCGTGGCGGTAGGACGTTTCGGCGCTGACCCTGTGGGCGAGGGCGAGCGCGTCGGCGACGGCCTGGATGCGCTCCTCGATGCGCGCCCTGGTCTCGGGCAGAAAGCTGCGCACCGTGCCGCCGATGGTGGCCGTCTCGGGGATGACGTTGTGGGCGTGGCCGGCGTTGAAGGTGGTGACGGAGAGCACGGCGCGGTCGAGGGGATCGGTCTCGCGCGAGACGATGCCCTGGAGCGCCTGGACGAGGCCGCAGCCGGCGAGGAGCGGGTCGCGGGTCTGGTGCGGCATCGCGGCATGGCCGCCCTTGCCGGTCAGCGTGATCAGGAACTCGTCGACCGCCGCCATCGCCGCCGTCTCGGGCATGGCGAAGCGGCCGAAGGGGAGCGAGGGCCAGTTGTGGAGGCCGAAGACCCGCTCGGCCGGAAAGCGCTCCAGGAGGCCTTCGTCGAGCATCGCCTTGGCGCCACCCTTGCCCTCCTCGGCCGGCTGGAACATGAGGTAGACGGTGCCGTCGAAGTCGCGGGACGCGGCCAGATGCCGGGCGGCGCCGAGCAGCATCGTCGTGTGCCCGTCGTGGCCGCAGGCGTGCATCGTGCCGGGGCGCTTCGAGGCGTAGGGAAGGTTCGTCTCCTCCTCGATCGGCAGCGCGTCCATGTCGGCGCGGAAGAGGACGCTGCCCTCGCCCTTGCCCGCCCGCAGCACGCCGACCACCCCCGTCTCGCCGATCCCCTCGTGGACCTCGTCGACTCCGAACGCGCGCAGCTTCTCGGCGACGAAGCGGGCGGTGTCGCGCTCCTCGTAGCCGAGTTCCGGGTTCTCGTGCAGGTGGCGGCGCCAGCTTGTCAGTTCGTCCTTGAAGGCGTCGATCTCGGGGATGAGGCGCATGACGGGCGGAAGACTCCCTGCTGAACGGAAGGGTACGCTTGGTTGCGTCGCCCCCGCCGCCCCTTATAACAGGAGCGGCGGGACGATCCTCGTGCCCTTTTAAGAAAACATGTGCGACGGAGGCCAAATGGACAAGCTTCGAGGCGGTGCGGCGCTCGCCCTCCTGGTGGGGGCGCTGGCGGGGGTCGGCAACGAGGCGCGCGCCGAGGGCGCCACGTTCGGGGCGCTGATCCCGCTCACGGGCGGGTTGCAGAGCTACGGCGAGGCGAGCCTGAACGGGATGAAGCTCGCCGTGAAGGAGATCAACGCGGCGGGCGGCGTGCTGGGCGGCGACGTCAAGCTCGTCGTCGGCGACACCCAGACGAAGGCGCAGGCGGCGATCGACGCGGCGCAGAAGCTGGTTTCGGTCGAGGGCGCCTGCTGCATCCTGGGCGCGCTCTCCTCGGGCAACACGATCCCGGTGGCGACCAGCGTGACGAGCCGGGGCAAGGTCCCGCAGATCACCAACGCCTCGACGGCGCCCACGATCACGACCCTCGACGACGGCGACTTCCTCTTCCGCACCGTGCCCTCGGACGCGGGCCAGGGCATCGTGCTGGGGCGGCTCGTCAAGGCGCAGGGCACCGACAAGGTCGCCGTCGTCTACGTCAACAACGACTACGGCCAGGGGCTGGCCGAGGCGTTCCAGGCGAGCTTCAAGAAGGAGGGCGGCACGGTCACGGGCGCCACCGCCTTCGAGCCGAACAAGGCCTCCTATAGGGGCGAACTCGACGGCCTCGCCAAGGGCGACGCGGAGGCCCTTCTCGTCATCGCCTACCCCGACGACGGCGGGCTCCTCATCACCCGACAGGCGCTGGAGGAGGGGCTGTTCGACAGGTTCATCTTCACCGACGGCATGAAGACGACGGCGCTGATCGACCAGATCGGCGACCAGTACATGGAAGGCGTCTACGGCACGAGCCCGAAGGCGGCGGCGAGCGACGCCTCGGCGCGCTTCGGCGACCTCTACAACGCCGAGTACGGCCAGCTGCCGCCGCTGCCCTACATCGATACCGCCTACGACGCCGCGATGATCATGGCGCTCGCCGTCGACAAGGCGGGCTCGACCGACGGCACCGCGATCCGCGACGCGCTGCGCGAGGTGGCGAACGCGCCGGGCGAGAAGGTCGGCCCCGGCGACTTCGCCAAGGCGAAGGAGATGATCGCGGCCGGCAAGGACATCGACTACGACGGTGCCGGCGGGGCGGAAGACTTCGACGCGCACGGCGACGTGAAGGGCACGTTCGAGCACTGGGCGGTGAAGGACGGCAAGCTCACGACGGTCGACGTGGTGCAGGACTGAATGCGCTTCGCGTCCGCTGGCCCCGTGCCAGCGGACGCGAAGCGCAATCTTCAGTCCGGAATACGAACGACCACCTTCGTCACCTGAGGAGCCCCGCTCGTAACGCGAATGATGTTGGTAAAGGTGATCCCCGCCCCCGCAGCGGGTGTGGCCGCGATCGGCGGCAGGTTCGCCTCGACCGTGACGGGTTCGGCGGCGCCCGGCGTTCCGGCGCGGGGCGTGGTGTGGACGACTTGGCTCGGCGGCAGGGGAGAGCCATTTTTCAGGTGGTCGTAGAGGAGGTTCAGCCCCTCGATGAAGTAGTGGTGGAGGGGTACGAAGCGGGTGTCGAAGCCGGGCAGGCCGTTGAGCGCGTCGAGGTGCTGCGCGTTCGTCACCTCGTAGTAATGTAGGCGGCTGTTTATGCCTTCCACCACTCTGTTCAGGCCGAGATAGGCGCGGGAGCCGTGGTTCGGGGGGATGATGGCGTCGTTCCTGCCGGTGACGACGACGGTGGGCCTTCTGCCGAGGTCGCCGGACGCCAGGACCGCGCGGACGCCCCGGTGTGTCCGCCGGCGCAGGGGTTCGTTCACGAAGCGGCGCGTGCCCCGGCCGAGCGCCACGTCCCGCCAGAGCCAGCGGAGGCAAAGGGCGTTGTCGAGGTCCTGGTCCTGGAGCCCCGTGGAGGGCGAGACCGAGACCCGGTCCTCCAGGGCGCCGCCGACGCTGCGGTTGTTGATGAGGTTGACGCCGCCCGTGGGCGGAATGCCGTTGCCGACGCCGAACAGGCGCTGGACGGCGGTGGGGTCGAGCGGCACCGGGCGCCCATCCGTACCCGTCGCGCCCATGCTGTAGCCGCAGAGGTTGCCGCGCACCGAGTAGCGCGCGTAGGCGTTGGCGTAGGTGACGGCGATCGACTGCGGCACGTAGAGGAACCAGTGCGAGGGGCCGAGGACGTTCTGCTCGGGCAGGATGCCGTAGCCGTTGATGATCGCCTGCGCGCGCCGGGCCTGCTTCTCGGTCGCGCCCTTGGGCAGAAGACCGAGCGAGGCCAGCGCCCGGCAGCGGTTGGCGCCGAGGTCGGCGGGAACGAGGTTCAGGGGCGCCGCCGCGTTCTCGGGGGCGAGGTTCGCGCAGGGCTGGTAGAGGTTGATGAGGGTCACGTAGTCGTACAGGGGGCGGCCGGTCTCGTTCAGCGTCGGGCCGTTCCCCTGCTGGATCGCCACCTTCGACGGCCTCGGGTTGACGTTCGGCTCCGAGACGGCGACGCCGTCGATCAGTCCCTCCTTGTCCATCTCGGCGGCGCGGATCGCGGCGCCGGCACCGTTCGAGACGGAAGAGGCGATGACGGTGGTGTTCTCGGGCGTGAGCGCGTGCCCCTCGTGCTCCAGGACCGCAAAGGCGAAGTGGATCGATTCGAGGACGAAAAGGCCCCAGTCGGCCTCGGAATTGCCCTGCCCGTGCGCGTGCTTGAAGGCGAAGCGGCCGGGCGTGTTGCGGGTGAAGACCTTCCTCGAGCCGTAGGCGAAGCCGGCGGTGAAGTTGGAGCGGTCGCCCGCCGCGTCCGCGCCCGCCCGCCGCCCGTCGATCAGGTTCACCGTGTCCGGGGACAGGTCGTGCGCGCCCATGCCTGTGCCCTTGTCGGTGTAGGCGACGGCGCAGCCCTCTTTCAGCCCCCATTCGCCCGCCGTGGCGACGGCGCCGTAGACCCCGCGCGAGCCCGAGGAGGCGGCCGTCACGATGCAGGCGTTCTTGGGATCGAACGTGTCCGGCACCTGGACCATGAGGGTGACGTTCGGCGTGCCCTTCGCGGCGTCGGTGTAGGCGAGGCACTCGACCCCCGCGACCTTGCCCTCGCCTGTCCCGGCCACGCCGTCGTTCGTCACGTTCGGCCCGTAGAGCCGTCCGTAGCCGCCGCCCGGCGTCATGTCGACCAGCGCCCGGTAGTTCGAGTAGATCGCCAGCCGGCGCAGTTCGGCGGCCGTAGGGTTCAAAGGATCGGCGAAGGCGGGGGCGGGGCCGGCGAGGCCCGCGGCGCCCAGGCCTGCCGTGAGCAGGTCGTCGGATACCCCGTCGTAGCGGGTGCAGGATCCCTCGGCCGCCTCCGCCGCGTGGCCGAGTGCGGCGAGGCCCAGGGCCATGAGATGGATCGTCCTTGCGCGCATGACGGCGCCTCCCCCTCGTTTCGCGTTGCCCTGATAGGGGATTTTCGGGGGCGGCGTGTCAAGGGGAGACGGGGTTGTCACGCTTCGCGCCAGCGGACGCGAAGCGTGACCTATCCTAGACGCCGAGCGCCGATTTCACGGCCGGAAGCCCGTCCTCGCCCTGCATGGTCTCAACCCCGTCGAGCCACGCGTTCAGAACGTCGGGGTGCGCCTTCAGCCACGTCCTGGCGGCCTCGTCCGCCGACTCGCCCTCGTCCAGGATGCCGGCCATGATCTCGTTTTCCATCGGCACGGTGAACGTCATCTGCGAGAGCAGCTTGTCGAGGTTCGGGCACGCCTTGGCGAACCCGGTGCGGGCGAGGGTGCGGACCTCGGAGGAGCCGTAGTTCTCGCCGAAATAGTCGACGCCGCCCGAGAGGTAGGTGAGGTCGTGGTGGATGTTCATCGGGTGCGGCTCCCAGGCGAGGAAGACGATCCAGTTCTTGCGCCGCTCGGCCCGGTCGACCTGGGACAGCATCGCCTGCTCGCTCGACTCGACGAGGGTCCAGCCCTTGAGGCCGTAGGCGCCGGCGTCGAGCATCTTGTGCATGTTCTCGTTGGCGGCGGCACCCGGCTCGATGCCGTAGATCTCGCTCTTGAACTGGTCGGCGTGGGCGGCGAGGTCCTCGACCTTCGTCACCCCGTCGGCCGCGACGTAGGACGGGACGGCGAGGGTAAACTTCACCCCGGACAGGTTCGTCGTCACCTGCTCGACCTTGCCCGCCGAGACGAGCGGCTCCAGCATCGCCTTGTGCGCCGGCTGCCAGGAACCCAGGAAGGCGTCGATGCGGTTGTTCTTCAGGCTGTCGTAGATGATCGGCACCGAGAGGGTCTTGATGTCCTGCTCGTAGCCCAAGGGTTCAAGGACGGTGCCGAGGAGGGCGTTGGTGGAGGCGATGTCGGTCCAGCCGGGATCCGCCATCCGCACCGTGGCGCAGGCAGCGTCGTCGGCCGCGCTGGCGGCGAAGGGGAGCGTGCCGAGGGCGAGGGCGAAAGCGAGGATCCGGGGTTGCACGGGGCGTGTCCTCCTGATGGTTGGTTGACGGTGGGGTCGCTCAAGGACGGGGAAAGCGCGCCATCGCCTCGACGTCGTCGAGGGGCATGTGGCTGCGCACGTACTGGTTCCTGGCGTCGACGAAGGGCTGGTAGTCCCAGGCCGAGGCGGTGCCCTCTTTCAAGGCCGCGTGGACGAACCGCCGCCGCCGCTGGCTTGCGAGCACCTCTTCGTGCAACCGCGGCAGGTCCCAGACCGTTGCCGCCTCGGCGCGGAAGGCTTCCACGCGGCCGGCGTGGGCGGGGTCGGTTGCGAGGTTGGTCCGTTCCAGGGGGTCGGCTTCGAGGTCGTAGAGCTGGTCCGGGTCGGCCGGGGAATGGACGAACTTGTGGCGGCCCCGCCGCAGCATGACGATGGGCGCGACGGCGCCCTCGGCCATGTATTCGGCGATGACGCCGTCGTGCCCCCCGCGTCCCTCCAGGTGGGGCAGGAGGCTCCGCCCCTCGATCGGGGTCGGGATCGAGGGCGCGCCGGCGAGGTCGAGGAAGGTGGGCAGGAGGTCCATCGACGACACGGCCTCCTTCGCCCGGCCCGCCCCGAAGCGCCCCGGCGCGTGGACGACGAGCGGGATGCGCGCCGAGCTCTCGAAGAAGGTCATCTTGTACCAGAGCCCCCGCTCGCCCAGCATCTCGCCGTGGTCGGAGAGGAGGACGATGACGGTGTCGTCGGCGAGCCCGGTGGCTTCGAGCGCCCGGCGCAGCCGCCCCAACTGCTCGTCGACGTAGGAGATCGCGCCGTAATAGGCCCGCCGCGCCGCCCGGACCTGCGCCTTCGTAGGACGCGTCAGGTCCATCTCGCACATCGTCCGGACCCGCATCGAGTGCGGGTCGGCTTCGTCGGGGGGAAGGACGAAGCCGGGAAGGTCGATCGCCTCGTCGTCGTAGAGGTCCCAGTAGCGGGCGGGAATGGCGAAAGGGTCGTGCGGGTGGGACATCGAGACCGTCATGAGGAACGGCCGCCGGTCCCGTCCCCGCACCATCTCGTAGAGCTTGCGCTCGGCCGCGTGGACCACCTCGTCGTCGAAGTCGAGCTGGTTCGTCCGCACGCAGGGACCGGCCTCCAGCACGCTCGACATGTTGTGGAACCACTCCTGGCGCTCGGACGGCGCGTCCCAGTCCGGGGCCCAGCCGAAGTCGGCGGGGTAGATGTCGGTCGTGAGGCGCTCCTCGAAGCCGTGCAGCTGGTCGGCGCCGCAGAAGTGCATCTTGCCGGACAGGATCGTCCGGTAGCCCGACAGCCGCAGGGCGTGGGCGAAGGTGGGGACGTCGGCCGGGAACTCGGCCGCGTTGTCGAACCCGCCGATCCGCGACGGCAGCCGCCCGCTCATGAAGGCGTAGCGGGCGGGGGCGCATAGGGGGACGTTGCAGTAGGCGCCGTCGAACACGACGCCTTCGTCGGCCAGCGCCTGCATGTGCGGCGCCTGCACGACCGGGTGGCCGTAGAACGGCAGGAAGAGCGGCGACATCTGGTCGGCCATGAAGACGAGGACGTTCGGCCTTGTCGCTGCCATCTCTGCTCCTTGTGATGCCGTAAGTCGGCGCCTTCGGCCCACTCATCCTTGGCGCATCGGATGGGTCCGTGAAGCCGCCGCCGCGATATGGTGCTATAAGCCCTGCCTTATGGCACCGGCCCGCCACCTCCCGCCGCTTTCCTGGCTGCTCGCCTTCGAGGCCGCCGCCCGCGCCGAGGGCTTCAGCCGGGCGGCGCGGGCGCTCGGCACCTCGCAGCCCGCCGTGAGCCAGAAGGTGGCGCTTTTGGAAGCCGCGCTCGGCCAGCCGCTCTTCCGCCGCCTGCCGCGCGGCATCGCGCTCACCGACGCGGGCCAGCGCCTCCTCTCGGCCCTGGGCGAGGGGCTCGACCGCATCGAGGGCGAGGTGCGGACGCTGCGCGCCGGAGGCGGCGCCGGACGGCTCACCGTCGTCACCGATTTCGGCTTCGCCGCCTTCTGGCTCCTGCCGCGCCTCGGCGCCTTTCGCGCCGCGACCGGCCTCGACGTGCGCGTCCTCACGACCCAGGCCGAGATCGATCCCCGCGCCGAGCCCGTCGACCTCGCCGTCGCGTTCGGCGAGGGCCGCTGGCCCGGCTGCGCCGCCGAGCCCCTGTTCCCGGAGGTGGTGCTCCCCGTCTGCGCCCCGGAACTCCTCGTCCGCCACCCGAGCGCAACCGAAGCCACCGACCTGCGCCCCTGGCCCCTTCTCCACCTGGAGGGCGACTCGACCCACCGCTGGCTCGACTGGGACGGATGGTTCAGGGCGGCGGGCGCCGAACCCCCGCCGCAAGGCCGCGGCCTCGCCCTCGACAACTACATCCTCGTCGTCCAGGCGGCGCTCGCCGGCGAGGGCCTCGCCCTCGGCTGGCGCCCGCTCGTCGACGACCTCCTCAAGGCGGGCCGCCTCGTCCCCGCCCTCGATCGCCCGGTGCGTACCGCTTGCGGCTACCATCTGGTCCGGCGGCGCGGGCAGGAAGAGAGCGTGCCGGCCCGCAGGTTCCTCGCTTGGCTTCAGGGTCGGTAGACGCTTCGCGCCAGCGGACGCGAAGCGCATCCAGGCCTACCCGTCGAGCGGCGCCACCCCGAGCGGCACGCCGTATTTCCTGCACCACACGTAGACCTCGCCGTGCTTGCCGGGGTCGAAGTCGGCCGGCAGGGGGTAGGCTTGGTAGCCCGTCGTGGATCGCAGCGGGCCGATGTCGCTCGCGGGGTCGTAGGTGCCGTCGTTGCCGAAGCCGAGACGGGGGTCGGGGGCGCCGTCGAAGGCGAAGTCGGGGCCGAGTTCGAGGACGTAGCCGTCCTTGGTGGACGCGATGCGGGCGGTGCCGGCGGTGCCGTGCCCGCTGGCCCCCCTGAACCGGCCGAGCGCCAGGGTCGGGCTGCCGACGGTCGCGGTGGTTGCGGACGGCGCCGCCGTCGGCCGTTCGGCGGCGCAGGCGGCGAGGAGGAGGGCGAGTGTCAGGAAGGCGGTGCGCGGCATGGGCGGCTTCCTCTCAAGGGGATCCGCCGTCTCCGTCCGCGTCCCCCCCGATGCGGCAGGAGTCGGGATAGACGGCGATGCGGGGGACGCGGCCTTGTTCCAACTCCTCTTGCAGGTTCCGCCACCAGCGAAGGGTGAGCAAGTCCCCGTGATGGGCGCGAAAGAGGCGGCGGAGGTTCCGATCGTCGATGCGAAGCCCGGCCTCGATCTCTTCGGGCAGGAAGATGAAACCGTCCTCGAACACCCAGTCCGGCACGTCCTCCTCGCCCTCGATCCGGTCGGCGTTGGTCCTGATCTTGACCGTCGTGAACGGCTCGATCGCGTCGTAGTCAAAGAGGAAGACCTTGAGGAAGGGGCTGACGCCGTAGTTGCGGCCGTCGAGGTCCTTGTTGAAGATGTCGGCGGCGGCGTTGTTCTTGATGCAGTGGCCGAGGTTGACGACGGCGGCCGCCGCCGCGTCGGGGTCCGCCTTTTCAAGGAAGATCGGCAGGGGAATCATCTTCATCTGGACGATGAGGTGGCGGAAGATCACGGCGTCGCCCTTGAGCCGCACCGTCTTGCCGGCGAAGCGGACGAGTTCGTCCAGGAGGTCCTCCTCGAACCAGGCGCGGTCGAGGCGGATGTTATGGTAGATGATGTTGTCGAGCATACTCCCGGTGCGGTTGATCGTGTGCACCTGCCGGTATTTGCCGAGCACGTCGTCGATGCCGGCGAAGTGGCCCCACTTGTAGCCCTCGGTAGGGTGGTCGCGGACGAGCTTCAGGACGTAGCCCGACGACGGCGCCGAGAAGCCGATCGCCACCGTGCCCTTGAACCCCGCCGCCGTCCTGAGCCGCTCGCCGCTCCGCTCGATCTCTTTTCGCACCTCCTCGACGACGGCGACCTTGCCGACGTGGTGGAAGCCGATCGTCGCGTAGTGGAGGGCCAAGGGCCGGGTCGGCATCAGCCCGTGCAGGAAGGCCGCGAGTTCGTGGTAGTGCGGGTTCGTGACGTGGAAGGTGGCAAGCGTCGAACTGAAGATGTTGTGGACGTCCCCCACGGTGAGGAGCACGGCGTCGACGCTGAAGCCGTCCTCCCCGTTCTCCAGGGAGAGGACGAGGGGCCGGGCGCCGCCCGCGAGCACGGCCCGCGCGACGATGTAGACGCCCCGGTTGCGGTAGAACCCGGCCTCGACGGCGAGCACGGCCCGAAGCCCGGCGGCCTCGGCGCCGAAGGTGCGGTTGACGCGGCGGGCGACCTTTAGGGCATCGCCCGCCCGGTCGCGCCAGGGACCTTCCAGCCCCGGCACGTCGAGCAGGCGCTCCACGGCGTCCCCGTCGAGGGGGCCGTTCGCCTCGATCCGGCGCAGGACCCGGCGCTCGGGCGCCGCCACCCGGCCGGGGGCGCGGGCGAAGGCGTAGTCGACGGGGGTCCACTCGCGGTCGTAGATCATCCGCCGCGCCGAGTGGACGTAGGCCATCGCCAGGTCCTCCTCGTAGCGGCCCCGGATCAGCTTCAGGTAACGCCGCTCCAGGCGGTCCCAATGGTGCTCGTCGTGCGAGAGGAGGGGGAAGACCCGCTTCAGCCGCTGGGCGAAGGCGCGGATCGACTCGCTCCAAAGGGTGAGGCGCTCGTGGCCGAGGCGCAGCGTCAGGGCGTAATCGCGGCCCTCGAAGGCCCGCTTCGCCGCCCACGGGATCGCCTCCGAGCGGGCGTGGTAGCCGTCGAACGCCTGGAGGATGAGCTTGGCCGCGAGGAGGATGATGTCCTGGTCGCGGCTCGCCCTCAGGATCAGCTCGATGTAGTCGACGGGCTCCGTGTCTGGCGCGTCGTCGCTCATCGGGAAGTCTCCTTCCGCCAGACCGGCCGGGGCGGGCGTTCGGGCAGGAGCCCTTCGGGCCGGAGGATCAGGATCGCCTGGAGGAGGACGCCGATCGCCAGCACGCGAAGGGCGCCGGCCTGGGTCTGGACCTCGGCCGGCAGGTAGCCGGTCAGGATCTCGGTCCCGGACCAGACGCCCCAGATGAGGAGCGCGCCCAGGATGGCGCCGGTATTGTTGCCGGAGCCGCCCGCGATCAGCATCACCCAGACGAGGAAGGTGGCGAAGACGGGATCGAAGGCTTCGGGACTGATGAAGCCGACGAAGTGGGCGTAGGCGGATCCCGCGAGCCCCATGACGGCGCAGCCGAGGACGAAGGCCTGGAGGCGGAAGGCGAGGCTGTTCTTGCCCATCGCCCGCGCCGCCGGCTCGTTGTCGCGGATGCCGCGCAGGACGCGGCCCCAGGGGCTCCGGTGCGCCCGGTGGTTCAGGAGGAAGGCGAGGAAGACGAGGCCCCAGACGACGAGGAGCATCGCAAGGCCGCCGTTGCCGGGCCAGAGCGCCTCGAAGGGGCGGGGGATGCCGGCGATGCCGCGCACGCCGTTGGTGAGCCAGTCCTCGTTCTTGAGGACGAGGCGGACGATCTCGGCGATGCCGATCGAGGCGATGGCGAGGTAGTCGGAGCGCAGGCGCAGCGTGACGAGGCCGATGGCGAGGCCGAGCAACGCCGCGAAGAAGGCGGCACCGCTCATGCCGAGCCAGACCGGCAGACCGAAGCCGCCGAGGTGGGCGGGGTCGGCAGGGCCGGTGAGGATCGCGCTCGCGTAGGCGCCGACGGCGAAGAAGGCGGCGATGCCGACGTTGAGCATCCCGACGTAGCCCCACTGCACGTTGAGGCCGAGCGCCAGGAGGGCGTAGACGCCGCCCAGCGTCAGGAAGAAGACGCCGTAGCCGAGGATGACCGCTTCCATCAGCCGCTCCTGCCGGCGAACAGGCCGGTGGGCCTGACGATCAGCATGACGACGAGAAGGGCGAACGGCACGACGGGGGAGTACTCGGCGGGGAGGACCAAGTTCGACATCTCGACGCAGATCCCGACGACGTAGCCCCCCAGGATCGCGCCGTAGGGGCGGCCGATGCCGCCCAGGATCGCGGCGGCGAAGACGGCAAGCAGAAGGAACCAGCCCATCTCCGGGGAGAGGCGGGAGTTGAGCCCGAGGCAGACGCCCGCCACCGCCGCAAGCGCGCCGCCGATCGCCCAGGTCCAGCGGATCACGTTCTCGGTGTCGATGCCGGACAGGCGGGCCAGCGTCGGGTTGTCGGCCATCGCCCGCATCGCCTTGCCCGTCCGGGTGCGGCTCAGGAACAGGTGGAGGAGGACGACGAGGACGAGGGTGAGGGCGACGATGACGATCTGGTCCGGCTTGACGCGCAGGCCCCAGAAGCGCTCGGCGATCTGGATCCTGGTCGAGTAGAGGACGGTGCCGGGGCCGAAGCCGATCTGGATCAAGGAGCGCAGGATGAGGGCGACGCCGAAGGAGGAAATGAGCAGCACGATCGGGCGCCGCGTTCGGAACCGCCTGAAGACGAGGGCGTCGACGAGAAGGGCGAGCGCCACCGTCGCGGCGACGGCGGCGGGCAGGGCGAGCCAGAGCGGCAAGGCCAGCCACGTGTAGGCGACGAGCGCCACGTAGGCGCCGAAGGCCATGAGGTCGCCGTGGGCGAAGTTGGCGAAGCCCAGGATCCCGAAGGTGAGCGTGACCCCGACGGCGCCGAGCGCCACGATCGAGCCCAGGACGACGCCGTAGAGGAGGAGTTGCAGGATGTCCATCGGCGTCCCTTATCCGCCCAGGAAGGATTCGGCCACGGCCGGGTCGGCGATCAGTTCGGCGCCCGTCCCCTCGTGGCGGTTTCGCCCCGTCGCCAGCACGTAGCCGCGGTCGGCGATGGCGAGCGCCTGCCGCGCGTTCTGCTCGACCATGAGGACGGCGACGCCGGTCGCGTTCACGTCGCGGACGATCTTGAAGATCTGGTCCATGTAGAGGGGCGAGAGCCCGGCCGTCGGCTCGTCGAGGAGGAGGAGGCGGGGGCGGAGCATGAGGGCACGGCCCATCGCCACCATCTGCCGCTGTCCGCCCGAGAGCTGCCCCGCCGCCTGCCGGCGCTTGGCGACCAAGTCCGGGAACAGGGCGTAGACCCCGTCCTTGCGCTCCCGGACGCCCTCCTTGAGGGTGAACCCCCCGATGTCGAGGTTCTCGTCGACGCTCAAGGTAGGGAACACGTTCTCGGTCTGCGGCACGAAGCAGACGCCCTCCCGCACGATCCGGTCCGGTTGCCGGTTGGCGATGTCGGCGCCGTCGAGGAGGATCCGGCCCCGGCTCACGCGGGCGAGGCCGAAGACGGCCTTCATCGCCGTCGACTTGCCGGCGCCGTTCGATCCCACGATGGCGACGACCTCGTGCGCCTCGACCCGCATGGAAACGCCGTGCAGCACGTCGGCCTCGCCGTAGCCGCCGTGCACGTCCTCCACGCGAAGAAGGCTCACGTCCGCCCCCGGTCGAGCATCTCGGTGCCCGAATGGCCGAGATAGGCTTCGAGGACGCGGGGGTCGGCGCGGACTTGGTCCATGTGCCCCTGGACCAGGACGCTGCCTTCGGCCATGCAGACGACGGGGTCGCAGAGTTCGGCGATGAAGCCCATGTCGTGCTCGATGATGCAAAACGTGTAGCCGCGCTCCCGGTTCAGCCGGCGGATCATTTCGGCGATCTTGGCGAGCAGCGTGCGGTTGACCCCGGCACCCGGCTCGTCGAGGAGGACGAGCTTCGCGTCGGTCATCATCGCCCGGCCAAGCTCCAGGAGCTTCTTCTGCCCGCCCGATATCTCGGCCGCGAGCTGGTCCTTCAGATGGTCGAGGGACAGGAAGTCCAGGACTTCCAGCGCCCGGTCGCGCACCCCCGTCTCCTCGTCGCGCACGGCGCCAAAGCGCAGCCACGCCCGTAGCAGGTTCTCGCCGCCCTGACGGGGGGGGACCAGCATCAGGTTCTCCAGGCAGGTCATCCGGGAGAACTCGCGCGGGATTTGGAAGGTGCGGACGATGCCTTTATGGAACAGGCGGTGGTCCGGCAGCCCCGTCACGTCCTCGCCCAGAAAGACGATCCGCCCCGAACTCGGGGGGAGGGCGCCCGCGACCATGTTGAAGAGCGTGGTCTTGCCGGCCCCGTTCGGCCCGATCAGCCCCGTCACCGACCCCGCCTCGATCCGGAACGAGCAGTCCCTGACGGCCGTGACCCCGCCGAAGCGTCGGCCGACGCCCACGATGTCGAGCAGCGTGTCCGCCATGCCTGCGCCTTCGTTGGTGATCCGGCATCCCGCCCGGCAACGGCTCTAGGGCATCGGCGCGCGGGTTTCAAGCCGCCGGCCGGGCGAGCCCCCCGCCAAGGCGGCGGAAAAGGCGGCCGTCGATGAGGCCGAGGCCGAGGCCGATGAGCGCCATGCCGAGCAGGTGCTCGATGGCCAGACGTTCGCCGAGGACGAGGACGCCGAGCAGGACGGCGCTCACGGGGACCAGGAAGGTGACGAGAAAAACGCTCGTCGCCCCCGCCGCCGCCAGGATGCGGAAGTAGAGGATGTAGGCGAGCGCGGTCGAGACCGTGGCCAAGGCGAGGAGGGACGCCACGGGAGCAAGGCCCGGCAAGGGCAGCGCCCAGGGCGCATCGACGAGGAGCGCCACCGGCACGAGGAGGAGGGAAGCGGCGCTCGTCTGCCCCGCCGCCGTCTGGAGTGGCGTGATGCCGAGCCGGGCGAAGCGCCGCCCGAAGGCGCCGGAGAGGGCGTAGGACAAGGCCGCGCCCAGGATGGCGCACTGCCCGAGAAGGTTTCCGCCCAGCCCCTTCAACGCCCCGACGCCGAGCATGAACGCCACGCCGAGGAAGCCGACGAGGACGCCCAGGTAGCGGTTCCACGTCGGGCGCTCGTCGGGGAGGAAGAGGAGGACGACGAGGACGCCGAAGAGGGGCGTCGTCGCGTTCAGGATCGAGGCGAGGCCGCTCGCCACCTCGGTCTGGCCCCAGACGATGAGGCTGAAAGGTACGGCGTTGTTGAGGATTCCCATGCCGAGGAAGGCGAGGAGCGCGTTCCCGCCCAAGGGCAGCCGCCCGCCGCGCAGGCGCAGGACGAGGTGGAGCATGAGCGCGGCAAGGAGGACGCGGCACGCAACCAAGGTGAAGGGGCGAAAACCCCGCAGCGCCACCTCGTTGAAGAAGAACGACCCGCCCCAGAGCGCGGAGAGGAGCAGCAGCAGCCCCCACTCCCTCGCCCCCATCGTCCGGCCCGCCGTCGCCATGATCGCCTCCCCGTATCAGCCGGAAAGGGTCTAGGCGCTTTCAAGCGCGTCGCCACCCCGTTTCCCGCACCCGAAATGCCGCCGGCCGCACCTCTTGCAGGAAGCACGGCCGGGCGTGGCGCGAGGGAAACCGGCGTCCCGACTCCTAGAGCTTCACCTTCGCCACGTCGCCCGGATGCGGCGGCTCGCCGGTGAGGCGGGCCTTCAGGTAGCCGTAGGCGTAGACCATCGTCGAGGAGGGGGCATCCCAGTATTCGGCGCCCTGGGCCTCGACCTTGATGAGGGCGAGCTCGGGGTCGTCCTTGCCCTTCGGGAACCACGTCCGCATGGCTTCCTTCCAGTGCGCGTCGGTCAGGGCCTTGTCGCGCAGGATCTCGGCGCTGCCCGAGATCGAGACGTAGACCTGATCGTCGGGGTCGCTGTAGGCGAGGAGGACGCGGGGATCCTTGCGGAACTGCTCGACCTTGGGCGCGTCCCAACGGGTGAAGAACCAAAGGGTGCCGTCGAACTCCCTGTCGACCGCGACCATCGGCCGGCCGTGCAGGTGGTCCTCGTGGTGGCTCACCATCATCGCCACCTGGACGTCCTTGATGAGGCTCCAGACCTTCTTCTTCGCGTCGTCGTCGGTACGGGTTTCCACGGGTCTCGCTCCCTTGAATGGTCGGTGTCCGGGGGCAAAACGAGCCAGCGCGCGCAACGTTCCGGCGGCGATCAGGCCGCCTCGCGCCGATGGCGGCGCCTCGCTTCCCAGACCGGAAGCGGACCGTCCCTGGTCGCGTCGTCGGGCTGGTAGGCGAGGTCGACGGCGATATCGGCGTCCCGCCAGGAGCGGAGCACGCGGGCGTCGTCCTCGATCTGGAAGGCGTCGAAGCCTGTGCGGCGCATGAAGGGGTGGAGGTCGACCCGGACCTGCCCCGTCGCCCGGATTTCGCCCGCAAAGCCCATCCGCTTCCTCAGCATGGCGGCGGCGGAGAAGGCGCGGCCGTCGCTGAAGACGGGAAATTCCAGCGCCACGAGGTCGAGGCGTTGGAGGTGGGGCGCCAGACGCTCGACGCGCTCGCCGGCCTTGAGACGGACGCCGAGGCGGCGGGCGGGGGCAATGGCGTCACCCTCGGCCTCCAGCCGATCGAGGCCGACGACGATAGGCCCCTTTGATGGGATCGGCACGTCATCGGCAACGAAGATCCATGCGTCCTCCACGAAGACGCCCTTTTTAAGCAGCGGCATAAAGAGCCTCCTTCAGTTCCTGCTGGCCGACCCGCCGCGTCCAGGCGAGGAAGGGTTCGGTCCTGTCGTTGCGCCCCTTGAGGTAGCCCTGGACGAGGCGCTCGATCGCGTCCGGCACTTCCTCGGCGGCGAAGCCGGGTCCCAGGATCCGGCCGATCGCGGCGTCCTCGGCGCCGGAGCCGCCGACCGTGATCTGGTAGAACTCCTTGCCTTGCTTATCGAGGCCGAGGATGCCGATGTGGCCGACGTGGTGGTGGCCGCAGGCGTTGATGCAGCCCGAGATCTTGATCTTCAATTCGCCGATCTCGTCCTGCCTTGCGACGCCCTCGAAGCGGCGGCTGATCGCCTGCGCCACCGGGATCGAGCGGGCGGTGGCGAGCGCACAGTAGTCGAGGCCGGGGCAGGCGATGATATCGGTGACGAGCCCGAGGTTCGGGGTGGCGAGGTCGTGCCGTTCCAGGGCCTGCCAGAGCGCGTGCAGGTCCTGTCGGCGCACGTGGGGCAGGACGAGGTTCTGCTCGTGCGTGACCCGGATCTCCCCCTTGCCGTAGCGTTCGGCGAGGTCGGCGACGGCGCGCATCTGCTCCGCCGAGGCGTCGCCCGGAATGCCGCCGATCGGCTTGAGCGAGACGTTGACGATGGCGTAGCCCTGGACCTTGTGCTTGGCGACGTTGGCGCGGACCCACTGCGCGAAGTCCTTGTCCTGGAACACGCGGCGGTCGTGCTCCGGGTCGCGCTCGGGGAGATCCTCGTAGGCGGGCGGCGCGAAGTAGGCCCGGATGCGCTGGAGCTCGTCGCCCGAGACCTCGACCTCGTGCTCATGGTCGCCCTTCGCGTACTCGGCCTCGACCTCGGTCTTGAAGGCGTCGAGGCCGAGGTCGTGGACGAGGATCTTCACCCTCGCCTTGAACTTGTTGTCGCGGCGCCCGAAGCGGTTGTAGACCCGCATGATCGCCGTGACGTAGGGCAGAAGCTCGCCCACCGGCAGGAAGTCGCGCACGGTCTTGCCGAGCATCGGCGTGCGGCCGAGCCCGCCGCCGACCATCACCTCGAAGCCGGGCTCGCCCGCCTCGTTCGTGTGCATCCGAAGGCCGATGTCGTGGCCGCGGCAGACGGCGCGGTCGTTCGGCGCGCCCGTGACGGCGAACTTGAACTTGCGCGGCAGGAAGCTGAACTCGGGGTGCAGGCTCGACCACTGGCGGAGCAGCTCGCACCAGGGGCGGGGGTCCATGATCTCGTCGGCGGCGGCGCCGGCCCACTGGTCGGTCGTGACGTTCCTGATGCAGTTGCCCGAGGTCTGGATGGCGTGCATCTCGACCTCGGCCAGCTTCTCCAGGATCTCGGGCACGTCCTTCAACTGCGCCCAGTGAAACTGGATGTTCTGCCGGGTCGTGAAGTGGCCGTAGCCGCGGTCATACCTTTCGGCGATGTCGGCGAGGCGCCGCATCTGGCGGGCGGACAGGGTGCCGTAGGGAATGGCGATCCTGAGCATGTAGGCGTGGAGCTGGAGGTAGAGGCCGTTCATGAGCCGGAGCGGCTTGAACTCGTCCTCGGTGAGGGTGCCGTCCAGGCGGCGGCGCACTTGGTCCGCGAACTGGGCAGTGCGCTCCCGCACGAAGCGGTGGTCGAACTCGTCGTAGCGGTACATGCTAGGGATACCTCCCCTGGAACGCGGCTTGATAGCCGAGGTCGGTGCGGACGGAGGGGCCGAGCGTGCGCAGGCGCTCGCGCAGCTTGACGGGCACGGGCGTGCCGTCCTCCTCGGCGATCTCGACCGCGTAGGGTTCGATGACGCGGGCGGCCGCGGCGTCGACCCTGGCGCGGCGTTCGAGGCCGGCGAGAGCTTCGGCGTCGCGGGCGACCTCGGCGTCGGCGATGGACGCCGTCCAGCCGTCGGATCCCAGGAAAACGACGTCGCCGAAGGCGAGGCGGTTGGCGGTGAGGACGTGGGGAGCCATCAAAGGGCGCTCCAGAAGGCGGCAGTGGGGAAAGGGTGGGTGCGGCGGGGCGTCGTCGGCCCGGGTATCGAGCGGGGCCGCGCCGACGAAGATCACGGCCGGCCCCTTGATCGCATGGTCGATGATGAGCGAGGTGAGGCCGTCGACCGTGCCCGTCGCCGCCTTCTCGGTTGGCAGGGTCGCGTTCTCGACGACGGTGACGGGGGTAAGGGGGTCGATGCCGTGCGTGAGGAGGCGGCGTTCGAGAAGCGCCGCCGTGCCGACGCCCATGTAGACGGCGAGCGCCTGCCCCGGCCTTGCGAGCGCCCGCCAATCGTGCTCGGCCGGCCCCTCGGCGGTGGCGCCGGTCAGGATCGTGAACGCGCGCCGCTCGCCCCGCGCCGTGACGGCGACTCGGACCGAAGCGGCGGCGCCGAGGGCCGCCGTCACGCCCGGCACCACCTCGACGGCGATCCCGGCCGCGTGCAGCGCCTCGATCTCCTCGACGGTGCGCCCGAAGACGAAGGGGTCGCCGCCCTTGAGGCGGACGACTTGGTTGCCGGCGCGCGCTTCTGCGACGAGGATGGCGTCGATCTCGCCCTGCGGCGTCGAGGGGCCACCCGGCGTCTTGCCGACGTGGATCCGCCGCGCGTCGCGCCGTGCCTTCTCCAGGATCGTCGCCGGGACGAGGCGGTCGGCGACGATGACGTCGGCCGCCTGGAGCGCTTGCACGGCCTTGAGGGTGAGAAGGTCGGGGTCGCCGGGACCGGCTCCGACGAGGCTCACCCGGCCGACGCGGGCGTTCCCGTCCGCCTCTCCCCTTTCCAGAGCCTCGATGGCGAGGCGTTCCGCGCCCGCCTCGTCGCCGCGAAGGGCGGCCTCGGCGGCCGGGCCATCGAAGAAGCCTTCCCAGTAGCCCCGCCGTAAGGAGGCGGGCTTCAGCCGCGCCGCCACCCGCCGCCGCAGACCCTGCGCGAGCGTGGCCAAGCCGCCGAGGCGGGCGGGCAGGCTTGCTTCCAGCATGGTGCGGATGCGCCGGACCAGGACCGGCGCCGCCCCTTCGGAGCCGATCGCTATCACGATCGGATCACGGTCGACGAGGGCCGGGGTGATGAAGGTGCAAAGCTGCGGCGTGTCGACGACGTTGACCGGAACCCCTTCTGCGCGGGCGAGAAGGGAGAGCCCCACGTTGGTCGCCTTGTCCTCACCGCACCCGTAGGCGAGCGCGCAGCCTTTCAGGTGTTCAGGCTTGAGGTCGGCGCCTAGATGGCACAGCCGCCCCTTCGCCTTCAGATCCTGGAGTTCGGGGCAAAGCGCGGGTGCCACGACGAGGAGCGTCGCCGTCGTCTTGCGCAACAGGCGCGCCTTCTGCGCCGCCTGCTCGCCGCCGCCGACGATGAGGACCAGCTTCCTGTCAAGGTCGACGAAGATTGGAAAGTAGCGCATGGGGGCTTCCCCAAAGGACGCAGAACGGCTCGTCCGTATCAATAGGTGCGTAATTCACAGTTTACAAGGGCATTGCAAAAACTAACACATATTTATAATGTATTATTGTACCGGTCGGGGATGGTGGAAAACCCTCGCCTTCAGGCGAAGCGAGGGTTTAGCCTGTTGCCATGCGACGTTACCAACTCGGCGCTCACACCAAGACCGACCTCAAGGTGCACCTGGTCTGGGTGCCGAAATACCGCAAGCGGGTGCTCACCGGGCAGGTGGCGATCCGAACACGCGATGTGCTGCGTCAGATCGCGGTCGAGCACGAGATCGAGTTCGTCACGGGCAAAATCGCCAGCGATCACGTGCACATGTTCATCGGCCATCGCCCGACGCAGCCGGTCTCGAAGATCGTGCGGTGGCTCAAGGGCCTCAGTTCGCGCATTCTGCTCTCCGAGTTCGCGCACCTGCGCAAGCAGTTCTGGGGCCGGCACTTTTGGGCGCGCGGCTATCTGGCGGTGAGTTCAGGGGCGATCACCGACGAGATGATCCAGCGCTACATCGAAGAACAGGAAGGGGCGCCGGAAAGAGTGTA